>NZ_QKRS01000002.1:4346-478082 GCF_024261405.1 Pseudomonas sp. FBF18 | reverse complement strand
CGGTCCGCCAGGCAAACCGGCTACGGCCAGAAGTGCGCTGGCAGCCTGCAACAAAACCCCAGGCAGCCACGGGCAAGACGCCAGTCAACCGCCAGCGCACAGTGGCGCATAACCACAACAACGGCATTCGAGGTCGCTCATCATGTCGCTCAACCACACCCTCAGCGTGCACCTGAACCGTGGCACGGTCGGGTTCCCCACCGCGCTGGCCAGCACCATCGGCCTGATCATGGCCAGCCCGGTGATCCTCACCGCCACCACCGGTTTCGGCATCGGCGGCGGTGCGTTCGCCGTGGCCATGCTGATCGCCATGCTGATGATGCTCGCCCAGTCGACCACCTTCGCCGAAGCCGCCGCCATCCTGCCCACCACCGGCTCGGTGTACGACTACATCAACTGCGGCATGGGGCGCTTCTTCGCCATCACCGGCACGCTGTCGGCCTACCTGATCGTGCACGTGTTCGCCGGCACCGCCGAAACCATCCTGGCCGGGGTGATGGCGCTGGTGAACTTCGAACACCTCAACACCCTGGCCGAATCCGCCGGTGGCTCGTGGCTGCTGGGGGTGGGCTTCGTGGTGGTGTTCGGCATCCTCAATGCGTTCGGCATCAGTGTGTTCAGCAAGGCCGAGATCATCCTCACCTTCGGCATGTGGACCACGCTGATGGTGTTCGGCGTGCTCGGCCTGATCGCCGCCCCGGCGGTGCAACTGGACGGCTGGTTCGGCGCGTCGCTGGTGGGCACCGACCTGATCACCGTGCTGTCGCTGGTGGGCATGGCGATGTTCATGTTCGTCGGCTGCGAGTTCGTCACCCCGCTGGCACCCGACCTGCGCCAGTCGGCGCGCACCCTGCCCAGGGCCATGGCGCTGGGGCTGTTCGGCGTGGCCTCGTGCATGTTCATCTATGGCGCGGCGATGAAGCGCCAGGTCGACAACGTGCTGCTCGACGCCGCCAGCGGTACGCACCTGCTGGACACGCCCATGGCCATTCCGCATTTTGCCCAACAGGTGATGGGCGATATCGGCCCGTTGTGGCTGGGCATCGGCTTTCTGTTCGCCGGCGCCGCCACCATCAACACCCTGATGGCCGGGGTGCCGCGCATCCTCTATGGCATGGCGGTGGATGGCGCATTGCCCCGGGTGTTCACCTACCTGCACCCACGCTTCAAGACCCCCATCGTGTGCATTCTGGTGGCGATGCTGATCCCGTGCCTGCACGCCTGGTGGCTGGGCGGCAACACCGACACCATCCTGCACCTGGTACTGGCGGCGGTGTGTGCCTGGAGCACCGCCTACCTGCTGGTGACGCTGTCGGTGGTGATCCTGCGCATTCGCCGGCCCGACCTGCCACGGGCCTACCGCTCGCCGCTGTTCCCGCTGCCGCAATTGCTGTCGAGCGTCGGCATCGGCCTGGGCATGTGGTTCATCACCCCGCCGGGCATGAACCCGGCCCAGGTTTACGTGCCATTCGCCTGGATGCTCGGCGCCACGGCGGTGTACGCGCTGTTCTGGACCCTGGTGGTGCAGAAGGTCAACCCGTTCAAGCCGGCCTCGGTCGAAGAGGTGCTGGCGCGCGAATTTGCCCACCAACCGGGAGTCGAGCATGGCGCATACCCTGCCCACACTGTGGCAAAGGCTGTTTGACCGCGCGCCCTCGGGCTACCGCCCCGGGGTGACGCTGGCGCACCTGCAGCGCAACCTCGGCCTGGCCGGTTGCGAGGTGCTGGGGCCGGGCAGTGCACGCTACGCCCTGGCCGATGGCAGCCTGGCGTTCGAGGTGCGCGAGCGCACCGAGTCGCAGTTGCTGATGCACCTGGTGCTGTGCGAGTTCCGCCTGCAGGTGCCCTGCCCGCAACAGGGCACGGCGCGGCTGGCGTTGCAGCATACCGGTGCACTGCGGCGCAGCGGCCTGCGCTGGCGCCGGCTGCGTGGCGAGCGGTCCTGGCAGGCGCGGCTGGAGCAGGCCCTGGCCCACGACCCGGCCCTGCAACAGGCGCTGATGCCGCTGGATTTCAAGCGCCTGCACCTGGACCTGGCAGGCGGCTGCTGGACCCTGACCCTGGAGCACATGGGCGGCAGCGAGGTGGTCAACCGCATGCCGGCGTTTCGTCGCTACATCAGCCTGAACCCCGCACAGCGTGACCTGCTGCTGGCCGCGTTGAAAGGTCTGGCGCGGCTTGTCGAAGACCTCTGAACCCGCAGACTGGCACCAAAACTGCTTCCACCCTGGCGACGACGAACGTGTTGCGTGCATATAGCTAACATGTTAACTATTGCCCAACAAAAACAAGATGCCATCGTGGAGGTACCCATGAGTACTCATCAGCTCGCCGGCACTGCGCTGGACCGCTGGAATGCCGACATGCAGCACATTTGCGGGCATTTCGAGACCGAACTTGCGTTCAATCGCTCGCTGTTCATCGGCGAGATTTCCACCTGGTCACGCGGCGGCCTGGCCCTGGCCAACCTGCGCACCAACGCCGGGCTGATCCGCCGCGACGGCATCAAGCCCGACCGCGACAACGACCAGCACTGCTTTCTGGTCAGCCAGCGCACCGGTTTCTCCCAGGTCACCCAGAACGGCGTCAGTGTGCAGCTGGCACCGGGCGAGATGCTGCTGATGGACGCGGTCGGGGCCTGTGAAATCATGCCGTTCGGCCTGATCGAACACGCCTCGCTGTCGCTCTCGCGCGAGGCGGTGTGCCGGCAGCTGGGGGGCGATGCGCGTACCTTCGGCAAGATCTCCCAGACCAAGGCCTGCGGGCGCATGCTGCATGTGCTGATGGATCAGCTGTGCAAGGAAAGCGCTACGGGGGAGGGCGAGCTGGCCGAGGGCCAGGCCCTGCACAGTGCATTTCTGTCGCTGCTGGGGTCGGCCCTGGAGGGCGGCGATGACCAGGTGCAGCCGGGCGCGGCGCTGCACGGCGCCAACCTGCGCAGCTATGTGCAGAAGGTCATCGACGAGTCCCTGGGCCAGCCTGGCCTGTCGCCGGTGAACCTGGCCAACCGCCTGAACATTTCGGTGCGCCACCTCTACCGCCTGTTCGAAGAGCAGGGCGACAGCGTGTGCCGCTACATCCAGCGCACGCGCCTGCAACGCAGCGCCGACGACCTGGCCAACCCGATCCTCAAGACCGAGTCGATCACCACCATCGCCTACAAATGGGGCTTCACCGATTCGGCGCACTTCAGCCGCTCGTTCAAGAAACAGTTCGAACGCTCGCCCAAGGACTACCGCTCCCATAGCCTGGCCGGCCCGGCCTGATAAACCACTGGCTTGACCCTCCGGGGCACAGTGTATAGGCTCGCACGTTCTGGCTACCTACCGGTCGGTAGGTTGGCATTCGGCAGCCAGACCTGTGACCTTTTTGTGGATTCGAGCTATGCACACCCCGCAGTCCCCCCACGTGAAATTTGCCGTGTCCCTGGCGCTGATCGGCGCCCTGGGGCCGTCGGCCATCGACATGTACCTGGCCAGCATGCCGAGCATCGCCGCCGAGTACGGCGCGACCTATGCCGGGGTGCAACTGACGCTGACGGTGTTTCTGCTGGCCATGGGCGCCGGTCAATTGCTGTTCGGCCCGCTGGTCGACACCCTGGGCCGGCGCCGGCCGCTGCTGGCCGGGCTGCTGGTGTTCGTGCTCAGTTCGCTGGCCGCGGCCCAGGCACCCAGCCTCGAAACCCTGCTGGCGGCGCGCTTTGTCCAGGGCCTGGGCAGTGCGCTGACCCTGGTGGTGATCATGAGCATGGTCCGCGATGTGGCCGAAGGGGCGCGTGCCGCGCAGATCTTCGCCCTGCTGATGACCGTCGAGGGCCTGGCGCCTGTGCTCGCACCGGCGGTGGGCGGTTTTGTGGGGGCGCACCTTGGCTGGCGCGCGATCATGTTCACCCTGGCCGGGCTCGGCGTGCTGGTGCTGTTGAACTCGGCCTGGGTGCTCAAGGAAACCCTGGCCGCCGACAAGCGCCAGCCCTGGCAGCCGCGGGACATCCTGCGCACTTACCTGCGCATCGGCAGCGATGGCCAGTTCCTGCGCCCGGCGCTGGCGCTGGCGGCGGTGTTCTTCTTTCTGTTTGCCTACATCGGCGGTGCGGCGTTCGTCTACCAGACCCACTTCGGCCTGTCGGTGCAAGCCTTCGGCACGCTGTTCGGCGCCACCGGGGTGGCAATTCTGCTCGGCGCCATCGCGGCGGGTCGGCTGGTGGCGCGCAAGGGCCTGCTGCGCCTGGCCAAGGCCGGTGCGGGGTGCCTGCTGATCGGTTCCCTGGTGGTGCTGGCAGGGGCCCTGAGCGCGGCGGGGCTGGCCGGCATCGTTGCCGGCATGGCGCTGGCGATGTTCGGCCTGGGCATTCTCGAGGCCACGCTGATGTCGCTGGTGATGTCTTCGCAAAGCCGCGCGCTGGGCTCCACGGCGGCGTTGCTGGGCGCCTTCCAGTTGATCATTTCGTCGTTCGCCACGCCGTTGTCGGGCATCATGGCGCCTTTGGGCGCGGCGCACTGGGCGTCGCTGCTGGTGATTTCGGGTGTTGTCGTGGCGCTGCTGGTGCGCGCCTGCACCCGGCACGCGCCGGTCGAGGCGAGCAGCCTGGCCGGGCATTGATACGGGAGAACCCTGCATGAGAACCCTCACGCCTTCGGCGCAGAAGGTCTGCACGATCGCGGTCGAGCAGTTTGCCGAGCATGGCTACGATGCCGCGTCGCTCAACGACATCGCGGCGGCGGCCGGCATGCGCAAGCCGTCGCTGTATGCGCACTTCAGCAGCAAGGACGACCTGTTCGAGGCGGTGTTCGAGCGTGCGGTGGAGGCCGAGCGGCTGTATGTGGAGCAGTGCTTTGCGCAGTGCGATGACGCGTTGCCGGGGGCCGGCTATGCCCACTGCCTGGGTGAGCGCTATCAGCAGTCGGCGCACCTGCGGTTTCTGCTGCGCACCGCGTTCTTTCCGCCGGCGGCGCTGCGGCCGATCATCTCGGCAGGCTTCGAGGGGTACCTGGCGCGGCTGGGCGAGGTGTTCGAGCAGGCGCTGGGCACGTGCCTGCCGCAGGTGCCGGTGGCGCGGCGGGGGGTGTATGTGGACGCGTACCTGGGGGTGGTGGACAGCCTGAATGTAGAGCTGATCTATGCCGGGCCGCAGGCGTACGCGCGGCGGTTGCGGGCGATGTGGGTGGTGTTCGGGGATGCTTTGAACGCAGCCGGATAAATCGTGGTGCCCTCATCGCGGGTCAAGCCCGCTCCCACAGGATCACAACAACCTGTGGGAGCGGGCTTGACCCGCGAAGAGGCCCGTCAGGCCACCGCCAGGTAATGCTTCACGAAGCTCTCGCTCAGCACCTCCCACAGCACCGGCGTGCCCTTGGTCACGAACCAGCTGTCGCCCACCTTGTACAGCGTGCTCTGCCCGGTGCTTTCATCGGTCAGGCGCACTTGGCCGGTCATCACCGTGGCCTGCTCGTTGAACGGATAGACCATGCGGAACCTGCCCCGGGTGGTACCGAAGTAGGCGCTGCTGAGCGCGTCGGTCGGCGCGCCGAAGGTCATCTTGCCGAAGGCACGCACCTCGCCTTCGAGAATCTCCGAGCCCAGGTCGGCAACGGTGCCCCAGGCGTCGAGTTCGCCGAGCTGGATGTTGTGCTTGAGTGCAGTCAGGGTCATGGCAGTGTTCCTTGAACAGTGGAAAAAAAGGGGGGTCAGCGCCGGCCATTCCAGTACCCCGACAGCTGGTGCCAGGATTTGCCTGCCGTGAGCAGCAGCGGGCGGATATGGTCCTTGCCGACAATTGTCGGGCGCGGGATCGAACTGACCAGGTCATAGCGGGCCGAGCCTTCGCTCATGCCTTCGGCCAGCACCTTGCAGATGATGTGGCTGGGCGTCACGCCGAACCCGGAGTAGCCCTGCACGTAGAACGCATTGCTGCGCCCGGGCAGGGTGCCGACCTGCGGGAACAGGTTGGGGCTGCAGGCCATCGGGCCACCCCAGGCCAGGTCGATCTTCACGTCCTTCAGGTACGGGAAGATCTTCAGCATCAATGCCCGGTTCCAGGCCTTGAGGTCGCGGGGGATATGCTCCACCAGCGGCGTCGCGGCGCCGAACAGCAGACGGTTCTCGTTGGTCACGCGGTAGTAGTCGATCACCGGGCGAATGTCGCTGTAGGCGCCGCGAATCGGGCTGATGCGCCGGATCAGCTCCTCGGGCAGCGGCTCGGTCATCATCTGGAAGGCGTAGGTGTTGATGGTGGAGCGGTGCAGTTCGGGTTCAAGCCTGTTCAGAAAGCTGTCGCAGGCCCACAGCAGCTTGCTGGCGCGTACCGAGCCGCGGCCGGTGCGCACGGTGATGCGCTCGCCGTACTGCACCTGCAGCGCCGGGCTGTTCTCGAAGATGCGCACGCCATGCCCGGCCACGGCCTTGGCCTCGCCCAGCAGCAGGTTGAGCGAGTGCACATGCCCGCCGCCCATGTGCAGCAGGGCGCTGCCGTAGGCGTTGGAGCCGATGATCTGGCTGACCTCGCTGCCGCCCAGAAAGCGGATCTCGTGCTGGGAATTCACCGACTTGAAGTCTTTCTCCCAGGCGCGCAGGGTTTTCTCCTGGCGGGCATTGAAGCCCATGTAGCCATAGCCGTGGCAGAAGTCGGCATCGATGGCGTACCGGGCGATGCGCTGCTTGATGATGTCGGCGCCCAGGTCGCTTATCTCGAAGATCTGGCGCAGGCCATCTTCGCCCACGGCTGATTTGATCTTTTCAAGGTCGTGGCCGATGCCGGCCATGATCTGCCCGCCGTTGCGCCCGGTGCCGCCAAAGCCCAGGTAGCGGGCCTCGAGCACGACGATGTTGGTGATGCCCTTTTCGGCCAGCTCCAGCGCCGTGTTGATGCCGGAAAACCCGCCGCCGATGATGACCACGTCCGCGTCTTCATCGTGTTCCAGGGTCGGGAAGCTCAGGTTGTATTTCTTGGTTGCCGTGTAGTAGGTCGGCGTTTCGATCGTGATCATGGCGCAGCCTGAAAAGTGGAGGAGCTTTCGAGGCCTATTAGGGGGCTTGGCGGGGTGGCGTGTCTTGACCCTGCGTGCCGCGTGCCTTGACCGCGGGTGCCAGCGCTGCGCAGGCGGGTAGGTGGCCGCCGGCTTCTTTGTTAAAGTGTTAACAAATAACCTGATGACCGTAGCCTTCCATGTCCAAACCTCGTGTTTCGCTGACTCTTACCTTGTTGCAAGCCCGCGAGGCGGCAATGAGCTTCTTCCGCCCCTCGCTCAACCAGCATGGCCTGACCGAGCAGCAGTGGCGGGTCATTCGTATCCTCAGCCAGCAGGGCGAGCTGGAGATCTACCGGCTGGCCGAACAGGCGTGCATCCTCAAGCCGAGCATGACCGGTGTGCTGGTGCGCATGGAGGCGGCGGGGCTGGTGTGCCGGCGCAAGGCCGAGCAGGACCAGCGGCGGGTGCTGGTCAAGCTGGCGGACAAGGGCGTGGCGTGTTTCGACTCCATGAGCCAGAGCATGGAGGCCAACTACCAGCAGCTGCAGGACCAGTTCGGTGAACAGAAGCTGCAGCAGTTGCTGGGGTTGCTGGAAGAACTGAAGCAAGTACGGCGCTAACTCATTCGCCGGCAAGGCCGGCTCCTGCAGACACCGCAGCCTGTGTAGGAGCCGGCCTTGCCGGCGAAGCGGCCCGTCAGATCAATACACCCCGCCAGCCTTGTCGACAGGTGCCGCCTCACCCTTGAACTTGCCCACCAACCCCTGCAACCCGCGCATCAGCACCGTGGTATCCACCCCCACCGCCACGAACGCCGCGCCCAGTTCGATGTAGCGGCGCGCCAGCGCTTCATCGGCGCTGAGAATCCCGGCCGCCTTGCCCGCACGCTGAATCCGCGCGATCGCGTCTTCGATTGCCGCCTGCACGTCAGGGTGCCCCGGATTGCCCCGGTGCCCCATCGACGCACTCAGGTCGGCCGGGCCGATGAACACCCCGTCCACCCCCTCCACGGCCGCAATCCGGTCCAGCTGCGCCAGCCCCTCGACGCTCTCGATCTGCACCAGCAGGCACATCTGCGCATCGGCCTGGTCCAGGTAGCCGGGGATGCTGTTCCAGCGCGACGCCCGCGCCAGTGCACTGCCCACCCCGCGCACGCCCAGCGGCGGGTAGCGCATGGCGCGCACCAGCTCGCCGGCCTGGGCCGCGCTTTCCACCATCGGCACCAGCAGCGTCTGCACACCGATGTCCAGCACCTGCTTGATCAGCGCGGTGTCGCCGATCACCGGGCGGATGATCGCCTCGCCAGGGTAGGGCGCCACCGCCTGCAGCTGCGCGAGCATGCCGCGCAGGTCGTTGGGCGCATGCTCGCCATCGATCAGCAGCCAGTCGAAGCCGGCATTGGCCGCCAGCTCCGCGCAATACGCGCTGGCCAGCCCCAGCCACAGGCCGATCTGCGCCTCCCCACTGGCCAGGCGTTGTTTGAAACGGTTCACAGGCAGGTGCATGGCAGTCTCCGAAGGTCAGACAAAACGGCAGGCGATGGAACCGAGCATGTCGTAGTCGACATGGAAGGTATCGCCGGGGTTGGCGGCCACCGGCCGGGTGAACGAACCGCCCAGGATCACTTGGCCGGCCTCCAGCGCCACGTCATACGGCGCCAGCTTGTTGGCCAGCCACGCCACGCCCTTGGCCGGGTGGTTGAGCACCGCCGCCGACACCCCGGATTCCTCGATCACGCCGTTGCGGTACAGCACCGCCGGCACCTTGCGCAGGTCGATGTCGCCCGGGCGCACCGCGCGCCCACCCATCACCACCCCGGCATTGGCGGCGTTGTCGGAGATGGTGTCGAACACCTTGCGCGTGGCGCCACTGTGCGGGTCCACCTGCTGGATGCGCGCATCGATGATCTCCAGCGCCGGGATCACCCATTCGGTGGCATCCAGTACATCGAACAGGGTCACATTGGGCCCCTTGAGGGGCTTGCCGAGGATGAACGCCAGCTCCACCTCCACCCGCGGCACGATGAAGCGTTCGAAGGGGATGTCGCTGCCTTCGTCGAAAAACATGTCGTCGAGCAGCGCGCCGAAGTCCGGCTCGGTGATGTTGGACGACACCTGCATGGCGCGCGAGGTCAGGCCGATCTTGTGCCCGACCAGCTTGCGCCCGTCCTTGATCTTCTGCGCCACCCAGGCGCGCTGGATGGCGTAGGCGTCCTCGATGCCGATGGCCGGGTGGTCGAGGGAAAACTGGCGCACCTGCTCGCGGCTGCGCTCGGCGCGGTCGAGCTGGGCGGCGGCTTGAAGGATCTGGCTAGGGTCGAGCATGTTCGGCATCTCTTACTGGGGGTTGACGATGGCAGCCCGGGTGCGCAGCACCAGCAGGCCACCCAGGGCGATGAACAGGGCCAGCACGTACAGCGCAAGGCTGGCGCTGTGGGTGGTGTCGCGCATCCAGCCGATCAGGTAGGGCGCAAGGAACGAGGCGATGCTGCCGAACGAGCTGATCAGCGCGATACCGGCCGCCTGCGTGGTGTTGGACAGAAACGCCGGCGGCAGCTGCCAGAACATCGGCAGGGCGGCGCTGGCGCCCATGCCGGCGACGATCAGACCGCCCAGCACCATCAGCGGGTTGCCCGGGGCCAGCCCGGCCACGGCGATGCCGAGTGCCGACATCAGCAGCGGCACGCACAGGTGCCAGCGCCGCTCGCGCTGGCGGTCGGACGAGCGCCCGCAGGCGATCATGAACAGGCAGCCGGCCAGGTAAGGGATGGCGCTGAGCAGGCCCACGCGGCCGTCGCTGCCAATACCGGCGCCGTGGATCAGGGTCGGCATCCAGAAGGCCAGGGTGTTGACCGCCAGCATCACCGCGAAGTACACCGCCACCAACAGCCATACCTGACGGTTGCGCAGGATGCCGCCGAACGAGGTGATCGACTTGCGTTGCTCTTCGCTGGCCAACTGCTCGCGCAGGTGCTGCTTCTGGCCGGCGTCCAGCCAGCTGACGTGCTCGAAGCTGTCGGGCAGGCGCTTGAGCACCACCAGGCCCAGCAGCATCACCGGGGCCCCTTCGATCAGGAACATCCACTGCCAGCCGCGCAGGCCGGCGGCGTCGTGAAACAGTTCCAGGATGCCGCCCGACAGCGGCCCGCCGATCACCCCGGCCATCGGCACGGCAATCGCGAACAGCGCGGTGATCTGGCCACGGCGCCGGGCCGGGTACCAGCGGTTGAGATACACCAGGATGCCGGGGAAGAACCCGGCCTCGGCCACGCCCAGCAGAAAGCGCAGCACGTAGAAGCCCGAGGCCGACTCGACCCACAGCATGCCGGTGGACAGCGCGCCCCACACGATCATCAGGGTGGCGATCCAGCGCCGCGGGCCGACCCGGTCCAGGGCCATGTTGCTGGGTACGCCGAACAGCGCGTAGGCGATGAAGAACAGGCCGGCACCGAAGCCGTACACCGTGTCGCTGAAGTGCAGGTCGCTGCTCATCTGCATCTTGGCGAAGCCGATGTTGATGCGGTCCAGGTGGGCAAACAGGTAGCAGACCAGCAGCAGCGGCATCAGCCGCCAGGTGACGGTGCCGTGGGTGGAGTCGTGCTGGGCAAGGCTGGCCGATGCGGCGGTATTGGCTGTGCTCATGATCTTGTTCTTTTTGGTCAGAGGGCCGATGGGGGAGCGCAGGGCCGGGTTCAGCCCGGCTGCTGCTGGTTCAGAAACGCGTGCACGTTGTTCTGCTTGAAGTTCAGTTGCGGGTGCAGCTCGATCATTTCGAACGACAGGGCCAGCAGGCGCTGGCTCTGCAGGTCGGCAAAGTGCTCGGTGATCACCGCGAACAGGGCCTTGGCCACCTGTTCGCGGGTGGCCAGGTCGCGCCCGTGGCCGACCTTGAGGGTCATGTGCACGAAGGCGTAGTCGTGCTGCCCGTCGGCCATGCGCCAGGTGTCCAGGCGCACCGCCCGGCTGCGGATGCCGCCCAGCGGGAACACGCCCGTGGCGCCCAGGCAGTGGTGAACCTTTTCGAACAGGCCGGGCAGGTCGGCCTGGGCTTGGAGGTTGTCGGTGTACTCGGCGATGAAGTGGGGCATCCTGGGCTCCTTGGCGCGGTCAGACGGGGAAGATGGCGTTGATCTGGCCGGTGCCGGAGCTGCCGAACGGCTCGGTCAGCACCTCCACCGGCCTGTCGTAGTCGGCGCCGCCAAGCAGGCCCAGCAGCATCGCGGTGTCGTGCATGCCACCTTCGCCGTAGCAGTGGCTGGCGTAGTCGGGCAGCATCGCGCAGAACTCCCTGAAGCGGCCCTGCTTCCACAGTTCCACCACGCGCAGGTCCATCTGCTTGTCGAATTCGCGGGTCCAGTTGTGGATGTTGGCCTCGGCGTTGCGGTCGTCCGAGAAGCGGTGCGAGAGCGAGCCGGAGGCCAGCACCAGCACCTTGCGGTCGCTCTTCTCGATGGCCCGGCGCACGGCGGCGCCGAACGTGAAGCTGTCTTCCAGGCGGTGCCAGGCGCACCAGGCGGCGATGGACACCACCTTGAGTCTGTCGGCGGCGGGCACGTCCATGTGCATGTAGCGCATCGGTACCAGGGTGCCGTATTCCAGCTCCAGGCTCGGGATGTTGTGGGCCAGGGTGCGCACGTCGGCGGCATTGGCCTCCTGTGCGATCAACTCGCCCAGTGCCGGCAGGCCGGGGTACTCGAAGTCCATGTTCTTGATGAAGTGCGGCAGTTCGTTGCTGGTGTAGGTGCCCTTGAAGTGCTCGCCGCAGTTGATGTGGTAGCCGCTGTTGACCAGCCAGTGCACATCGAACACCACGGCGGTGTCGGCGCCCAGTTCGCGGGCGCGGCGGCCGATCTCCTTGTGGCCGGCGATGGCGGCCTCGCGGCAACCGTGGTGCTTGCCGGGCAGTTCGGACAGGTACATCGAGGGGACGTGGCAGACTTTGGCTGCGAGGACGACTTCGCCCATGGTGGGGTACTCCTGGATCTGTTGTTCTTGTGGTGGGTCAGTGAGTTCGCCATCGCGGGTCAAGCCCGCTCCCACAAGGATCATTGCGGTCCCTGTAGGAGCGGGCTTGACCCGCGATGCGCTTAGAGGCCCCAGCGCGGAATGGCGTGGCTGCCCATCGACACGCACACGTTCTTGATCTCGGCAAACACCTCGAAGCTGTACTGGCCACCTTCGCGGCCGGTACCGGAGCCCTTCACCCCGCCGAACGGCTGGCGCAGGTCACGCACGTTCTGGCTGTTGATGAACACCATGCCGGCCTCGATGCCATGGGCCAGGCGATGCGCCTTGCCGATGTCCTGGGTCCAGATGTACGAGGCCAGCCCGTACTCGGTGTCGTTGGCCAGCTTCAGTGCCTCGGCCTCGTCCTTGAACGGGATCAGGCACACCACCGGGCCGAAGATCTCCTCCTGGGCAATGCGCATGCTGTTGCTCACGTCGGCAAACACCGTGGGCTGGATGAACTGCCCGCGCGCCAGGTGCGCCGGCAGGTTGGCCGGGCGCTCCAGGCCACCGGCCAGCAGGGTGGCGCCTTCCTCGATGCCGATGCGGATATAGCCGGTCACCTTGTCGTAGTGGGCCTGGGTGATCATCGAGCCGACCTGGGTCCTGGGGTCTTGCGGGTCGCCCACGATCAGGCGCTTGGCCCGCGCCGCGAACTCGGCCACGAACTGCGGGTACACGCTCTCTTGAATGAAGATGCGGCTGCCGGCGGTGCAGCGCTCGCCGTTGAGCGAGAAGATGGTGAACAGCGCCGCGTCCAGCGCGCGCTCGAGGTCGGCGTCCTCGAAGATCAGCACCGGCGACTTGCCGCCCAGTTCCATCGAGTACTTCTTCAGGCCCGCGGTCTGCATGATCTTCTTGCCGGTGGCGGTGCCGCCGGTGAACGAAATGGCGCGTACGTCCGGGTGACGCACCAGGGCATCGCCTGCGGTGGCGCCGTAGCCCTGGATCACGTTGAGCACACCGTTGGGGATGCCGGCCTCGACCGCCAGGCGGCCCAGTTCGTTGGCGGTCAGCGGCGACAGTTCGCTCATCTTCAGCACCGCCGTGTTGCCCAGGGCCAGGCAGGGCGCGGTCTTCCAGGTGGCGGTCATGAACGGCACGTTCCACGGCGACACCAGCGCACACACGCCGACCGGCTGGTACAGGGTGTAGTTGAGCATCTGGTCGTCGACCGGGTAGGTGTGGCCATCCATGCGCGTGCACACTTCGGCGAAGAAGTCGAAGTTGTGCGAGGCCCGCGGGATCAGCACGTTCTTGGTCTGGTGAATCGGCAGGCCGGTATCCAGGGTTTCCAGCTCGGCCAGCCGGGGCACGTTCTGCTCGATCAGCTCGCCCAGCCTGCGCATCAGCCGCGCACGCTCCCTGGCCGGGGTGCCGGCCCATTTGGGGAACGCCTCCCGGGCCGCTGCAACTGCCTGGGCGACTTCTTCGGCGCCGCCGCTGGCGACTTCGCCGATGGCCTCGCCGGTGGCCGGGTTGTAGTTGACGAAGACGTCCTTGCTTTCGACCTCACGGCCATTGATCCAGTGCTTGATCATCGGGTTCATGCCTCTTGCGGGTTCAGGGCGAAGAACTCGGCTTCGCTGACAATGCGGTTGACCAGGCGGCCGACACCTTCCACTTCCACCACCACTTCATCACCCGGCACCACGTCGGCCAGGCCTTCAGGGGTGCCGGTGGCGATCATGTCGCCCGGTTGCAGGGTCATGAAGCTGGACAGGTATTCGATCAGGTAGGGGATGTCGAAGATCATGTCGCGGGTGCTGCCCTGCTGCTTGAGCTCACCGTTGATCCAGGTGCGCAGGGTGAGGTTGGACGCATCCGGCACATCGGCCACATCGACCATCCACGGGCCCACCGGGGTGGTGGCGTCGCGGTTCTTCACCCGCAGGTTGGGGCGGTAGTAGTTCTCCAGGTAGTCGCGGATCGCGTAGTCGTTGCACACCGTGTAGCCGGCCAGGTATTGCAGCGCGTCCTCGCGCCTGACGTTGCGCGCCGGCTTGCCGATCACCGCCACCAGCTCGCACTCGTAGTGCATGTACTTGACGTTGTCCGGGCGCCAGGTGACCTGGTTGTGGCCGGTGTAGGTACCGGGCGACTTGACGAAGGCCAGCGGCTCGGTGGGTGCGGCAAAGGCCAGTTCGGCGGCGTGGTCGGCGTAGTTCAGGCCCAGCGCGAACATGCTGCCGGTGGCCGGCGGCAACCACTGCACCTCGTGCTCGGCGAGCAGGCGGCCATCGGCCAGGCGCACGTTGTTGCCATCTTCCACGGTCACGGCGTGGTCCTGGCCCTGGTAACGGATACGGGCGTGTTTCATCAGCGTTGCTCCTGTTCGGCCACGATCGGGTTGGCCAGGCGGCCCAGGCCGCTGATCCGGACCTCGACCTGATCGCCTGGCAGCACGTCCACGCGGCCTTCGGGGGTGCCGGTAATCAGCACGTCGCCTGCGTGCAGGGTCATGAACTCGCTGATCTCGGCGATCAGCTGCGGGATGTTGCGCACCAGGTTGGCGGTGCTGTTGTGCTGGCGCAGTTCGCCATTGACGAACAGCTCGATGGCCAGCTGATGCGGGTCGGCCACCTGCGCGGTCGGCACCAGCTCAGGGCCGAGTACGCAGAAACCATCGCGGCACTTGGCCTTGACCGCCGGGCGGTAGTAGCTGTCTTCAGGCAGGCTGAACTCGTTGACGATGGTGTAGCCGGCCACGTGCTCCAGGGCCTGTTCGACGCTCACGCGGCTGGCGCGCTTGCCGATCACCACGCCCAGCGCCGGGCCCGGCTGCAGGCGTTCGACACCTTGCGGGTACACCACCGGGGCGCCATGGCGGTTGCGCGTGTTGGGGGTCTTGATGAACAGCACCGGCTTGACCGGGGGCTTCTGGTACGGCGCCTGTTCGAATTCGGCGAGACGCTGGTTCAGCAACCCCTGGTAGTTCAGCGCAACGCCGAACAGGGTGCCGGTGGCAACGTCGTGCAGGGCACGGCTCATGCTCTTCTCCTGGCAAGGGCAGGGCGGCAAGCACCCTGCGGGACAAATCGTTAATGTGTTAACGTTATAATTAAGATGTTAACGAAAGGCAAGCGGCGCGTGTCAGGCGTTAAGCTGCCGGCAGAACAAGAACACAGCAGGAAACCCCGTCATGAACGAACGCACGCCGATTCCCAACATCAACATCGGGCAGGTCTACGACCAGCGGTACAGCGATGCCGAGGTGCATTACGACAAGCTCGGCAACCTGGCCGGCTTTTTCGGCCGCAACATGCCGGTGCACCGCCACGACCGCTACTTTCAGGTGCATTACGTCAAGAGCGGCACGGTGCGGGTGTACCTGGACGACCAGCAGTACGTGGAGTCGGGGCCGATGTTCTTCCTTACCCCGCCGACCATCCCGCACTCGTTCGTCACCGAGCCCGACGCCGATGGCCACGTGCTGACCGTGCGCCAGCAACTGGTATGGCAACTGCTCGAAGCCGACCCTGCGCTGGCGCCTGGGCCGCAGGTGGCGCCGGCGTGCGTGGCGCTGAGCGGGCTGGAGGGACGGTTTGCCGACGAGGCGCGGCGCCTGGTGCTGCTGTTCGACGAGCTGCACCGCGAGATCAATGCCGCGCAGGTGGGCCGTGGCCCGGCGCTGGACAGCCTGACCCGGCTGATCATGCTCAGCCTGCTGCGCCTGTGCGCGCGCTCGCTGCCGGCGCGCCAGACCCGGCATGAGGACCTGCAGGTGTTCCACCGCTTCAACGAGCTGATCGAGGCGCATTACCTGGAGCACTGGCCGCTGTCGCGCTATGCGCTGGGGGTAGGGGTGACCGAGGCGCGGCTCAATGACGTGTGCCGGCGTATCGCCGACCTGCCGTCCAAGCGCCTGATCCTGGAGCGCCTGATGCAGGAAGCCAAGCGCCTGCTGCTGTTCACCGGCAGTTCGGCCAACGAGATCTGTTACAGCCTGGGCTTCAAGGACCCGGCGTACTTCAGCCGGTTTTTCCTGCGCTATGCGCAGGTGACGCCGGGCGAGTACCGCCAACGGCAGGCGGGCGTGCGCTGACATGGCATTTTTCCGTTTTTGTTGTTAGGCGCGGCAAGCGCCGCTGCCGCCATGATGGCGGTAGCGGTGTAACGGAAAAATGCCTTTTACAGGGGTGCGCTTGTACTTTTCAGAGCGCTCAGGCGGCGTTGTTCAACCACAGGTTTTCAAAACGCCAGGTGCTGAACAACGTCTGCTCCGGCGCCGCGCCGCCGACCTTGCGTGAAAACGCATCGAGCAGGTTGGCGTAGCCCCAGATCAGCAGGCCGCCCTTGTCGTACTGGATCTGCTGCGCCTGGTGGACCAGTGCGGTGCGCCTGGCCAGGTCCGGCTGGGCCATGGCCTGCAGAAACAGCTGGGTGAACTGCGGGTCGTCGAAGTGGGTCTTGTTGGCCACCGCGAACGGCGCGTCGGTGTGCATGGCGCTGGCCAGGAACGGCGCGCCGATGGTGCCGCCGGTGCTCAGCAGCCACTGGTCCTGCTGCGGGCCGTTGAAGGTGGCGCTGTCGACCTGGCGCACATCGAGGGTCACGCCGATGCGCCTGGCCTGCTCGGCCAGCACCAGCGCAGAGGCCAGCGCCGGCCCGGCGGTGGTCACCAGTTCCACCCGCAGGTGTTCCTGGCCAGCCTCGCGCAGCAGTTGCGCGGCGCGCTGCGGGTCATGGGCACGCGGGGGCAGGGCGTGGTTGAAGGTGGGGTCGAACGGGGCGTACAGGTCGTTGGCCACGCGGCCCTGGCCGTTGAGGGCGCGGCGCACCAGCTCGTCGCGGTCGGCCAGCAGGCGCAGTGCCTCGCGCACCCGCGGGTCGTTGAATGGCGGCTTGCTGGTGTTCATTTCGAACGACAGCCAGTTGCCGCTGATCGACGTCACCAGGTTCAGCCGCGGGTCGCGCTCGAGCACCTGCAACTGCTCGCTGGGCATGCCGTTGGCCATGTCGATCTGCCCGGCACGCAGCGCGGCCAGGCGCGAGACCTGGTCCTTGAAGTCGATGATCTCCAGTTCATCGGCATACGGCCTGCCGGCCTTGTAGTAGTTCTCGAAGCGGCTGAACACCGAGCGCTGGCCGGGGGTGAAACTCTTGAACCGGTAGGGCCCTGCGCCGACCGGGTTGGTGACCGGGTGATAGTCCACCGGCACGATGCCGCCGAAATTCACCCAGGTTTCCGGCAGTGGCAGGAAGCTGCGGCCGTCCTTGAAACTCAGGCGCACCGTGCGGTTGTCGAGCTTGACCAGGTTGTCGCGGTCCACCCAGTGCAGCAAGGCGGCGTAGGGCGAAGCCAGCTGCGGGTCGGTGAGGCGGCGGATCGAGAAGATCAGGTCGTCGGCATCGATGGTCTTGGCGTTGTGGAATTCCAGGCCCTGGCGCAGGCGCAGGGTCCAGCTGCGCGCGTCGCTGCTGGCCTCGGCGAACTCGGCCAGGGCCAGGCGCGGCTGCATCTGCTCGTCCCATTCCCACAGTTTGCTGTACAGCGCAAAGCCGCGCACGATGCCGCTGCCGATGGGCTTGTGGGCGTCGAGGTTGCCGGTCTGGCCGCCGTCCAGGATGCCCAGGCGCAGGCGCCCGCCGTGCCGCGGCTGGGCAACCCCGGCGGCGGGGGCGGGGGCGTCATCCGGGCCGCAGCCGCTGAGCAGGCTGGTGCCCAGCAGCAGGCCGCCGCCCATGGCCAGGCCCTGGCCGATGAACTGGCGCCGGCTGTAGTGGTTGGGGTTCATGGCTCAGGCTCCTGCCGCGCGCAACTGCGCGGTGGCCTGCACGGGCCGGCTCAGTGCCTGCCGTTCACCGCGAAAGTGCGGCAGGACGTGCTCGCCCAGGCGGTAGGCTTCTTCCAGGTGCGGGTAGCCGGCCAGGAAGAACAGGTCGATGCCCAGCGCGTTGTACTCGCGAATGCGCGCCACCACGTTGGCGTAGCTGCCCACCAGCGCCAGGCCCGGCGGGATGCCGATGTGGCTGAAGCCCGACCACACGTTGGGGTAGATGAAGAAATCGTCGAAGCCACGCTCGTCGTGCTCGGGCCGGTAGTCCTCCTCGTAGCTGAGCTTGCGCGCGGTACGCAGCCCTTCGTGGGCCGCCTTGGCCTTGGCGGCCCCCCTGGCCACGCCCTCGTCGAAAAAGCGCTTGGCTTCGGCCAGCGCCAGTGCCTCGGTCTCGCGGGCGATCACGTCGATCGACAGGCCGAAGCGGATGTCGCTGCGGCCGAACGTTAGCGCACGCTGGCGGATGTCGGCGATCAGCGCGGCGATCTCGTCGGGGTGCTCGGCGCGCATCAGGTAGAAGTCGGCATGCTTTGCAGCGAACTCGCGGGCGGCAATCGACGAGCCGGCCGTGCAGATCAGCGGCAGCTCGGCCTTTTTCTGCGGCCCGCGCAGGCCGCCGCCTTCGGCCTTGTAGAAGCGCCCGTCGTAGTGGAAGTGCTCCGAGTGCCAGTAGCCCTTGACCACATCCATGAACTCGGTGGCGCGGGCGTAGCGCTCGTCGTGCTCGGCCAGGTCGCCGACCTGGCGCTGGAGGGCGTCCGAGCCGCCGTTGATGATGTTCCACACCAGCCGGTTGCCGCTGGCGCGCTGGTAGGTGGCGGCCTGCTGCACCGCCACCCACGGGGTGTAGTGGTAGGGCTGGAACGCGGTGACGAACTTCAGCGTGCGGGTTTCGCGGGCCAGCAGCGAGCACACCGTCCAGGGCTCTTCGCCGGACGGCGCATTGACCATCAGCGCACCGCCGAAGCCGTTGATTTCGGCGGCCCGGGCAATCTGCCCCAGGTAGTCGATGTAGGTGAAGTGGTCACCGACCGCAAACCCCGACACCGCGCCGGTGCTGGCGCCGTCGGCATGCCAGTCGCCGCGGTTGCGCGGGTCGCCGGGCAGGAACTGGGTTTCACCGTGCAGCGGCAGGCGGGTAAAGAATTCGATGCTCATGGGCAGGCTCCTGGCTTATTGCACGCTGGGGTTGCAGATAGGGGTGACGGGCTGGTCGCTGAACACCTTGCGCGCGAAGGGCAGCGAGTCCTTGAGCGAGGCATTGACCGTCTCGCTGTGGCCCAGGCCCTTGTACAGGTGGCCCTCGACCACCGAGCCGGCAGCGCACGCGTCCTTCATCAGGCTGACCTGGGTGACGGCAGCGGGGGTCTTGTCCTCGGCGCCGGTGCCGATGAAGATCGGCTGCGCAAGCTTGAGCGTCGGGTAGGAGACCTGCGCCAGCCACGGCTTGAGTTGTGCGCCGTCGTTGGCCTTGCGCGTGTTGGCCGGGGTCAGCCCGGTGCCGATCACATCGGCGGTGAGCGACGCCAGGCAGGTGGTGCGAGCCTGTTCGAACAGTGGCAGGGCCTTGTCGGTGTAGAAGTCGCGCGGGTCGATGCTCGGGTCGTATTGCTGCGCGGCCAGCAGGGTGTAGAAACCGTAGGCCAGTGACGCGTCGACCTTGTTCGGGTCCTGCTCACCCACGTTGCTGGCGCCCACGGTGTAGATCACCCCGGTACCGACGCTGCCCTTCAGGCCCAGGTCCGGGGCGTAGGTGGGGGCATAGGCGGCAGAGGCGAAGGCCCCGGCGCCGCCCTGGGACTGGCCGACCACCAGCACCTTGTTGGCCAGGCCCGGCACCCCGCTGACCACGGCGCGGGCCGCATCGAGGATGCCGTAGGCGGCCATGCGGTTGTTCAGCAGCGGGTGGCCGCCGGGCACGCCCAGGCCCTGGTAGTCGGTGGCGACGATGGCATAGCCCTCGTTCAGCCAGCGCGCCAGGTACTGCACGTCGCGGTACGAGCGGCCCGACCAGGACGGCGCGCAGATGTCGGCCACGCCGACGGTGCCATGCCCCCAGGTGACCACCGGCCAGCCGCCGGCCGGGGCCTTGCCCTGGGGAATGAACAGCGCGCCGGAGACCGCGATCGGGGTCTTGCCGTCGATGCCGTCGGTGGAGCTGTAGAGAATGCGCAACTGGCTGGCCGCGCCGGGCAGGCTGAGGGTCTGCTCCAGCGGCTCGCTGCGCAGCAACCTGCCGGGGGTGGCCGGGATCGCCTGTTCCCAGTGGTAGAACGCCGAAACGCGCCCGTCGCCCTGCAGCGGGTCGGGCGTGGGGGCGTAGGTGTCGGCGGCCATGGCGGCGCAGGAGAGGGCGAGCAGGCTCAGGCCGAAGGCCACGGAGTGCGGGAATTTCATCAGGGGCTTCCTTGGGCGAAACAACGATGCCGGGTGCAGAGCGAAAGCCGTGCCAGATGCTGAAATGTTCACGCAACTTGCTGAATAAAAAGGGTTTTCCTGGTTTTATCCAGTCGCTTCCCAGCACCGCGCTGCTGATTCGCAAGCAACCCCCGGGGCCGGATTGCTGCTGTGGCAGCAGTGCCTCAGCAGGTGGTTTCTGATAGGTGAAATTGGAATATACAAAGATGAATTAATAATTATTTGTTCTAATTTGTTTCGTGCACTATGGGCCGGCGCTATCAATGCCAGGAATGCACCATGTCGCTGATTACCCATCCCCATGCCCGGGAACTGACCAAATCCGTTCGTGCCACCGTGCTGGTGTTCAAGGACCCTCGCTCCCAGGAACTGCTGGCCCGTATCGAGCGCCTGGCGCCGAGCGAGGCCAACACCCTGATCATCGGCGAGACCGGCACCGGCAAGGAACTGGTGGCGCGGCATATCCACCAGTTGAGCCGGCGCGGTCGCGAACCGTTCGTGGCGGTGAACTGCGGCGCCTTTGCCGAAACCCTGGTGGAGAGCGAGTTGTTCGGCCATGAAAAGGGCGCATTCACCGGGGCCACCAACAGCAAGGCGGGCTGGTTCGAGGCGGCCAATGGCGGCACGCTGTTTCTCGACGAGATCGGCGACCTGCCGTTGAACATGCAGGTCAAGCTGCTGCGTGTGCTGCAGGAACGCGAAGTGGTGCGGCTGGGGTCGCGCACGCCGATCCCGATCAACGTGCGCCTGGTGGCGGCCACCAACGTCAACCTGGCCGATGCGGTGGTGGCGGGGCACTTTCGCGAAGACCTGTTCTACCGCCTGCACGTGGCGACCATCCGCCTGCCGCCGCTGCGCGAGCGCCCCGGCGACATCCTGCCGCTGGCCGAGTTCTTTCTCGAGGAGCATTGCCAGCGCCTGGGCTACAGCCGCGCCAGCCTGAGCCTGGAGAGCGAGCGCAAACTGCTGGGGCACAGCTGGCCAGGCAACATCCGCGAGCTGGAGAATGCCATTCACCATGCCTTGCTGGTGTGCCGCCAGCAGGTGGTGCAGCCGGCCGACCTGCACCTGGTGGACATGCGTTCGGTGGGTATCCGCCAGGAGGAGAGCGCCCAGCCGCTGCGCCTGCAGACGCCCGAGGCGCCAAGCCTGGAGGCGGCGCTGACGGCGCTGTTCGAGCAGAACGTCGAGGATTTGTACGAGCATATCGAAGAGACGGTGTTTCGCACCGCGTACCGCTATTGCCACGGCAACCAGCTGCAGACCGGGCGCCTGCTCAACATCAGCCGCAACATCGTGCGGGCGCGGCTGGAGAAGATCGGCGAGCTCAAGCGTAGCGATACTGTCGGCCTGTAAGGGCCCTTCGCGGGTCCACAGGTTGTGCACCGACTTGAGGGGCTGTGAACGTTCTGTGGGAGCGGGCTTGACCCGCGATACAGGCGCCACCGGGTCAACTGATCCGCATTAATCCCCCCAACCTGAATCTGTAACCCAGTACACCTCGAAGCCATAGTAGCGGCCTCCCTGATGAGGTCCGACCATGTATCACTACGACGAATACGATCGTGCACTGGTGTTCGAGCGCGTAGCCCAGTTCCGCGACCAGGTGCAGCGCTTCACTGCCGGTGAACTGAGCGAAGAAGAATTCCTGCCACTGCGCCTGCAAAATGGCCTGTACCTGCAAAAGCATGCCTACATGCTGCGCGTGGCCATCCCCTACGGCACCCTCGGCGCCCGCCAGATGCGCACCCTGGCCAGCATCGCGCGCGACTACGACCGCGGCTACGGCCACTTCACCACGCGCCAGAACATCCAGTTCAACTGGGTCGAACTGGCCCAGGTGCCGGATATCCTGCAGCGCCTGGCCGAGGTCGACATGCATGCGATCCAGACCTCCGGCAACTGCGTGCGCAACATCACCACCGAGGCCTTCGCCGGCGTCGCCGCCGACGAGATCATCGACCCGCGCCCGCTGGCCGAGATCCTGCGCCAGTGGTCGACCATCAACCCCGAGTTCCTGTTCCTGCCGCGCAAGTTCAAGATCGCCATCTGCTCGGCCCGCCAGGACCGCGCAGCGATCATGATGCACGACATCGGCCTGTACCTTTACCGCGACGGGCGCCAGCAGATGCGCCTGCGGGTTATGGTCGGCGGCGGCCTGGGGCGCACGCCGATCCTGGGCCTGCAGATCCGCGAGGGCCTGCCGTGGGAGCACCTGCTGTCGTACGTCGAGGCCATCCTGCGGGTGTACAACCGCCATGGCCGGCGCGACAACAAGTACAAGGCGCGCATCAAGATCCTGGTCAAGGCACTGGGCATCGAGGCCTTTGCCCGTGAAGTCGAACAGGAATGGCAACACATCAAGGACGGCCCGGCGCAGCTCACCGAAGCCGAGTTCCAGCGGGTGGCCGAAGGCTTCGCGCCGCCATGCTACGCCGCGCAGCCTGACGGCGACCTGGACTACGGCACCCACCTGGCCATGGACCGCTCCTTCGCCCGCTGGGTCTCGCGCAACGTGCAGCCGCACAAGGTGGCCGGCTATGCCAGCGTGGTGCTGTCGACCAAGCCCGGCCCGGCGGCGCCCCCCGGCGACCTCACCGCCGAGCAGATGGACAACGTGGCCGACTGGTCGGAGCACTTCGGTTTCGGTGAAATCCGCATCGCCCACGAGCAGAACCTGATCCTGCCCGATGTCCGCAAGGCCGACCTGTACCCGCTGTGGCGTCTGGCCTGCGAGCAGGGCCTGGGCACCGCCAACATCGGCCTGCTGACCGATATCATCGCCTGCCCGGGCGGCGATTTCTGCGCGCTGGCCAACGCCAAGTCGATCCCCATCGCCCAGGCCATCCAGAGCCGCTTCGACGACCTCGACTACCTGCACGACCTGGGCGAGCTGAGCCTGAACATCTCGGGCTGCATCAACGCCTGTGGCCACCACCACATCGGCAACATCGGCATCCTGGGCGTCGACAAGAACGGCAGCGAGTGGTACCAGGTGACCCTGGGCGGGGCGCAGGGCAAGGCCAGCGCACTGGGCAAGGTGATCGGCCCGTCGTTCAGCGCCGCCGAGATCCCCCGCGTGATCGAGCAGATCGTGGCCACCTACTGCGCCTACCGCGAACTCGACGAGCCCTTCGTCGACACCGTGGCGCGGGTGGGGCTGGAGCCGTTCAAGGAGCGCGTCTATGCCAGGCAGCCGGAGGTGTCCACATGCGCAATGTGATCGCGATACGCCAAGGGCAGGCGCAGCTTGTGGAGGGCGACAGCTGGCAGTTGCTGCGCGAGCAGGAGGCGCCGCTGCCGACGGGCGCGCTGATTTTGCCGCTGCACCGCTGGCTGGCGCAGCCCAGTGGTTATCACGGGCTGTGGCTGGGGCCGGATGACGATGTCGAGTCGCTGCAGCTGTGGCTGGGCGTGCTGCCGCTGATCGCCATCGACTTCCCCTCGTTTCGCGATGGCCGTGGCTACAGCCAGGCCTACCTGCTGCGCACGCGGCTGGGCTGGCAGGGCGAATTGCGTGCCGTCGGCGATGTGCTGCGCGACCAGCTGAGCCATATGCGCCAGTGCGGTTTCGACAGTTTTGCCGTGCGCGAGGACAAGTCGGCAGCCGACGCGCTCAAGGGCCTGCAGGGCATGAGCGTGCTCTACGGGCGTTCGGTGATCGAGCCCAGGCCGCTGTTTCGGCGACGTTGAGTGCGTAGGGTGCTGTCGCGTCGGTGATGGAACGGGCTACCATGCAGGTTCGCCCGTTGGACAGGATGTTGCAGCATGCTTTTCAGTACCCGTACTGCCCGGCCGGCCGATGCTGAAGCCCTCAGCGACATCGCCAGCCAGACCTTCGCCCTGGCAAGCCCCGCCGATTCGTCGGCCAAGGCGCTTGCCGCCTATATCCGAGGCCATCTTCAGCCCGAACACTTCTGCCTGCACCTGATCAGCCGCGCCAAGCAATTGCGCGTGCTGGAGCATGACGGCGTGGTGGTGGGCTACACCCTGATCGACAAGGCGGCGCAGGCGCTGGGTATCGAGGCGGCCGACGGCCTGCCGGAACTGAGCCGCTGCTACGTGCTGCCCGAGCACCATGGCCAGGGCGCGGCCCAGCGCCTGCTCGAGGACACCCTGGCCCAGGTGGGTGGGGCGATCCGCCTGACGGTCAACGAACACAACAGCCGGGCGATCCGCTTTTACCAACGCAATGGCTTCCGCCAGGTGGGCGAGGCCATTTTTGTCTGCGGGCCGGAACGTCACCGTGACTGGGTGATGGTGCGCGCCTGCGCCACTGCCGAACCAGAGGCTGCCGATGACTGATCTTTCTGCCTACCCCATCACCCGCAAATGGCCTGCCCGCCACCCCGAGCGCCTGCAACTGTATTCGCTGCCCACGCCCAACGGGGTGAAGGTGTCGATCATGCTCGAAGAGACGGGCCTGGCCTACGAGGCGCACAAGGTGGACTTTGCCACCGAGGATCAACTGAGCGCCGAGTTCATCTCGCTCAGTGCCAACAACAAGATCCCCGCGATCCTCGACCCGCACGGGCCGGGGGGCAAGCCGCTGGGGCTGTTCGAGTCGGGGGCGATCCTGCTGTACCTGGCCGAGAAGACCGGCCAGCTGCTGCCTGAAGACCCGGCTGCGCGCTACGAGACGATCCAGTGGCTGATGTTCCAGATGGGCGGCATCGGCCCGATGTTCGGCCAGGTGGGCTTCTTCAACAAGTTCGCCGGCAAGGCCTATGAAGACAAGCGCCCGCTGCAGCGCTACGTGGACGAGGCGCGGCGCCTGCTGGGCGTGCTGGACCGGCGCCTGCACGGGCGCGACTGGATCATGGGCGAGTACGGCATCGCGGACATCGCCACGCTGCCGTGGGTGCGCAACCTGATCGGTTTCTACGAAGCGGGGGATCTGGTGCGGATCGAAGAGTTCGTCGAGGTTCGACGCGTGCTGGAGGCGTTTCTGGCGCGGCCGGCAGTGCAGCGCGGCTTGCTGATTCCGGGTTGACCGGGTTGTGCTGCGGTCAGCGCGGGCCTGGCCCGCGCTGACCGCAGCGCCGTCTCAGTGGCTCTGGCGCCACGTCACCTCGGTGATTCCGTACCGCTCGGCCAGTGGCTTGCTGACCTTCTTCACCTTCTCGCGCCCATAGCGCGGAATATGCCCCACCCCGGCGTCACAGCTGGCCCAGTGCCAGGCTTCGGCGTTGTCCATCGCCTCGGCACGAATCACGAAGGACTTCTGTTTGCCGTGCAATTGATAGTCGATGACGAAGAGTTTTGCGTTGTTCATGGTTCCCTGAAAATCCTTTCAACGTGGTGACCGATGCGTGTTCACTCATACCGCCTAACTAAGTACCTTCCAGCCACCAAATAATTCAGTCTGATTGTTCGACATCAGTGTTCGGCGCTGACGGTGAGGTGGCGGGCATCGGTGTCGAACACTACCTGTTCCAGCCGGTGGGCCATGCCGCAGGCCAGCGAATCGTAGGCAGGGATCACCCGTTCCTCGGCCGACAGGCAGTGGATGATGTCCAGTTTGCGCTCGGCATGGGCGGTCTCCAGTTCGAAGATCCGCGCATAGCGCTCCAGGTCGTTGTTCAGGCTCGACAGGTATTCACGCAGGCGCGAGTGGTCCACCGCGCTCTGGCTGAAGTGCCAGGTCATGGGGTGGATCAGAAACCGCGAGTGGGGCACGGCCAGGCGTTCGCTGGCGGCCAGGTACATCACGATGCCCATGGATTCGATGTTGCCCGCATTCACCGCGCTGACCGGCACCGGCAGCGACTTGAGAAAGCTGTAGATCGAGAACCCCAGGTGGGTGCTGCCGCCGATGGTCGACAGGTTGAGCAGCAGGGCGCTGGCCCCTTCGTCGATCGCCTGCAGGCAACGGTCGCGAAAGCGCTCGGTGGTGCCCTGATCGATCGGGCAATGAAAGTGGATGACGTACTGCTTCATCAAGAGTCCTCAAGACCGACGCACCCTCGGTGCGCCGGTCGCTCGAGCGTCAGCTACGACCACCACCACTTGGTTTGCGGGTGTCAGACTTGGTGGCGTCAGGCTTCTTGTTGCCCTGGCTGCCAGCGCCGCCTCCGGAGGCCTGCCCACCTTTTTTGCCGGCTTCCGACGCCTTGTTCTTGTCGTTGGCAAAGTTTCCCGAGTTTTCTTTCTTGTCCATGATGCTGATCCTCATGTCATTGGGATGCGAAGCCTTGTGGACCTCACATAGGTGTGGAGATAGGCCACGGGGCAAAGTTTTAAAATCTTTGCGTGCATGAGACGAACGGTAAGCCCGCACGACTTTTTCATCCGCTTGGCGGGGCTGTGGAACTTTGCAGCGCAGCGCCCATTCCCTTGCATATCGACTGCAAGGGGCAGCCAAGAGGACAACGGCCATGACCGTGATGAACGCAACCCGCCCGACTGCCGACCTGGCGCAGGTTCAGGCCGGCGACCTGCTCAACCGCTACCAGGCGCTGCTGCGCGGTGACCTGGTGGGCAGTGCCGCCTGGCTGGCCGAGCAACTGCTGCGCACCCAGGGTCTGCAGGACGACCTGCCGGCAACCCCGGGCGAACTGGACGCGTGGACCGACCGGCGCACCGCCGCAGTTGCCGGCGAATACGCCGAGTACCTGGCCGGGCGCAAGGCCGGCGCGCCCCGGCGCTATTTCAGCACTCGCGCCCACGCGCTGTACTTTCTGCACCATGTGGCCCCCACCAAGGCGGTGGACGGCGCCTGGCTGCACGGGCTGCTGCGACACTGGGCCGACCCGCGCTATCACGGGCTGATCCGTATCTACCTCGAAGAGCTGGGCGATGGCGACCCGGCCTGCAACCATGTGCTGATCTATCGCCGCCTGCTGGCCGAGGCCGGTTGCCACGAGCCGGTGCCGCTGCCCGACGAGCGTTACCTGCAAGGCTGCCTGCAACTGGCGCTGGGGGCCAACAGCGACATGTTCCTGCCCGAGGTGATCGGCTACAACCTGGGCTATGAGCAACTGCCGTTGCACCTGCTGATCAGCGCCTACGAGCTCGACGAACTGGGCCTGGATGCCCAGTACTTTCGCCTGCACGTCACCATCGACAACGCCAGCAGCGGCCATGCACGCAAGGCCGTGCAGGCCCTGCAGCAGTTGAGCCCGGAGCAGGACGACGGGCGTTTCTACCAGCGCGTGGCCGCCGGCTACCGGCTCAACGACCTGGGCCAGGGCTCGGCGGCGATCATCGCAGGCTTTGACCTGGAGGCCGAGGTGGTAGCGCTGCTCGAACGCAAACGCGCCTTCGGCCAGCACATGCATTCGGATTACTGCCGCTTCCAGGGGCGCACCGTCAATCAATGGCTGGCCGAGCCGGGCAGCATGCCGGGCTTTCTTGGCGTGCTGGAACAGAAGGGCTGGATCAAACGCGGGCAGGACCCACAGCTCAGCCGCTTCTGGCAGGTGATCGAGGGGCCGGGCGCGGCGATGTTCGGGGTGTTCAGCGTGTATGAGAAGCAGCTGCTGCATGACTGGATTGCCGGCGACTGGCAGCCGGCCGGCAACCCCGAGCGTACCCAGGGCAGCGCCCTGCAACCCTCGATGCCTTCGGACGACACCGCGCTCGACATCGAGCTGCAGGCGCTGCCCGCACAGTGCCGTATCGAACGCCTGATCGACGCCATGGCCGGCAACCGCCATGCACTGCCGCGCGGCCTGCAGGCCACGCGGATGTACCGCCAGCTCACCGGCCTAAACTGAAGGAGTGCACCATGCTGCTGAACACCTGCCAGCCTGAAGCGGACAAGGCCCTGCTGCAACTGGGCCGGCGCCTGCAGGCCGACGGCTACCGCTTCACCTGCGTCACCCCGCTGACCCAGCAGCGCAACAACGAGCGCCAGAGCGCGGCGCGGGCGCGCACCCTGCGCGACATTTTTGGCTGGAACCGTCCGTTCACCGCTTCGCTGCTGTCGGCCGACGAACTGGCGCAGATGCGCGTGGCACAGATTCTCGACGAAGACGGCGACTGCTGGCGCAGCCGGGTGCGCTGGTCGAGCCTGGAGGACCTGCTGTTCGTGCATTCGGGCTTTCCCACCACGCAGGCCGATGCGGTGTTCTTCGGGCCCGACAGCTACCGTTTCGCACACTTTATCGCCAGCCACCTGCAGGGCCGCTTCAGCGAAATCAACCACGCGGTGGATATCGGCTGCGGGGCCGGGGTAGGGGCAATACTGATCGGCCGTGCACGCCGGCATGCCCAGGTCACCGCGCTGGACATCAACCCCGACGCCCTGCGCCTGAGCGCGATCAACGTGGCCTTGGCCGGGCTGGCCAATGTGTCGGTGGCGCACAGCGATGTACTGCAGGGCATTACCGGCAACTTCGACCTGATCGTCGCCAACCCGCCGTACATGCTCGATGCCGGCCGCCGCGCCTATCGGCACGGTGGCGGCAGCCTGGGCGCCGACCTGTCGCTGCGCATCGTCAACGAGGCAATCGGGCGCCTGAGCCAGGGCGGCACGCTGCTGCTGTACACCGGGGTGGCGATGGTCGACGGGCACGACCCGTTCCTTGCCGCCATCCGTGCCCAGCTCACCGCCCCGCAATGGTCGTGGCACTACCAGGAGCTGGACCCTGACGTGTTTGGCGAGCAACTGCTCGAACCTGGCTACGAGCAGGTCGAGCGCATTGCAGCGGTGGGGCTGACGGTGACGCGCAACGGCTGAACACGCCGGTGCGGTTTCATTGCCCCGGTCAATCAGATGCCGGGGGCTGTATTGGAGTTTTCGATTTGAATGTCGGGCCCGGGGGGCCCTTACTAGTGGTTACACCTGAGACATCGAGGGTTGCATCATGCCAATGAACGGAGTGTGTGATCTGGAACTGCGTCGCCTGATAGAAGGCGCCTTTCTGCCATGGCGCTGTGAAGTGGCGTGCAGCGACGGATTGGCGCTGACCATCCACCTGCCGGCCGATGCCGAGTATGCCGAGCTTACGGTCACGGGTATCCAGCTGAGCGCCTTGCCCGACGTGCGGGCCATCGCGGACCTGGTGGGTCAGATCCGCGAAGAGCGCCGCACCATGGGCCTGCAGCCGCGCAGGCTGTACCGCGCCTGACCCCCATGCGCCCGGCTAGCCCAGGCCGGCCGGGCGCAGGTATTCCGGTTGCAGGGTGTTGAACCAGAACAGGATCATCGACACCAGGATGGTCACCTGCACCAGCAACCCCACCCCCCACACGCTGGCCGAGTACAGCAGGCCGTCTTCCTTGCGGATGCGCATGAAGGTCGGCAGACCGGTGAACAGCAGAAAGGTCGCGTACACCGTGGCCGCGCCCAGTATCGTGACCGCCAGCCAACGGCTCGGGTACAGCCCGGCCAGCCCGGCTACGAAATACGGTGTGGCGGTGTAGGCGGCAAAGCCGATGCACTGGTTGAGGGTGGGGCGTGCATCGAAGGTACGCGACATCCAGCGGATGAATGCCCCCATCAGCACCGTGCCCGCCATGATCGCCAGAAACAGCAGGATGCACAGCTGCAACGCGCTGCTGGCACTCAGGCGCACGTTCTCGTTTTCGGCCAGGCTCCAGCCCACCGAGGTGATCCCGATGAACAGGCATACGGTGGGGATCAGTGCCAGCAACAGCAGGTGTGACAGGTAGTGACGCGGGTGGGCTTCCTCGTCGTGGCGAATATCGGCCCACGCCGAGTTGGGTTGGGTGAACAGCTTGACCAGGTGGCTTGTCATGGCGGTCTCCGGTACCGGGGCGAAAGGGCCCCTCGTGTTCTGTGGAGGTCACAAAGCGGCCAGGGTTTCATCGGCTTTGCCGCAAGCGGACCAACTGCCTTGAACCATTGCGCGCGCGGGCCGGTCACTTCTTGCAGGGGCGCCAAACGGCGCCACCGATGACGACCATCACCTTCAGGAGTCAAGACCATGGACCAACAGACCTGTGCCTGCCCGGACTGCAACTGCAAGGTCGGCGACAACCCCGTGCAACGCGAAGGCAAGTCTTATTGCTGTCAGGCCTGCGCCGATCATCACCCGGCCGGCAAACCCTGTTCTGCCAGTGGCTGCGGCTGCGCCAGGCAGGCCCCCACGCACTGAGGCACTGAACCGTACCGGAGGATCCCGATGTCGACGCCAAAACCCAGCAACCAGTACAGCATGCGCAACCCGCTGACCCAGTACCCGCAACCGCCGTTTCCGGCCCAGGGCCAATCGGCGCCGGGGCTGGACAGCGGCATGCAACCCAAGCCGGACCACGGTGAGCACAGCTACCAGGGCTTTGGCCGGCTCCAGGGGCGCAAGGCGCTGATCACGGGCGCCGACTCCGGGATCGGCCGTGCGGTGGCCATCGCCTTTGCCCGCGAGGGTGCGGACATCGTGCTCAACTACCTGCCCATCGAGCACAGCGATGCCAAGGAGGTCATCCAGTTGATCGAGGCCGAGGGCCGGCGTGCCATCGCCTTGCCGGGCGACCTCAAGGACGAGGCCTTTTGCCGCGAACTGGTCAGCCAGGCCCACGACCAGTTGGGCGGGCTGGACATCCTGGTCAACGTGGCAGGCAAGCAGGTGGCGCGCAAGCAGGTGGGCCAGGTCAGCAGCGAACAGTTCGACGCCACCATGAAGACCAACGTGTACGCGCTGTTCTGGCTGTGCCAGGCGGCCGTGCCGCTGATGCCGGCCGGGGCCACCATCATCAACACCGCATCGATCCAGTCGTACCAGCCGTCGGCGACCCTGCTCGACTACGCCACCACCAAGGCGGCGATCGTGGCCTTTACCAAGGCCCTGGCCAAGCAGGTGATCGAGCGCGGCATCCGTGTCAACGCGGTGGCACCGGGGCCGATCTGGACGGTGCTGCAGCCCAGCGGCGGGCAGCCGCCGGAGAAGATCCCCGACTTCGGCGGGCACACGCCGATGAAGCGCCCCGGCCAGCCGGCCGAGTGTGCGCCGCTGTACGTGCTGCTGGCGTCGCAGGAATCCAGTTACATCACCGGTGAAGTGTTTGGCGTGACCGGTGGCAACCCATTGCCTTAGGCGAGGAGACGAGCATGGCCAGCAGGGCGATCTGGAAGGGCGCGATCAGTTTCGGGCTGGTGCATATCCCGGTGTCGCTGACCACGGCGGTCAGCAGCGACCGGGTCGATTTCGACTGGCTCGACAAGCGCAGCATGGACCCGGTGGGCTACAAGCGGGTGAACAAGGTCACCGGCAAGGAGATCGACAAGGAGCATATCGTCAAGGGCGTGGCGTTCGAGAAGGGCCGCTATGTGGTGATCAGCGAGGACGAGATCCGCAAGGCGCGGCCCGAGGCCACCCAGACCATCGATATCTTCTCGTTCGTGGGCAGTGACGAGATCCCGCTGCAGCACTTCGACACGCCGTACTACCTGGCGCCGGACAAGCGCGGTGGCAAGGTCTATGCGCTGCTGCGCCAGACCCTGGAGAGCACCGGCAAGGTGGCGCTGGCCAAGGTGGTGCTGCATACCCAGCAGCACCTGGCGCTGCTGCGCCCGCTGGAGGACGCCCTGGTGATGATCACCCTGCGCTGGCCCGATGAGGTCCGCGGGCTCGAAGGGCTGGAGCTGGACAAGAGCGTGAGCGCGGCCACGGTGGACAAGAAGGAGCTGCAGATGGCCAAGCGTCTGGTGGAGGACATGGCCGGGCACTGGACGCCGCAGGAGTACCACAACGACTTCAAGGACACCATCATGGCGCTGGTGGAGGAGAAGGCCAGCCAGGGCAAGATCGCCACCGTGGAGGCACCCGAAGACCAGGCAGCGGGCAAGGGTGCGGACATCATCGACCTCACCGAGCTGCTCAAGCGCAGCCTGGGTGGGGGCAAGAAGGCGCCGGCCAGGAAGGCAGCGCCTTCGCGCAAGAAAGCCTGACCGCGGCGGCTTCATCGCGGGTCGAGCCCGCTCCCACACCCACTGCGAGGCCCTGTGGGAGCGGGCTTGACCCGCGATGGGCTTACGCAAGTGCCGCAGTCTCCTGCAAATGCAGCCACTTGCCCTGCCCATCGAACACCACCGTCGACCAGCGCAGCGTGGTCTGGCCGCTGTCATCCTGCTGATGCTCGCGATAGGTCACCACCCCCGGCGCCACGTCGTGCATCTCATCGATCTCGATGCGCAGGCCAGGCCGCGAGCCATAGGCCTGGGCAAAAAAACTCTCCAGCTGCGCCTTGTCGAGCACCGTGCCCTTGAGCGTGAACATCGAGAACCCCTCGGCAAAGCGCTCCAGCAACGGCGGCCGTGCCTCGCCGGCCAGCCACTGGCGGATCTGCACATGCGCCTCCAGCACCTCCTCAAACCCTGCATTACGCTCTGGCATTGCACTCACTCCACAGGTTGAACAAACACGGCCCCGGCGCCCGGCAGGCGCAGCACCCAGGGCAAGGGCAGCAAGGTCAGCGCGGCGCCCAGCGCCAGCACTTGCGCGTAGGCTGTAGGCCCCGGCAATCGCCAGTCGAGCACTGCGCCGAGCAACGCCACCCCGAAAAAGAAACTCAACTGCCGGTTCAGGCTCCACAACGCACTGGCCGCGCCCATGGCGGCCTCGGGGATCGCCACGAACGCCGCTGTCTGCGCGGTGCTGCTGCACAGGCTGCTGCCCAGGCCCAGCAACGCATACAGCAGCACCAGCCAACCGGGGTGGGCGACCAGCCAGGGGCTGGCCAACGCCAGCACCGCCAGGCTTTGAATGCCCATGCCGGCCAGCAGCAGCGGGCGTGGGCCCAGTGCGTTGAAGCGCCACCGGCTCAGGGCGATCGCCGCCAGCGCACCGGCGGCCCACGGCAGCATCAGCCCGCCGGTGGCAGTGGCGCTCAGGCCAAGCGTGCCTTGCAGGTACAGCGCCGCCACCAGGTTGATCCCCATGAACACGCCCGGTACGCACAGGTAGATGAGCATGGCGGTGTGCAGCAGTGGCTGGCGCAACAGGCGCAGGTCCAGGGCCGGCCGTACGCTGGGCTGGGGCCGACCGCCGGGCAGCCAGGCCAGCACCAGCGCGGCGCACGCCAGGGTGGGCGCAAGCAGGGCGAAGAACACCCAGCGCCAGTCGCCCTGGTCGGCCATCAGCCCGCCCAGCGCCGGCGACAGCGCCGGCACCAGCAGGGCCACCATCATCACCCGCGAGGTGAGGCCGGCGCGCTCGCTGGCGGGGCAGGCGCGGTAGGCCAGCGCCTGGCCCACCGGGATCAGCAGGCCGCCACCCAGGCCCTGCAGCAGGCGCCAGCCGATCAGTGCCTCGATGCTCCGGGCCGAGCCTGCCAGGGCACAGCCCAGGCCGAACAGGGCCAGTGACAGCAGCAGGGTGGCGCGCTCGCCGATGCGCTGCGCCAGCCCGTTACCCAGCGGGATGATCAGGGTCAGGCCGAGCATGTAGGCGTTGCCGACCCAGCCCAGCTGCGTGACCGAGGCGCCGAGCTGGCGCTGCAGGGCGGGGTAGGCACTGTTGAGCACGAACAGGTTGAGCAGGTCGAGGGCAAAACCCATCAGGAAGATCAGGCTGACTTTGCTGCGAAAAGGCATGACGGGGCGCCGCTGGAGAACGATGGGCGCAGTGTAGGGCGGTGCTGATGATTGAATAAGCCCCGCAATACTGCCAGATTGGTCGAATTATTTTGACAATCAAGGGGCCTTTGCATGGTCAGCCTGGACCGTTTCGAGCTGTTTTGCGCCGTGGTGGAGGCGGGGTCGTTCACGGCGGCGGCCACACGCCTGTGCCAGACCCGCGCCGCGGTCAGCTTCGGTATCAAGCAGCTGGAGGCGCAGCTGGGCGTGACCCTGCTGATCCGCACCACGCGCCGGGTGGCGTTGACCGATGCCGGCGAGGGCTTCTACCGTCAGTGCCTGCTGGTGCTGGAGCAGGCGCGGTTGGCCATCGAGCAGGCGCGTGCCGAGCATGGCGGGTTGCAGGGCAGCCTGCGGGTCACCTCCACGGTGGAGTACGGTTTGCGCGTGGTGGCGCCGGCCTTGCAGCTGTTCATGCGCGAGCACCCGTTGCTCAACGTGCGGCTGGAAACCCACACCAGCCATGCGGACCTGGTGCAGGAGCGCTTCGACGTGGCCATCCGGTTGGGTCAGGCGCAGGATTCAGGCTACCGCGGGGTGTGCCTGGAGACCTATGCAGTGCACCTGGTGATGGCGCCGGGCGTGGGCGTGCCAGGGGCGACGCTTGCCCAGGTGAACGCCTTGCCCAGGCTGGTGCATGGGCGTTTCGAGCGCCAGGCCGGTTGGGCGTTGCTCGATCAGAGGGGGGAGGCGGCGGTGTACGAGCCATCGGGCCGGGCGGTGATGGTGGCGGACAATGCCTCGATCCTGCGTTCGTTCGCCTTGCAGGGGCTGGGCGTGGCGCTGCTGCCGGCCTGGTTGATCGAGGACGACCTGCGTACCGGGCGCCTGCTGGATGCATTGCCGGGGTATCGCTTTGTCGAGCAGAGCGTGTATGCACTGTACCCGGCCAGCAACCACGTGCCGCGCAAGGTGCGGGCCTGGATCGATTTTCTCAAGGGGTATGTGAACGGCATGTAGGCGCCGGCGTTGCCGGCGAAGGGGCGCGCTGCGTTGGCCGGTGTTTCGCGGTGTCCGGTTCGCCAGCCAGGCGGGCTCCTACAGCGCAGCACCCGGTGTCGCTTCCAGGCCCTTGTCCAGCTTCAGCAGCTCCAGCAACCGTCTGGCGTCATAGGGCGCGCGCACCTTGATGTCGTTGTCGAAGTAGCAGTACACATCGCGATGCGCCGCCTTCGGCGCCGCACTTGCCGCATCGATCAACCGCGCATCCCCAGGCTGCGCCCCGCGTTTCCACGCCTGGATACGCTTTTGCCAGCCGCGCAAGGCCGCCTCTGAATAACCGCTGCTGTACAGCGCCACATCCCCATGCAGGCGCATGTACACGAAGTCGCTGGTCAAGTCCTCCACATGCGGCCACTTCTTCGCCGTGTCGGCCACCACCAGCGCTACCCGGTACTTGCGCAGCAACGCCACGAACGCCGGATCCAGAAAGCTCTCGTGACGCACCTCCACTGCATGGCGCACCACCTGCCGGTCGGCGCCCTCCAGGTAACCCGCACGCTGCATCCGCTCGGCACACTGCGCGGCCAGGGCCTTGGCCTGCTTGCCGGTGTGCGGCAGGCGCGCCAGAAACGCATCGAACAACCCCTCGTCAAAACGCATGTTCGGCGGGAACTGCCACAAGGTCGGCCCCAGCTTGCTGCCCAGCGACAGGGGGCCGGAAGCATAGAAGTTGGCCAGCGGTTCGTCGATCTCGCGCAGGCGCTTCACGTGGGTGATGAAGCGCGGCGCCTTGACGCTGAACACGAAGCCTGGCGGCGTTTCGGCCGCCCAGCCGGCGAAACGCTCGGGACGTTGCAGCGCATAGAAGGTGCCGTTGATCTCGATGCTGTTGACCGCCCGCGAGGCGAAGTGCAGCTCGTCCTTCTGGCGCAGGCCCTCGGGGTAGAAGTCGCCCCGCCACGGCACATAGCGCCAGCCCGAGATGCCGATATGCACCTGCGCCGCGCCACGGCTCACGGGGTAGCCGCCAGGGTGGTGAGGAAGTCGCCGAAGCCGCCCCGCGCCCGGCAGTCGCCACGGCTGCTGGTGGACACGCTGTTGCGTGCCGTCCACACGATGCGCGCGCCGCTCAGCTCAAGGTCGCTGATCAGTTGCACGTCTTCGTCCAGCGGCACGGGCCGGAAGCCGCCGACCCGCTGGTAGGCCCTGGCGCAGATGCCCAGGTTGGCGCCATGGATGTGCCGGTGGTCCTCGCGGGCCTGGTAGTGGGCCAGGTAACGCGCCTGCAACGCCGCATCCTGGTGCGCCTGCCATTGCTCCACGTGCACCGTGCCGCACACGGCGTCGGCGGCGCAGTCCAGCTGGCACACCAGCCAGTCGGCCGGCACGCAGCTGTCGGCGTCGGTGCAGGCCAGCCAGCGCGCGCCGCGCTCGAGCATCCAGCTGGCGCCGGCACGCCGGGCGTAGCCCACGTTGCGCGCAGTGACCTGCAGGGTGTGCACGCCGTGCGCCAGGGCAATGGCTTGGCTGGCATCGCTGCACTGGTCGAGCACCACCACGATCTCGACGCGCTCGCCAAGGGCCTCGGCCTGCGCCGCCGCCTGCCCGAGGGCGCGCAGGCAGGCCGGCAGGTACTGTTCTTCGTTATGCGCGGGGACGATCACGCCGATCATAGGCAAGGCTCCTGCAGGTCAATGGCACACGGCTGGCAACACCAGTATTCGAGCAGGAAGTCGGCTTCCTCGTGGCGCACGGCGCGGTACAGCGGCAGGCGCTGATCGAGCAGGGCGTGTACCTGGCGGCCATCCTGCGGGCAGCCGTCGATGGGGTGCAGCCAGTGGCAGGCCAGCAGCGCACCGCCAGGGCTCAGGCTGGCCACGGCCTGTTCGATCACCTGCAGCCACTGCGCGGGGTCGAGGTAGTAGCCGATCTCGCTGAGCACGATCAGGTCGAACTCGCCCCCCGGCCAGTCGCCGGGCAGGTGGCCCTGGCTCACACTGGCCTGGGGGCAGGCTGCCAGGCGCCGGCGCGCAAGCTCGACGGCAGTGGCATTGAGGTCCTGGCAAAGCAGGGCCTCGGTGCGCTCGGCCAGCGCTGCACTGAGCTCGCCGTTGGCGCAGGCGGGCTCGAAGATGCGCGTGTAGTACTGGCGCGGCAGGCAGGCCAGGGTCAGGTCGCGCTTGCGCTTCTCGTACCAGCGGGTCCGAAAGGCCCAGGGGTCTTCATCGTGCTCGAACAGCTGTTCGAAATACTGCGGCGATACGCTCATGGAAACACCCGTCATAGAAACAGCAGTTCGAAAGGTTGCAGAAGGCGTTGCAGGGTGGTCTGGCTCAACACCGGTGGCTGCTCGCCATCGGCATGGAGCTGGCTGGCATGCGCGGCGATGGCGGCGCGCTTGCGCGCAAGTTGCTGCGGGCTGAGCGCCAGCTTGCGCGCACGGCGCCACGGCAGGCGCGGGTCGTCCGGCCGGGCCCAGTGCCAGGCCCAGATCGGCACCTCGATCAGCTGCGCGCCCACGGTCTGCGCCGCCTGTGCGCTGGCACGGCCCACGGCCTCGTGGTCGCAGTGGCCGTCCAGGCGCCAGGTGCTCAGCACCCGGTCGCCGGGGCGCAGGCAACGCACCAGCGCATGGGCCAGCTGCGCTTCGTGCGCGGCCACGCCACTGTCGGCCAGGTGCAGGCGCTGCCAGGCCACCCGGTCGACGTCCAGCCCCAGCGCGGCCAGGGCTGCGCGGCTTTCCAGGGGGCGCTGCACGCGCAGGCGCTCGCCTGGCCAGGCGAGCGAGCCGGGGTGGCTGCCTTCGCCATCGGTCACCGACACCAGCAGCAACGCCTGCTCACGGCCGCAGAAGGTCGACAGCAGGCCACCGCAACCGAGCACCTCGTCATCCGGGTGGGGCGCCACCACCACCAGGCGCGCACCGGGGGGCAGCAGCTCATCGGCCTGCACCGTGGCGACCTGGGCCAGGGCGCTGGACGCCTGCCACAGCGACAATGGCGTGCCGCTGCCGGCTGCCTTGATCGGGTTGTCGACGCTCATAGCTGCCACCCGCCGGCTTCACGCCCGGCCAGTTGCCGGCCCAGTTCGGCCAGGTCGCGCTCGGCGTGGCTCTGGCGCAGGAACACCGGCAGGTCGGCGCTGAGCCGGGCGAAGTGGCTGTTGCGGCAGAACGGGGTGGCACCCAGGGCGCGGCCCACGTGGGTCAGCACCAGGGTGGCGGCGTATTCGACCTGGGCGCGCACACGGCGTACGGCGAACTGGGCATCGGCCTGGGGCTGTGCGTCGATCTGTGCGGCGCACTCGCGCAGGGCTGCAGCGGCGCCGCACAGGGCAGCGTCCACCGCGCCCAGGTGGGCGTCGGCGTGGGGGTCGGGGCGTGGCTGGCGGCAGTGTTCGCGCAGGTAGTCGGCCAGGGCCTCGGCGGCGCCGTACCAGCAGGCGGCGATGCCGGCGCCGCCGTGCCAGAAGCCGGGGCGACTGAGGTACTGGCCAGGGCCACCCACCAGGTGCGCCGGGGTGTGTTCCAGTTCCAGCTCGACGCTGGCGGTAATGCCCATGCCCACCGCCTGCCAGCCGTCTGCCACCCGGTGCAGACCCGTCTCGGCAAGGTCCAGCGCCACCAGTTGCGGCTGTTCGTCTTCGTCCCAGGCGGTGAGCAGGCCGTGGTCGATCTGCAGCGCGCCGGAGCACCAGGCCTTGCGCCCCTGCAGGTACACCCGCTGGTTGTCGCGAGCCACGATGCGCACCCGTGCGCTGGGCGGCTCGGCTGCCCATACGCCCCAGATCCCGTTGCCGGCCAGGTGCGCCCCGGCGCATTCGGCGAGTATCGCCAGGGCATCGGTATGCCCTTCATACAGCTTGGCCAGGGCCAGGTCGGCGCCGGCCACCCGTGCCAGGGTCTGCCAGCGCTGCAGCGTCTGGCCCTGGCCGGGCAACGGCAGGCGTTCCAGGCCGGCCGCCTGCAGGGCCTGCATCAGTTCGAGCAGCTGGCTGTCCAGGTTCAGCGGTTGCGGGCGCTCGGCGAACTGGCGCAGCAGGGTGTCCAGGCGGCCCAGGTCGAAGGTTTGAACAATGCTCATGAGGCGGACTCCTTGGGGCACGCAGCGTGGGTCGAGGTATTCTTTTTCAGGCCGCGCAGGTTCATGGCGCACAGGCAGAACTGCAGCACGATCAATGCCCAGGCCTCGGTCTGCCAGCCCCACACCACCCACAGCAGGTTGCTGGCCATGAAGCAGCAGAAGCCGATGCGCCGCCGACGCGGCTGACGCGAGCCGATCCACCAGGCTGCCACCAGGGTGAGCAGCATGGCCGGCCACTGCAGCAGGTCGATCCAGTCCAGGCCCTTCATGCCACGCCCATGCGCTTGCGCAGCGCCACGGTGAGCGACTGGCGGGTCTTGTCGTAGTCGGCCCAGGGGTCGTCGCCATTGGCCAGGCGCTCGCCCAGGTTGTGCAGGTTCCACTGGTTGGCGCCCTTGAGTTCGGTGAGCTCTTCGCGGCGGATCGGTACCGACACCGGCAGCCCTTCGCGGGCGCGCAGCGAATAGGCACACACGGTAGTGGCGCCACGGGCGTTGCGCAGGTAGTCGATGAAGATGCGCCCCACGCGGTTCTTAGGCCCCGAAACGGCGGACAGCCGGTCGGGGAACAACCCGGCCATGTGGGTGACGATGGCATGGCTGAACGCCTTGACTTCGTCCCAGCCGGCACGCCGGGTCAGCGGCACCACCACATGCATGCCCTTGCCGCCACTGGTTTTCAGAAACGCCTGCAGGCCCAGTTCGTCGAGCAGTGCCAGGGTCAGCTGGGTCGCTTCGACCATGGCCTTCCAGGGCAATGCCGGGTCGGGGTCGAGGTCGAGCACGAAACGGTCGGGTTTGTCGAAGTCCCTGGCGGTGGCGTTCCAGGTGTGCAGTTCCAGGGTGTTCATCTGTACCGCGCCCAGCAGGGTGTCGGCGCGGTCGATGATCATCACTGCCTGGCCGGCCTCGGCCTTGTCGTGACTCTCCAGGCCCGGGATGTTCAGCTGGGCGGCGTTCTTCTGGAAGAACAGCTCGCCGCTCAGGCCCTCCGGTGCGCGCACCAGCGCCACGGGGCGACGCTTGAGGTGCGGCAGGATCCATTCGGCGACCTGGGCGTAGTACTCGGCCACCTGGCGTTTGTCGGTGCCGCTGCTGGCATCGATCACCCGGTCGGGGTGGGTGATGCGCAGGGTGTTGTCGGAGGCTTTGCGGGTAGGCGCTTTCACGGGTTTCTCCAGGCCGATGGCGCGGGCCGGCTTGTCTTCGCGCAGGCCATGGAACACCGAATGGCGTACCACCCCTTCGCGGGTCATCTGGGCGTAGGCCACCTCGGCCAGCAGCTGTGGCCTGAGCCAGTGCACGCCGCGGGCTTCGGCGCCGGTGGGTGGGTTGGCGACCGCGGGCTTTTTCACCTCGAGCGGGGTGAGGCGCTGGAGCAGGCTCTGCAGGGTGGCGGTATTGAAGCCGGTGCCGACCTTGCCGGCGTAGCGCAGCTGGCCGCTGTCGGCGTCGTGCACCCCCAGCAGCAGGGCGCCGAACGCGGCGCGGCTGCCCTTGGGTTCGGTGAAGCCGACGATCACGAATTCCTGGCGCTGCTTGCACTTGAGCTTGATCCAGTCGTGACTGCGCCGCGATACATAGAGGCTGTCGGCACGTTTGCCGATCAGGCCCTCCATCTGCATCTGGCAGGCGCTGGCCAGCAGGGACTCGGGGGCTTCGTCGAAGTCGGCACTCAAACGCAGGCGTTGTTCGTCGGCCGGTTCAAGCACGGCCGCCAGGGCGGCGCGCCGCTCCTGCAACGGGCATTGGCGCAGGTCCATGCCATTGAGGTAGGGCAGGTCGAACAGGTAGTAGACGATGTTGGCATCGGTGTCGCTGTCGAAGGCGTTCTGCAGGGCCTGGAAGTCGGCGATACCCTCGGCGTTGGCCACCACCACTTCGCCATCCAGCCAGGCCGAGCTCAGCCCCAGGCCGGCCAGGGCCTTGGCCTGCAGCGGCATGCGCGTGGTCCAGTCGTGGCCGTTGCGGGTGAACAGGCGCACGTCGTCGCCGTCGATGCGCGCCAGGATGCGGTAGCCGTCGAACTTGACCTCGTAGCGCCAGTCGCCTTGTGGCGGGGTTTCCACCAGGGTGGCCAGTTGCGGCGTGAGGGCGGCGGGCAGGGTGGCCTTCCTGGCCGCACTCAGTGTGCCGGCCCTGGCTGGGCGGCGAGGCGGGGGTGCGGCCTTGGGCTTGTCCTTGTCCTTGTCTTTGCCCTTGCCCTTGGTGCGCGGGATCAGGCTGCGCTCGCTGAGCACGCTGTCGGGCTGGGCCTGCAGCACGTCGTAGTCGGCCTCGGCGCGGGCAGCCTCGTCGTCGGACTTGACCAGCATCCACTGTTCCTTCTTGCCGCCAAGGCGGGTGCGAAACAGATGCCAGGTGCCGTTCAGCTTTTCGCCCTGCAGGCGAAAGCGCAGCTTGCCGCTGGCATAGGCCTGGGCCGGGTCGCCCTCGGGCAGCCACACGCCGCGGTCCCACACGATCACTTCGCCCGCACCGTAATGGCCTGCGGGGATGCTGCCCTCGAAGCTGGCGTAGTCCAGCGGGTGGTCTTCGACGTGGACGGCCAGGCGCTTGACCTTCGGGTCCAGTGACGGGCCCTTGGGGATGGCCCAGCTCTTGAGGGTGCCGTTCAGCTCCAGGCGAAAGTCGTAATGCAGGTGGCTGGCGTCGTGCTTCTGGATGCAGAACTGCAATGCCTGCGCGCGCGCGCCGCGGCGGGCCTTGCCGGCCGGCTCCGGGGTGGCGTCGAAGTTGCGCTTGCGCTGGTATTCCTGCAGTGGCTTGGCCATTGCCGTGCTCCATCGTTCATACAAACCCTATGAAGTGGGAGGGGCGCAGACCGGCGGGAGTTCAATCGGGTTGACCGGCCTTGCGCAGGGTCAGGTTGATGCGGCGGGCGCCCAGCAGTGGGTGCTCGCCGTCCTTGAGCGGGTTGACCCCGTGAAAGCGCAGGCGATCCTCGCCGCCCCAGACCATCACGTCGCCGTGCTGCAGGCCGACCTTGCGGGTGGGCTCGCTGCGGGTGTGCCCGCCGAACAGGAACACCGCCGGCAGGCCCAGCGAGATCGACACGATGGGCTGGCTGAAGTCGCGTTCGTTGCGGTCCTGGTGCAGGGTCAGGCGGTTGCCGGGCTGGTAGTGGTTGATCAGGCAGGCGTCGGGCCTGAAATGGGCGAAGCCGGCTGCCTCTGCGGCGGCAGCGGCCAGCTCGGCGAGCAGCGTGGGCAGGGCAGGCCAGGGCTTGCCGGTGAGCGGGTCGAAGGGGCTGTAGCGGTAGCCCAGGCGGTCGCTGACCCAGCCCAGCGGCCCGCAATTGGTGACCGCCACTTCGATGGTGCGCCCGCCGGGGGTGAGCTGGTTGCGAAACGGTGCGGCGCGCAGCACCGTGCGCAGGGCCGGCAGCAGGGGCTCGACGAGGTCCAGGGCAAAGCCTGGCAGCAGCAGCGTCTGCTTGCCGATCCATTCGGGGGCGCCGAGGGCGGGTGGGCCGAACAGGTCGAGTTCGGGTTGTTTCATGCAAGGATCTCCAGTGACGCCTTCGCCGGCAACGCCGGCGCCTGCAGGCGACGCAAACCGGGCAGGAGCCGGCGTTGCCGGCGCAGGGGCCGGTGACTATGCTTGGGCCTCATGGAGCCCATCATACCGCTGCGCCAACCCTGCCCACCCGGTGCCTGCATCTGCGAGCGCGAACGCCTGCTCGAAACGCCGGGCGCCGACCTGCGCATTCTGCGCCTGACCCGCCAGGAAGAAAACCGCCTGCTCCAACGCCTGGAAAACCTGCAGAGCCTGCCCGACCTCGAACACCTGCAGCGCCGCCTGTTCGATCAGCTTGGCATCCAGGTGCACATCGCCCCCGGCCCCAATGAAGTGCGCACCATGCGCGGTATCCGTATCGAGGTCGAGGGCCCGCCAGGGTTGTGCCGCAAGACCCGCCAGAGCATACCGGCGGCCATCCGCCGCGCCCTCGAAAAACGTCCCGAGATCGCCTACCGGCTGCTCGACGCCCATGACCTGTTTGGCCAGCAGTAACCATCGCAGGGCGTTTCCTACGCCGTGACCACGCCAATGCACAACATTGGCTCGCAACCTGCATTGCCCCTGGCATCGATAGCTGATCGATTGGTCAGACACCGGCCTTGCCGTGTCGCCACTCCATTGCCCAGGGCCGCCGTGCATGACGCAAGCTCAACGATTTATCCCCGCGCCGGTTGATCCGGCCGGCTGGAACGCCGAACTGAACCTGCGCTTCGTCGCAGGTCAGGGGCGGACCCGAATTGGTGCACGCCAGCATTTCGGCCCACTTCTGGTGCAGCGCCCGTTCTACCCCGAAGGCGACCCCTGCCATGTGTATGTGCTGCACCCCCCGGGCGGGGTGGTGGGGGGGGATCGCCTGGCCCTGAAGCTGCACCTGGAGCCGGGCAGCCATGCGCTGCTGACCATGCCCGGTGCCACCAAGTTCTACCGCAGCGCCGGGCCCACCTCGGTGCTGCGCCAGCGCTTTCACCTGGCCGAGGGCAGCACCCTGGAGTGGCTGCCCCAGGACAGCATCTGCTTCCCCGGCGCGCGGGTATCGCTGCACAGCCATTTCAGCCTGGCCCCCGGCGCGCGCCTGCTGGCCTGGGAAACCCTGTGCCTGGGCCGCCCGGTAATGGGCGAGGCCTTCAGCCATGGCGCCGTGGACAGCCGGCTGCAGGTGGACATGCCCGACGATCCCGGCCTGCACGAGCGCCTGCGCCTGCAGGGTGGGCACCTGCACAAGCTGGGCGGCCACCCGCTGCTGGCCACCTTCTGCGCCGCCCCGGCCAACGAGCAACTGCTTGAACAGGTACGCGAACTGATCCACCCGCTGCCGGTGCCCGCCGGCGCCACGCTGCTTGGCCAGCTGCTGGTGGTGCGCCTGCTCGACCACGACAACCAACGCCTGCAATCCACCCTGCAGCGGCTGTGGCGCGCCCTGCGACCGACCGTCGTCGGCTTGCCGCCATGCCCGCCGCGCATCTGGGCCACTTGAGAGACCGCACCATGGAGCTGACCCCGAGAGAGAAAGACAAACTGCTGCTGTTCACCGCCGCGTTGCTCGCCGAGCGCCGCCTGGCCCGTGGGCTGAAGCTCAACTACCCCGAGGCGGTGGCGCTGATCAGTGCCAGCGTGATGGAAGGTGCCCGCGACGGGCGCACGGTGGCCGAGCTGATGAGCCTGGGCCGCGAAGTGCTGGGGCGTGACCAGGTGATGGAAGGCGTCAGCGAGATGATCCACGACGTGCAGGTGGAAGCGACCTTTCCCGACGGGACCAAGCTGGTCACCGTCCACGACCCTATCGTCTGACCTGCCCAGGAGCAGCCCATGATTCCCGGAGAAATCCAGGTCGCCGACGGCGACATCGAACTCAACGCCGGTCGCGCCACGATCAGCGTCAGCGTGGCCAACCATGGCGACCGGCCGATCCAGGTCGGCTCGCACTATCACTTCTACGAGGTCAACGCCTTTCTGGTGTTCGAGCGCGAGGCCACCCGCGGCTTTCGCCTGGACATCGCCGCCGGCACTGCCGTGCGCTTCGAACCGGGCCAGGCGCGCACCGTCAACCTGGTGGCCTATGCCGGCAAGCGCGAGGTGTACGGTTTCCAGGGCCGGGTGATGGGCAAGCTGGAGGCCGTGGCATGAGCCGTATTTCCCGGCGTGCCTATGCCGACATGTTCGGCCCCACCGTGGGCGACCGTGTGCGCCTGGCCGACACCGAGCTGTGGGTGGAGGTCGAGCAGGACTTCACGGTCTACGGTGAAGAGGTCAAGTTCGGCGGCGGCAAGGTGATCCGCGACGGCATGGGCCAGGGCCAGATGCTGGCCGCCGAGGCCATGGACCTGGTGCTGACCAACGCCCTGATCATCGACCACTGGGGCATCGTCAAGGCCGATATCGGCGTGAAGAACGGGCGCATCTTCGGCATCGGCAAGGCCGGCAACCCCGACGTGCAGCCCGGCGTGACCCTGGCGGTGGGGCCGGGCACCGAGGTGATCGCCGCCGAGGGCAAGATCGTCACCGCCGGCGGCATCGACTCGCACATTCATTTCATCTGCCCGCAGCAGGTCGACGAGGCGCTGGTGTCGGGCATCACCACCTTCATCGGCGGCGGCACCGGGCCGGCCACCGGCACCAACGCCACCACCTGTACTTCGGGCACCTGGTACCTGGCGCGCATGCTCCAGGCCGCCGACGAACTGCCGATCAACATCGGCCTGCTGGGCAAGGGCAATGCCTCGCAACCCCAGGCCCTGCGCGAGCAGATCGAGGCCGGGGCGGTGGGGCTCAAGCTGCACGAAGACTGGGGCTCGACCCCGGCGGCCATCGACTGTTGCCTGGGCGTGGCCGAGGCGATGGACGTGCAGGTGGCGCTGCACAGCGACACCCTCAACGAAAGCGGCTGCATCGAAGACACCCTGGCCGCCATCGGCGACCGCACCATCCACACCTTCCATACCGAGGGTGCGGGCGGCGGGCATGCGCCGGACATCATCCGTGCGGCGGGCTACGCCAACGTGCTGCCGTCCTCCACCAACCCGACCCTGCCGTACACCGTCAACACCGTGGACGAGCACCTGGACATGCTGATGGTGTGCCACCACCTGGACACCAGCATCCCCGAGGACGTGGCCTTCGCCGAGTCGCGCATCCGCCGCGAGACGATTGCCGCCGAAGACATCCTGCACGACATCGGCGCGTTCTCGATGACCTCGTCCGACTCCCAGGCCATGGGCCGGGTGGGCGAGGTGGTGCTGCGCACCTGGCAGGTGGCGCACCAGATGAAACTGCGCCGCGGCCCGTTGGCGCCTGACACCGCGCGCAGCGACAACTTCCGGGTCAAGCGCTACATCGCCAAGTACACCATCAACCCGGCGCTGACCCATGGCATCGCCCATGAAGTCGGTTCGCTGGAGGCCGGCAAGCTGGCCGACCTGGTGCTGTGGTCGCCGGCGTTCTTCGGGGTCAAGCCCGCACTGGTGCTCAAGGGCGGGATGATCGTGATGGCGCCGATGGGCGACATCAACGGCTCGATCCCGACGCCGCAGCCGGTGCACTACCGGCCGATGTTCGGCGCCCTGGGCCAGGCGCGCAACGCCACGCGCATGACGTTCCTGTCCCAGGCCGCGGTGGAGCGTGGCGTTCACCATGAACTGCGCCTGCGCAGCCTGATCGGCGTGGCCCGGGGCTGTCGCACGGTGCGCAAGGCCGACATGCTGCACAACGGGCTGATGCCCACCATCGAAGTGGATTCACAAACCTATGAGGTACGCGCCGACGGCGAGCTGCTGGTGTGCGAGCCGGCCAGCGTGCTGCCGATGGCGCAGCGTTATTTTCTGTTTTGAGGAGCGAGCATGATCCTGTTGACGCAACGCCTGAACCAGGCCGCACACATCGGCGCCACTGCCACCCTGAGCCTGGATACGCGCATCAAGAGCCGCGTGCGCATCACCCTGGATGACGGGCGCGAGGCCGGGCTGATGCTCGAACGCGGCCAGCTGATTCGCGGCGGCGAGCTGCTGGCCGACGCCCAGGGGCGTGAGGTGATTCGCGTGCTGGCGGCGCCGGAGCAGGTTTCGACGGTGCGCTGCGCCGACCCGCTGGCGCTGGCCCGCGCCGCCTATCACCTGGGCAATCGGCATGTGCCGTTGCAGATCGAGCGCGATTTCGTGCGGTACCAGCACGACCATGTGCTGGACGACATGGTGCGTGGCTTCGGCCTTGAGGTGACGGTGGAGCAGGCGCCGTTCGAGCCCGAGGCCGGCGCCTACCAGAGCGCGCCGCACAGCCACAGCCACAACGATCACCCCTTTGTTCGCGTGCCTGGCCACGCCCACTGATTTCGACATGGAGTTGCACGATGAAAAAGACCCTCGCGTTTGCCTTGCTGCTGATCGCCGTCCCTGCGTTCGCCCACCCCGGCCACGACAGCAACCCCCTGCAGGACGGGTTGCTGCACCCGCTCACCGGGCTTGATCACCTGCTGATGCTGCTGGGCACCGGGGTGCTGGCCGCCCTGACCGGGCGCACCCTGGCGCTGCCGCTGGCCACGCTGGCGGCGATGTTCGGCGGCGCGCTGATGGGCCATCTGTTCGGGGGCGTGATCGGCATGGAGAGCATGATCATCGGCTCGCTGCTGGTGGCCGCCGCGGCGCTGCTGCTGCCCAGCCGCCAGGTGCTGCTGGCGCTGGTCATGCCGGTGTTCGCGCTGTTTCACGGCTGGGCCCACGGCGTCGAAGCCAGCCCGGGCGCGTTCTGGGTGTTCAGCGCAGGCTTTGTCGCGGTCAGCGGCCTGTTGCTGCTGGCAGGCTATGGCGCCGGGCGCCTGTTGCACCGTCACCCTGGGCTGCAGAAGGCCTGTGGCGGCGGCCTGCTGGCCGGTGCCGCCCTGGTGCTGGCCGGCTGATGAGCGCCAACCTGCAGTTGCTGCGCCTGCTGCAACTGGTCAGCGCCAACCTGCCGGTGGGGGGCTTCACCTATTCCCAGGGGTTGGAGTGGGCGGTGGAGGCGGGCTGGGTGACGGGGGCCGACGGCTTTGGCGCCTGGCAGCGCGAGCAGTTGCACGACACCCTCGGCCACCTCGACTGGCCGCTGCTGCAACGGCTGTACAGCGCGTGCCGCGCGCAAGATGCCGATGCGTTCGCCCACTGGAGCAGCTTTTTGCTGGCCAACCGCGAAACCGCCGAGCTGCGCCTGGAGGAACGCCAGCGTGGCAAGGCCCTGGCGCGCCTGCTCGATGGCTGGCAGCTGTGTCAGGCGCCGGCCTGGCGCAGCAGCGTCGAGCTGAGCCAGCTGGGCGGCATGGCCTGGCTGGCCGTGCACTGGCAGATCCCGCTGCGTGAGCTGGCCCTGGGGCATGGCTTTGCCTGGCTGGAAGGGGCGGTGATGGCCGGGGTCAAGCTGGTGCCGTTCGGTCAGCAGGCAGCCCAGACCCTGCTGCGCGAGTTGTGCGAGGAGCTGCCTGCGGTACTGGAGTGGGCGCTGGACGTACCTGATGAACACCTGGGCGGCGGCCTGCCGTTGCTGGCGATTGCCTCTGCCCGCCATGAAACCCAATACACCCGATTGTTCCGATCCTGAGGAAACTGCCATGCAAAGCTACCAGCAACCCCTGCGCGTCGGTGTCGGCGGCCCGGTCGGCTCCGGCAAGACCGCGCTGCTCGAAGCGCTGTGCAAGGCCATGCGCGATGACTACCAGATCGCCGTGGTCACCAACGACATCTACACCAAGGAAGACCAGCGCATCCTTACCGAAGCCGGCGCGCTCGAACCCGAGCGCATCGTCGGCGTGGAGACCGGCGGCTGCCCGCATACCGCGATCCGTGAAGATGCCTCGATGAACCTGGCGGCGGTGGAGGATCTGGCGCGCAAGTTCGGCAACCTGGAAGTGATCTTCGTCGAGAGTGGCGGTGACAACCTGAGTGCCACCTTCAGCCCGGAGCTGGCCGACCTGACGATCTACGTGATCGACGTGGCCGAGGGCGAGAAGATCCCGCGCAAGGGCGGGCCGGGGATCACCAAGTCGGATTTTCTGGTGATCAACAAGATCGACCTGGCGCCCTATGTGGGTGCGTCGCTGGAGGTCATGGAAAAGGACACCCGGCGCATGCGGCCCGAGCGGCCGTGGACGTTCAGCAACCTGAAGACGGGGCAGGGCTTGCAGGCGGTGATCGGGTTCATTGTCGAGCGGGGGATGTTGAAACCGGTTTCGGTGTGAATGCCTATCGCGGGTCAAGCCCGCTCCCACAAGGACGGCGCCAGCTCCTGTGGGAGCGGGCTTGACCCGCGATGGCATCGATGCGGTGCCTGCGCATTGCACATTGCCCACATCGCTGTATACAGTGTGCGCACCAAGGGGAGCCCCGGCAACGGGCTGAGAAACCGCTGGCATCTGCAGCGCGGTGACCCTTCGAACCTGATCCGGATCATGCCGGCGAAGGGATGGGATCTAGCGCCTGCCTTCTTTGCCGGTCTCACTGCGAGGCCGCTCCATGACTGCCCCACGTTTCACCGAACACCTGCGCAAACAAAGCGAACCCACCTGGTCGGCCGCCGTCGGCCACCGTTTCGTCACCCAGCTGTGCGACGGCAGCCTGCCGGACCCGGTGATGGTGCGTTACCTGGTGCAGGACCATCGCTTCATCGACAGCTTCCTGACCCTGCTCGGCGCGGCCATTGCCACCGCCGACACCTTCGATGCACGCCTGCGCCTGGCGCGTTTCGCCGGCATGATCGCCAGCGATGAAAACACCTATTTCCTGCGCGCCTTTGAGGCACTGGGCGTGAGCGAGGCGCAACGCACCGCGCCGGCCGACACACAGCCCACGGCCGGCTTCAAGGCGATCATGCGCCAGGCGGCGGCCACCCGATCCTATGCGGCAGTGCTGGCGGTGCTCAACGTGGCCGAGGGCCTGTACCTGGACTGGGCGCTCAAGGCGCCCAGGCCGCTGCCGGACAACTTCGTGCACGCCGAGTGGATCACCTTGCACGACAACCCGGCCTTCGCCGACTTCGTTGCGTTCCTGGGCGCCGAACTCGACCGTGTGGGCCCCCAGGAAGAGGCGCTGAGCACCGATTTCTTCTTGCGTGCCGTGGCGCTGGAGCTTGAGTTTTTCGATGCCGTGTACCCACAGGGGGAGTGAACGATGGATATTTTCGACCGTTTGAAAGCTGCTGCACCGACCGAGTGGGCCAGTTACGTGGACCACAGCTTCGTGCGCCAGATGGGCCAGGGCAGCTTGCCCGAAACGGCGTTTCGTACCTACCTGGTGCAGGATTACCTGTTCCTGATCCAGTTCGCGCGGGCCTGGGCGCTGGCCGCGTACAAGAGCCGCCGGCCTTCGGACATCCGTGCCGCCCAGGCGGGGCTTGCGGCGATTCTGGACGAGACCGACCTGCATGTACGCCTGTGCGCGCGCTGGGGCTTGTCCAAGGCTGACATCGAGGCCGCGCCGGAGCACCAGGCCACCGTGGCCTATACGCGCTTCGTGCTCGATTGCGGCGCGGCGGGCGACTTGCTGGACCTGCATGTGGCGCTGTCGCCCTGTGTGATCGGCTACGCCGAGATCGGCCGGGCGCTGAGCCCCGACGGGGTGGCGGCGCTGGGTGATCATCCGTACCGCGAGTGGATTGGCGAGTATGCCGGGGAGGGGTATCAGGGCGTGGCTGCTGCAGCGCGCCTGCACCTGGACGAGCTGGCGGCGCGCAGCATGACCGAGCAGCGCTTCACCGAGCTGGTGGCGATCTTTGCCCAGGCGTCGCGGCTGGAGGCGGATTTCTGGCAGATGGGGTTGGCGGCGCGGTAGAACGGCGTGGCGCAACGGCGCTCCTGGCACCGAGCGCCGCTCGCGCGGCGCTTCGCCGGCATCCCATCGCGGTGACATTGCCCCTTATCAGCTAAGGTTGCCTGCTTACGCATGATAAGGACCCATCATGAACGACCTGCACCCGCAGCCCCTGCTGGCCACCTTGCTGTTGCTCGGCAGCCTGCCCGCCCTTGCGGCCTTGCCCGGCGCCCCGGCCTATATCGATGACAGCGACTACCCCGAGGCCGCCAAGCAACGCATTCTGCCGGCAATGTTCGAGCAGACCCTCACCAGCACCCGCTATATCGCGCCCGCCGGCAACCCCCTGATCACCGTCGCCGAAGCCACCGGCTTTGCCGACACCAGCACCTACGCGCAAACCCGCGATTACCTTCAGCAACTGGCATCCGCCGCCAATGGCGCCATCGTGCTCAGCGAGCTGCCGGAGAAAAGCGCCGAGGGCCACCCGATGCTGCTGGTGGTGGCCTCGCTGGAGGCCGACAAGTCACCCGCCGCGCTCAAGCGTTCGGGCAAGCCGACGCTCTTTATCGAGGCCGGTATCCACCCCGGCGAGTCCAACGGCAAGGACGCGATGTTCATGCTGCTGCGCGACATGACCACCGGCAGCAAGCCGCTGGCCGGCCTGCTGCAGAAGGTCAACATCCTGTTCATCCCCAGTGTCAACGTGGACGGCGATATCCGTCGCAGCGCCTATGGCCGAATCAACCAGAACGGCCCCCGCCAGAGTGGCTGGCGCGTGAACGGGCGCAACCTCAACCTGAACCGCGATTTCACCAAGCTCGACAGCGCCGAGATCCGCAACGTGGCCTGGGTGTTCAACACCTACGAGCTGAGCTTCTTCGCCGACACCCACTCCACCGATGGCGCGATGTACCCCTACGACAGCTCGTATTGCCATAACGGCAATGGCTGGTCGCCGGCCAGCAGCGCGTGGATGGACACGGTGATGCGTGCGCCGGTGTACCAGGCGCTGGAGGGCGAGGGGCATGTGGTGCACGAGTGCATCAGCATGAACGACAACCAGGACCCGACCCAGGGCTACTACCCGTACCGCACCGACCTGGCGCGCTTCTCCAACCAGTACGGCGATATCCGCAACGTGCCGTCGATTCTGATCGAGCAGCATGCACTGCACCCGTACCAGACCCAGGTGCTGGGCAACTACGTGATGCTCAAGACGATGTTCCAGGTGATCGGCGAGCAGGCCGCTTCGCTGCAGCAGGCCATTGCCAGTGACCGTGCCCGGCTCGCGGCCCAGCGCGAGGTGGTGCTGACCTGGAAGCCGGGCAAGGAGGAGCAGGTGGACTTCAAGGTGGGCGACTACCGCTACGAACAGTCGCCGATCACCGGTGCCAGGACGATCGTGTGGAGCAACGTGCCCAAGCCGCTGACGGTGCCGGTCACTGGCAACACCGAGCCCGACCTGGTGGTCAAGCGCCCACGCCAGTACGTGGTGCCGGCGCAGTGGGCCGAGGTGATCGCGCGGCTCAAGGCGCATGGCATCCGCATGCGCACCCTCGAGCAGCCCACGGCGATGGCGGTGACGCTGTACCGCATGGATGAGGTGAAGGTGGCCGGTGGCTTCGAGCCGGACCGTGCGGCAGCCAACGAGATTCCGGGCTATGAAGGGCATCTGCTGGTCAGTGGCGTGGCCAACCCGCTGGAGCGTATGCAGACCTTTGCGGCGGGTTCGGTGCTGATCGACGTCGACCAGCCGTTGGGCGTGCTGGCGATCAACCTGTTGCACCCGCAAAGCCCCGACTCGTTCTGGGCCTGGGGTTTCTTCAACGCGACCCTGGTGGCGGCGGAGGAGCCAGAGGAATACGTGATGGAGCCGATGGCGCGCAAGATGCTGGCCGAGAGCCCGGCACTCAAGGCCGAGTTCGAGGCCCGCCTCAAGGACGACAAGGCGTTCGCCGACAGCCCGAGTGCGCGCCTGCACTGGTTTTACCAGCGCACGCCCTTCTATGACGTGAATGCATTCGTGTACCCGGTGGGGGCCGTGTACTGAGTTAAAGGAAGCGCCAGCCGTGCCGATGCAGGTGTGGGCCACCGCGACCATTGCGGTGGCGTTGCCTTGTCAGGACGTCCATGAAGACCAGCCTTACCCTTGCCATCACCCTGCTGTACGCCTCGCTGGCGTGTGCCCAGGACATGAGCCAGCAGATTGCACAGCCGCTCAAGTACGCAAGCCTTGAAGAAATGAACCTTGGCGAGTTCGTGCAACAGAGCCGCTATGCGTCGACCTTGAGCGCGCTGCGCATGGACTCCGAGGCTGGTGATGCCAATGCCACGCTGGACCTGCTGGAGGCACTGACCGGCAACAAGGACCTCAAGCCCCAGGACCTCGACGCGGTCAAGCAACTGCTGGAAATCGCCGCCGTGCAGAAAGCCGACGGTGCCAGGTTGCAAGCAATGACGGCCCGCTACGGTGCACTCAAGACCCAGGGTGTGGCGGTGTCGACAACGCCTGCACGGCCAGCGCTGACCCTCGACTACAGCGGCGACTCGCTGGACGACATCTCTGGCGTGAAAGGCTGTGGCGATGCGCAGACGGCGCAGACCACGGCGTGCTTCGCGGCGTTCAACAAGGCGTTGAAGGCCGATTACACGGCGCTCAAGCAGTACAACCTGGCCCTGGGCTGGTCGGCGCAGCGGTTTCAGCCAGATGCCCTGCAAGCCAAGGCAAGCAAGGCCTGCGGGCGCTTCGACTACTGTCCGACCACCACCTTGTACGTGATGAACCAGACGTTGCTGCACGAAACCAACGAAGTCCGCTTCCCCAAGACCTACGAGCAGGCGGTGTATCAATTGCTCACTGTGCCGGTGGCCACTGTGCAGCGCACGCAAAAGGCCAACTATGAAAAGGCAGTGCAGGCCAACTTCGAGCAGGCCCGCCAGCAACGCTATGCCTACCGCGAACGCGCCGGTCAGTCGGCGGACGCCCTGGTCATCTACGCGTTGCGCATGGATGCGGTGATTCTCGAACGGCCCAACTGCACCGCGTTTGCCAACCAGGCCTATGAAATGGCCTTCAACGTCCACAACAGGGTTGTTGCCGAGAGCGAGCTGGACCGCATCAACCGCTCGATCGTGCAGACGCAGTGCACGCTGCGCTAGGGGCCATCAGCTCGAAGCGGGCAGGGCCGCCACCGCATCGACTTCGATCTGCATGCCGTCCAGTGCCAGGCGCGGCACAGGTATCAGGGTGCAGGTCGGTTTGCTGAGCTGGCCCCAGGCGGCGTTCGCAGCCGCCACCCACAGCGCCAGCCTGGCTTCGCTATGGTCCACGATCAGCAGGGTCAGCTTGAATACATCGGCCAGGCTCGCACCTCTGGATTCCAGCGCGGTGCGCAGGTTGAGCAGCGCCTGGCGCGCCTGTTCGGCAAAGTCGGGCGACAGCGTACCGGCAGGGTCTTCACCCCCCTGGCCGGCGATGTACAGCAGCTTGGCGGCGGTGCTGACCTCGGCCACGTGTGAATAGGCATTGGCGCTGGGGTCGTACAGGCCTTCGGGGTTGGACAACACAAATACGGCGGGTTGGCTGGTGCTCATGGGGCGACTCCACTCAAGGGAGGCGCAAGGGTAAAACCTCAAGTTAGGTTGAGGTCAAGCACCTGTTTTCAAGGGCGCCGCACGTTCTTCAGTAGTGTTTGAGAAATAGGCGCTGCGAAGGCACCGGCCCCTTGATCAGTCGGATCAGGTCGCTGGCCTGCAAGGTGAACGGCTTCGAATAGTAGTAGCCCACAAAGAAGCCGGACGCCTTCATGGTGCATGGCAGTACCGGCTTTCTTGCCAGCATGTCGAGGGCCGCTGCGTCGCTCAGGTCGCGGTACTGGTCTTTTTTCTGAAAGCTCAGTTTCGAGGTGAACAGGCCATCACGGGGCGGTCGGTCATCGCGTTCGATCTCACCGATCAGCGAATACGTCATGCGGTGGTCATAGGCGAGGTTCTCATCCTCGGTGATCGAGCATTCGATGCGCGTGCCCAACTGGCTGGTCTTGCCCCGGAAGGCGTCGAGCACATCCACATCTGCCGCGAAGGTCAGGGTGTACACACTGTGGTTGCTGTCGAGCTGCTTTTGCAGGGAAATCGGTTCGACCGTGGCCTTGGCGCGCGGGATGAACAGTGAACAGGCACTGAGCTGGGCAGCCAGCAGGCCAAGTACGATCAGTGGAAGCAGGCGCATGTGTCATCCATGGGGCGGGAGGGCGCCTTGATACACCAGTTGGTCACGCTGCGCCAGCGGTTCACGAGGCATCGCACAAAGCGCCGTGACACTTGCCGCAGAGTGCCTGCTAGGGCATCCTGCGCGCCCGCCACACTCATGGAAGAAGGGCGCATGCCTGTGTTTCACCGCTTCGCCCTCGGCTTCACGCTGGCCGCCGGTGCACTGTTGAGCAGTGGCTGCGTCAAGGACCACGGCATCGACCCGTTGCCCCTGCGCTTTGTGTCGTTCAGCGACAACCCGTACCGCTACGACCTGCGTTTTCAGGCCGACGAAGACCTGCTCAGCCTGTTCGAACGCCACACCGGCAATGGCCAGATCAGCGAGCGGCTGGTGTGCGCGCTGGACGGCGACGAGAACTTCGACCTCGAGCACGTGATCACCTACAACCTGTCCGGCTCGCCCGAGTTCGAAAGCCGCGCGCCCGATGGCAGCTTCAACTACCTGGCGCAGATGAGCTTCGACAAGACCCTGCCGAGCCGCTCCAGCAGCACTGAACTGACCCGCGAAACCATCCAGCGCCTGCTCGAGAACAGAACCACAATCCCGTGCAAGCTGTACATCACCGCGTTCCCGTATCACGCGTACTTTTCACTGGTGATGCGCATCCCGGTTTCGGTGCTGCTGGCCGAAGTGAACAAGCACGACTACAGCCCGTACATACCACCCTTTGTGTGGGCCGCGCCGACGCTGGACGACGCCACGCCGCTGGCACCCTTCGCCAGGCAGGTCGAGGCGCCGCTCTACAGTGCACGCCTGCCCATCACCGACAGCGAAACCGGCAGGCCACTGCCACGCGTGGCCTACGTGATCCAGCGCAAGGACGGGTATCTGGAATACGGCACCAGCGATGCCGAGGGCTACACCCACGAGGTGATCTCGCTGACCCGGGAAACCATCAAGCTTTACCTGGTGGACTAGGGGTATCATCCCCGGCTGAATTTGCCCTACTGCGCTAGAGGAACCCCACGGTTTGCCTGATTCACTGCACGCATCGCTCCACAACCCCCTGCTGCAATACCTCGCCCGATTGGCCCCGTCGAGCCAGTTGACCATGAAGTACATCCTGCAGGACGCCGCCGACCGTCTGGACTTCGAGGACATCGACATCAAGGAGGTGCCCTGGCACTTGCTCGAACCGGGGCATGTCACTGCACTGGTGGCGGCGTTGCGCTCCGACGGCTATGCGCCCAACACCACGTCGCTGTACGTCAACGCGATTCGCGGGGTGATGAACGAGGCCTGGCGCCTGGGCCTGATCAGCCAGGACCAGCTGCTGCGCATGCGCACGGTCAAGGCCGCCCAGGGCACGCGCCTGCCGGTGGGGCGCAACCTCAAGCGCACGCTGATCCGCGAACTGATGGAGGCCTGCGCTGCCGACCCGCGCCCGCAGGGGCTGCGCGACGCGGCGGTGATCGCCTTGCTGTACGGCACCGGCATGCGCAAGAGCGAGTCGGTCAACCTCGACCTCAAGCAGATCGACTTTGCCGAGCGCAGCCTGCAGGTGCTGGGCAAGGGCAACAAGCAGCTGATCAAGTACGCCCCGGTGTGGGCCTTCGACAAGCTCAATGCCTGGCTGGAGTTTCGCCGCTCGCAGCTGCCCGAGGGCCAGGCCGACGATACCTTCCTGTTCAACCGCATCCGCCGCGGCAGCCATATCACCCGCGAGCGCATCACCAAGCACGCGATCTACTACATCGCCCGCCAACGCGGAACCCAGGTGGGCGTGAAGATCATGCCCCACGATTTTCGCCGTTCGTTCATCACCCGGGTGATCGAGGAGCACGACCTGTCGATAGCGCAGAAGCTGGCGCATCACAGCAACATCCAGACCACGGCCAACTACGACATGCGCGACGACAACGAGCGGCGCCGCGCGGTGGACCGCTTCGACTGCTAGCTACCGGCGGGCCAGGCCCGGGTGTTGATTCGGCTGGGCCGGGCTGGCCATTGCCAGCTGCTGCCGGCACGGCGCAACCATAGCCCGCTGCCGCTGGGCAGCAGGCTGGGGGTGCCCAGCCGTGGCAGGACCTGTACGTCAGCCGCGTAGGCGTTGACCTGGGAGCCCCTGTGCAGATGATCGACACTGAACGTCCCGGAGTGTGCGCGGACTTCACCGCTCGGGGTTTCGACGATCAGCGGGCGCGGGTCGCTGCTGGCCTGCACCAGCACTTCGCCGTCGTGCAGCACCAGGCGTCGTTGCTGCGCGGTGAAGCGGATGTCCACATGGGTGGCGTGGTTGAGCGCAAGCTGGCTGCCATCGCTCAATTGCAGCAGGCGTGTCTGGGCCGGCCCGGTGCGTTCATCGGCCATCAATTGGCGCCATGGCACGATGTTCTGCGCCAGGTAGGCGCTGCCAAGGATTGCCAGCAGGCAAGCGCCAAGGCGTTTCAGGCGAGGGTCAGACACGGGGAGCCCCAGGTGGAAGAGGCTGGGGATGATAGGGGCAGCAGGGGCGGCACTCAAGCGGTTGCAGTGCTTGGGCCTTCGCCGGCAAGGCCGGCTCCTACAGGGTGTGTATCGCCGGTAGGAGCCAGCTTGCGGGCGCAGCGGTCAACTGCCGGCCGGGCCGCTGACACCGCCGCTGTTGTTGCTTTCGGAGCCTTCGTGGCCATTTCTCTCGGAGCCGGTGCCCTCGGGCATCTGCCCACGGGTGTCATCGGTGTTCATGCCGCCCTGGCGGCCGTCGTCGTTGCCCTGGGTACGTGGGTCGGTGCCGTTGGGCATCGACGGCTCGTTGGACGGGGCCGGCACATCCACCCCGGCCCCAGGAAGGGTGGAGTTGGGCACGCCGTTGCCGGGGGCAGGGTTGGTCGGGCCGGTACCTGCGGCCAGGGCCACGGTGGCCTGGGCGCCCAGCAGCGCGGCGAACAGCAGAGCGGTGATCGGGGTGCGGGTCATGGTCGAACTCCTTTCATGTGGGCTACCTGACATTGGTCCGTCGTCATGCGCCGAGGGTGCGGCGTGAGCGACGGACGGTCTAGTCGCGACCCCGCATGAAGAAGCCCGCCACGTACTTGCGGAAGGTGTCCAGGCCTTTGAAATCGGCAAAGCGCCTGAAGTTTTCCGTTTCGGGCTCCGGGCCCAGCGGCTGTTCGGTCAGCGACACGGACAGCACCCGGTCCTGGTCGGAGCTGAGCACCAGTTCGTCCATCACCCGACCGCCGATCACCGGCCGGCGCATCACCACCTTCACACCCTTGCCGGCCATCCAGTCGATCAGCGAGACGAGCATCTTCAGCGGTTCGCGCTCTTCGTCGCGGTACACCGGGAACAGGTGAGCGCGCGACAGCACCGGCACGCTGGCCACATGGATCAGTTCGTAGAAGTGGCTGCCGGCGGTGGCGGGGGAATAGATGGCCAGCGCCAGCAGCGGGCCGGGGGTGCGGCTACCGCCCCACAGCAGGTGGTGGCCCTGGAAGTCGAACCCGTCTTCGCTGCGTTCGGTGAGCACCTTGCGCGCCTTGATCTGGCTGACGCAGTCCAGCAGCAGGCCATGGCGCCGATGTGTGCCGAACACCGTGGCGTCGCGCAGACGTGCCTTGAGCATCATCATGTGCTTCATGTCCAGGCGGGTTTCCAGGTAGTTGCTGGCGGGCACGCGGTCGATCAGCGGGTAGCGGGTGGCGACGCTGCGCAGCTCGGCGAACTGGGCGGTCAGGTCCTTTTTGAGGTGGGTGGCATAGACGTTCAGGCCGCTGGCTTCGATCAGGGTCAGCAGCAGCGAGAGCAGGCGATGCTGTTCGCGCCTGTCGCCGCTGCCGTTGCCGTTGCCGTCGCCGCTGCCGGCAGCGGCACGCTGGAAATCGCCGATCAGGCGCAACGGCGCGTCCGGTGCCAGCCAGGCCGCCGGCGGGGTGTCGGCCTCGTTGTGGCTGGCGTCGGTGTCGCGTTCGTCCTTGGTGAAGGCACAGCCCGGCGCATGTTCGGCGGTGCCGGGGTTGTTCTTGAGAAACAGCGTGCCGGTGCTGCCGTTGAGGTTGACGTTGAGTACCGGCATGCTCTTGGGCTGGCAGTCACAGGCCAGCCACTGCCCGGCGGCGCGTACCTTCATCAGCAACTGGTTGGCCTGCAGCAGCCGCGGGCCCTCCAGGGCGCCCAGCACGAACCCGCGCAGCAGTTCCTCTTCGGCGGGGGTAAGGGTGCGCACCAGCGCGGCGTTTTTCTCGATGATTCGCATGGACGATCCTGGCCAGCCTTCCTGTGCCTGCCACCTTAATTCAAAGCCCTGCACGCGACCATCGCCGCGTGCAGGTGGCGTTCATTGCGGGCTGAACATTTTTGCCGCGCGGGCGCGGATTTCCTCGACCGACACGTCTTCGACGTGGGTGGCGACGAACCAGAGGTTGCCGAAAGGGTCCTTGAGGGTGCCGCTGCGGTCGCCGTAGAACTGGTTCTGCACGGCGTTGACCTGGGTGGCGCCGGCCTTCAGCGCCTGGGCGAAGGTAGCGTCGACATCTTCGACGTACAGGTGCAGGCCGATGGCGCTGCCCTGCAGGGATTGGCTGCTGGTGAGCCCGCCGGCCTGGTCGCAGGGGTCGGCCAGCATCAGCGAGGAATCGCCGATTTTCAGCTCGGCATGGCCGATACGCCCATCGGGGGCGTCGAGGCGGAACATTTCGGTGGCGCCAAAGGCGGCCTTGTAGAAGTCGATGGCCCTGGCAGCGTCCTTGATGCCCAGGTAGGGGGTGATGCTGTGCTGACCGTCGGGGATGGGTTGGGTGGCCATTTTTTCCTCCATTGGTACGCAAAAAGTGTGTTGCCTACACGGGCCCTATCGCGGGTCAAGCCCGCTCCCACGTGTTCATCACTGCCTTTGTGGGAGCGGGCTTGACCCGCGATAGGTGCGCCGCGATCCAAGCCTATGCTTGTACCGTTTTGCCCACCACGCAATCAGAAGATGTAGTCAGTCGTCAGGAAACTCGACTCGCGGTTGCGAATGATCTGGCTGATCAGCTGTTTGTTGGCCTCCTGGAACTTGGTGGCCACCAGGGTGCGGATCGAGAACACGCGCAATGCGTCATGCACCGACAGGGTGCCTTCGGCCGAGTTCTTGCGCCCGTTGAAGGGGTAGGTGTCCGGCCCGCGCTGGCACTGGGCGTTGAGGTTGATGCGCCCGACCTGGTTGGCGAAGGTGTCGACCAGCCGGCCCACGGTGGCCGAATCGGTGCCGAAAATGCTCAACTGCTGACCGAAATCCGAATCCAGCACGTAGTCGATCACTGTCTGCAGGTCGCGGTAGGGCACCACCGGGATCACCGGCCCGAACTGCTCTTCGTGGTACACGCGCATCTGTGGGTTCACCGGGTACAGCAGCGCCGGGTAGAAGAACGAACCGCGGCTCTGGCCGCCGCCCTGGTTGATCACCTTGGCACCGTGGGCTACTGCATCGGTTACCAGGCCGCCCAGGTAGTCGACCTTGCCTGCTTCGGGCAACGGGGTCAGGCTGACGCCCGGGTCCCATGGCATGCCGGGCTTGAGGTCGGCCAGCTTGCGCTGGAACTTGTCGAGAAAGGCGTCCACCACCTGCTCGTGCACGAACAGGATCTTCAGCGCCGTGCAGCGCTGGCCGTTGAACGAGAGGGCGCCGGTGACCGCCTCGTTGACCGCGTTGTCCAGGTCGACCTCGGGCAGCACGATGCCCGGGTTCTTGGCGTCCAGCCCCAGCGCGGCGCGCAGGCGGTGCGGGCGCGGGTGAAGCTTCTTCAGGTCGCTGGCGGCCTTGTTGGTGCCGATGAAGGCGAACACGTCGACCTTGCCGCTGGCCATCAGCGCGCTGACGGTCTCGCGGCCACGCCCGTAGATGACATTGATCACCCCGGCCGGGAAGCTGTCGCGAAACGCCTCCAGCAACGGGCGAATCAGCAGCACGCCGAACTTGGCCGGCTTGAACACCACGGTGTTGCCCATGATCAGCGCCGGGATCAAGGTGGTGAAGGTCTCGTTGAGCGGGTAGTTGTAGGGGCCCATGCACAGCGCCACGCCCAGGGGCGCGCGACGGATCTGGCCGAGGGTGTCCTGCTCCAGTTCGAAGCGACTGGAGCGCCGGTCGAGTTCCTTGAGGGCGCCGATGGTCTCGACGATGTAGTCGCAGGTGCGGTCGAACTCCTTCTCGGAGTCCTTGAGGTTCTTGCCGATTTCCCACATCAGCCACTTGACCACCACCGCGCGCTGCTCGCGCATGCGGGCCAGGAACGCCTCCACATGCTGGATGCGCTCGGCCACGCGCATGTTCGGCCACACGCCGCGGCCCTTGTCGTAGGCACGCACGGCGGCGTCCAGGGCGGTGAGGGCGGTATCGGCGTCCAGCAGCGGGGCGCTGCCGAGTATCACCTGCTGCTCACCGTCGTCGGTCTTGAGCCACACCGGGCTGCGCACCGTGGCCAGCGGGCCTTCCCAGCGGTGCAGCTGCCCATCCACCAGGTAGTCGCGCTGCTCGAGCGGGTCGCCCAGGCGATAGGCCTCGGGAATATCCGTGGCAGCGGGAAACAGCGAGTCCAGACGATCCATGACGCAATACCTCTTTTCCATGGTGAATGAAACGGTTCAGCCGAGCATAACGCCGGCCCCGGCACAAAAGCCAGCCTGGCCCGGGTGCGCTCCGGGCCGGCGCCCGCCTGTCAGTCGATGGTGCCTCGCGCCACTCCCTCGGTCAGGGTTCTGCGCAGGTCGACGAGGCGTTGTTCGTACACCTGCCGCAAGCGCTGCGCCTCCACCAGCAGTTCACCTTCGCTCAGCGTTTCGGCTGCCTGCTCCAGGCTGTCGTCCAGCGCTGCCCGCGAGGCGGCGAACTGTGCGGCGAAGCGTTCGCGCAAGTGGTGCTCCCATGCAGGGTAGACCGGTTCCTCTTCATGGTTCATGGCCAGTACTTCGTCCAGGCCGTGGGAGGTGGTCGGGTCAACCGCCAGCAGCAGGTTGCGCTGCTGTTCTATCCAGGCTTCGCCCGGCAGCGGCATCACATCGACCAGTGCGTCGATGATCACCGGCTCGTCGGCACGCGCCGCCTGGGCCAGGTCCAGGCCCGGCAGCCGGGTGATACGTTTGAGCGCCCACTGGTAGAGCGTCGCGTAGCTGTCTTCGGACATGTTGAACGAAAGGCTCAGCACGCCGAAGCCGAGCTTTCTGAGACGCACGTGGTTGACGATGGTCGCCAGCAAGGTGCGCGAGCGGGTTGCCAGGTCCGGGATGGCCAGGGCCTGTGACACCTCGCCCAACTGTTCGAGGTCGAGCAGGGTGCCGCCTGTGCGGGCGAGAATCTGCTCACGCAGGGGCCCATTGGCGTCCATCCAGGTCAGCAGGCGCCATAGGCGGCGCCGGTAGGTCAGTGGGGCGACGATGTAGGGCGGGCTGTCGAACATGGCACGCAGGTCCCGGAAGAACCCCGACGGCAGGCTCTGCTGCAGTCGTTGCCAGCTGGCCCGCTGTTGTGGCGTGGCGTCGTCGAGCAGTTCGTTGTAATCGATCTCGGCCACCAGCAGGTCGATACGGTGGGTGGTGTAGTAGGCATCGGCCGCCTGCAGGGCAGCATCGCTCAGCGGATTGTGTTCCAGGCGCAGCGCCCGGGCCAGCGGAGGTGAGAGGATGGCGGTCGGTGGCAGCTCCTGCAGCTGGTTGCCGGACAGGTCCACCAGGTTCGGCGCGTCCAGCTGATCAAGCCCTGTCGGATAGGTCGCCAGGCTGCAGTTGTACAGGTCCACGCCCTGCAGCCGGTTCAGGCGGGCGAAGTCGGGCGGGGTGGCCAGCGGGTTGTTCGCCAGGCTCAGGTCGCGCAACTGCGGGTAACCTTCGAGGGCGTGCTGCAGGTGCTCGTCCCAGACCAGGCGGTTGTTGGCCAGGTCCAGCACGCTGAGCCGATCACCCAGCCCGGTGGGCAGGCTGGTGAGTTCGCAGCCGTTCAGGCTGACGCGCTGCAGCTGGGTGAAGTGGCGCAGGAAGGCGTCAGGCAGCCGGGTCAGGGAGTTCTGCTCCAGCGACAGCTCATTCACGTGATCGAAGTTGGCCTCCAGCACAGGGAAGCTTTCCAGGTCACCGTCGGTCAGGTCTAGAAAGTCCAGGTTCAGTTGAATGATGGCTTCGCCGTCGGCGACCTCGCGCACCGACAGGCGCTGCCAGGCGGCGATGATTTCTTCCCGCGCCGATTGCCGGGCTGTACTGGGCAGGGCCCACAGGGTCAACGCGCTTTTCAGGCGTTGCAGGGTTTGTTCGAGCGTGCGCAAGCGCGCCTGTGCAGGAATCTCGCTGGCCTCCCAGGCCGCCAGTGTGGCACGCGCCTCTTCGCCGCTGGCATGCGGGTAGAGCGTGCGGTAGCGGGCCTCCTGTGAGGAGCTGGCAGGCGACACCGGCGGGTAGCCGGGGCGGTCACTGCCGCCCAGCAGGCGTGCTTCGCTGGCCCAGCCGCGGACCTCGCCGGACCACAGCCAGGTGGCAAGTTCGCCGCGGGGGCGTTCGAGCATCGACAGCACGCGTTGCTGCAGCGCCGCCCTGGTGTCCAGGCCCAGCACCTGGCGATAGCGGGGAGCGATGCTGTCATGCAGGGCCGCGAACAGGTCGTCGCCGGGCGCGTGCAGCGGGAGGTCGTCCTTGAAGGTCTGGTAGCCTTCTGCACCGTGCACCAGAACCCTGCGCTGCGCCTGGGTGGCACGACCCACGCGCTGCAGCAGGGGGCCGCGCGGGCCACCCGTGCGTGCTTCCAGCACCACCGAGGTGTCCCAGCCGGGGGCGTGCTCCAGGCACAACAGCGCCAGGCGCGTGCTTTGCGGCGTTGCCAGGGCTGGCCAATACAAGCCTTCGGTCGCGCGTACCAGGGGAACACGGGCGGCCAGCGTGGCGGCCTCTTCCAGCAATTTGGTGGGGATGGCTGCCGGTGGCACCCAGCGTGCCAGCCGGGCCGGGCCGACAGTGTCCAGCAGGCTGCGGGCCAGCACCGGGCTCAACCCGGGCAAGCGTGCGCACAGGGCCGTGATGTGCGGCTGCGGGGGCACCAGGGCCAGGTAACGCTGCTCGAACAGGGCCTTGCCGACGTTGCCCGTGACGTTTTCGGCGCGCAGTTGCCGGACGATCCTGAGCCGTTGCAGCGTATCGGCCAGCAAGGGTGGCAGGCCCAGATTGGCGGCGTGCAACCGACGCAGCGCGTCTTCGCGGGTGCCGCTGACCTGGCAGGCCTGTTCGAGTTCTGCATCGCTCAGGCCTTGCGCAAGCGGGCCCAGACGGCGCAGCAGGGTGGCCCGCGACCAGCTCAGCGGCTGTTCATGCACGCTGCGCCAGGCACCCTGGCCGTTGTGCTCCAGCGCGGGGCGATAGGCGTCTTCACGCTCGGGGTGGCGCAGTTGCCATTGCTGCTGGTGCGCATCGAACTGCTGCTCGTACAGGTCGGCGCCGAGCCTGATGTAGTGCCGGTCCGCGTGCCGGTACTGGCCCTGGTCGTTGGCTGTCACCTCGGCGGGCAGCGACGTGTCCAGCCGGTAGGGTGCCAGGTCGGGCAGGTACAGGCGCGTACTGCCATCGGGCAGCGGCACTTCGATCAGCGCATCGACCAGCGCTGGTGCTGTCTTGATCGCCAGCACCGAACCGGCCAGCATGCCGGCAGTGATCGCCACCGACTGCAGGTGCGCCATGGCGCCCTCGACGTCGCCGTCCTGCCAGTCCTCCACGCCTTCATACACCTCCTTGATCAGCTGTACCGCAGTGACCGCCAGCATGACCGGGCCCAGCGCCGGCACGAACATCGCCGCGGCATTGAGCACGTTCAGCGCGCGTGTCTCCCATTGTTCCAGGCGGGCCTTGCGCGCTTTCTCGTCGGCTTCAGCGGTGGGCACCATCAGTACCCGTGCTTCATCCTTCAGGCGTTGCAGGTGGCGGTCCTGCAGCACGCCGAACAGCTCGCCGGCAACCGGGGCAAGGCTCAGGTACAGGCTGTCCTGCTCCTGCGAGTGCCACGGTCCGTCCTTGTCGACCACCTGCCGGGCCAGGTTGTGTCCGAGCACATCGAACAGGTGTTGCTGCTGTTGCAGCGGTACGTAGCGCTGAAACAGCCTGCGAAACCCGGGGTGGTTGAGGCGCCCTTTGAGGTAGCGCTCCAGCGCCGGCATCGACGCATGCTCGGTGAGGGCATCGTCCGGGTCGCCGGGCAAGTACAGCAGCAGGCTGTCTGCCTGCTGCTCAGATGCCAGGGCAAACAGCAGGATGTCGTGCAACGGTACGCCGCTCATGCTCAGCAGGCTCGCCTGCACTGGCGGAGCCTCGGCGCCTGCTGCGGCGGGCGCGTCCAGCAGCGCCAGCAACCGGCGGCAGGCGGTTGGCCCGATGCGCTGGCGCGCTTTCGCCACGGTGACCTCCAGGCGCAGCAACTGGCGATTGGCATCGATCGAGTCGCGACGCACCCTGTCTTGCGTGGCAGGTGTTTCGAAGACTGCCTGCAGGTGCTGCTGGTAGCGGGCGCCCAGGTCCAGTTCGCGGCACAGGCGGGCGAACACGGCGGGTGACAGGCGATGGCGGGTATAGCGGTAGGCAAGCCCGGCGTCGGTCAGGTCGAGGTGGAAATGGCCTTGCAGGGTGATCGCACTCTTGCCGAGGAAAGTCACGTCGTCACCGAAGTTCTGCAGCGCTGCCTGCAGCAGGCTCTGCTTCTGGTAGGTGGTACGTGTGGCGAGCTGCCAGAGGTCGGCCTCTTCGTGAAACTGCACCAGGTCGGTAGTGTGCAGGTTCAGGGTTTCGCCAATTTCGGCGTCAAGGCGCGCCTGCAGCAGCGGCTCGGCAAATGCCAGCAACCCCTGGAAGGCCTTGAGGGTGCCTGCCAGTGTCTGGCTGGCCCGCCGATAGCGACGCCTGGCTGCGCGCACGGCGTCACGCTGATCGGGCAGGCCGTTGGCCAGCCAGTCCGGTTCGGCATCGGGGATGACATGGGTCAGGGCCAGATGGCGCCGAAGGTCTTCGGCGTCCTGGGCGCTGGTGTGTTTCAGCCAGGTGGGCAGGCGCTGGACGATGAACGTTGAGTGGGGAATACGTGAAGGGGAGGTAGGCATGGTCGTGCTCCGGTCCGTGGACCGACAGCACAACCGATCAGCCGGGCGAAGCGGTGGTAGTTATCTGTTGGAGGCAGTGTCCAGGGTGCTCTGGCGCGCCTCGCGCAGCGACGCGTAGCCGACCCTGGGCACGCCCGCCAGGCGCTGGTCGAGCAAGGCCTGCAAGGACTCGCCACTGCCCAGGTAGGCATCGCCGAAGTCGTGGCTGCCCAGGGCACTGGGGTGCGCCACCACTTCGAGCACGCCATGGCGTGGGGCCAGGCCGTCACGCAGGTCGACCGGGGTACACACATGGTCGGCGGTCAGCCTGGCCAGCTGGCGCAGGCGCTGGTTGAGCAACGTCTTGAACAGGCGTTTTGCCGGGCCGATGTTGTGCCCCACATTGCGGGCCAGGCGTATCGGCACCCCTTCGCGGGCGGCGAAGCGGGCGACGATTTCGCCGATGGGCCACAGGTTGTGCACGTGCTGGTGGGAGTCCAGGTGGCTGGGGGTCAGCCCATGGTCCAGGCAGCGCTGCCATTGCGCGGCCAGTTCCTCGTGCACCGCCTGGCGGGCCGCGCGCCCCAGCCACAGGCGCTTGCGCGACAGGCCCAGGTCGAACTCGCCCTCGGCATTGCAGAACTGCGCCAGCGCGCGGATCGGCTCGCTCAGCGGGCGCCCGTAGGTCAGGTTGAAATGCAGGCCCACGCGCCCGCGCAGGGCCGGTTGCTGGGCCAGCGCGCAGGCGGCCTTGAATGCCGGCATGCTGGCCATGGCGGTGGCCGAACTGATCAGGCCGCACTGGAACGCGCGCAGGATCACCGCGTTGGTGTGTTCGTTGAGGCCAAAATCGTCAGCGTTGACTATGACTTGGGACGGCATCCGGGCGCTCCTGTGCTGTCGGTGTGGCAGTGGGGGTAGTGGCAGGTGCCGGCACGGGCTGCTGTTGGCGGCGTTTGAGCCAGGGCTTGATGCGTTGCCACAGGCGCAGCGCCATGCCCAGGCACAGGCCCGACGGGCGCCAGCTGTAGAAACTGTGGCGCAGGTGCTCGACCTGGCCGGTCATGCGCTCATGCAACTGGTGGCTGGAGTTCTCCAGGCTCACCCTTGAAGCGTCGATCCACGTCCAGCCTTCGTCCAGCCCCCAGTCGATCCATTCCTGCAGCAGCACCCGGCCGCTGCCAAGGTCGGCATACTGCGGCACGAAGGCGAGGTTGTAGTCGTACAGGCGGCCCCGTTCGAGCAGGCCCAGGCGGTAGCTGATGCAGCGCCCGTCCAGTTCCAGCACCACCAGGCGCAGACGGCCATCGGCCGCCAGCGCGGTGAAGGCCTGGAACATCCATTGGCGCTGCGCGGGCACCGAGAAGATGCCGACCCCGTCGTCGCCTTTCCAGCTCACGGCCTCGACCGCGCTGACGGCTTCCAGCCAGGAAGCTGCATTGGCGGCATCGGGGGTTACTCGGCGCACCTGTGCCCCGCAGGCGGCGATGCGCTTGCGCGCGCGGCGCAACTTGTAGCGCGGGTCGCCACTGACTTCCTGGCGGTCGGCCTCGCTTATCTGGTGCACCGGCGCACGGCAGGCGGTGCGCTGTTCGTGGGTGGAACTGCGGCGTGCCCACTGCTGCAGCCAGGGCGAATCGCCCGTTACCTCGTTGAGTTGCAGCAGGGCATGGGGCAGGCGCGTGCGAATGGCTGCCAATACCTGGCCGGCGGCACTGGTCGGCAGGTCGATGAGCAGGCCGATGCGGTCGCTCATGGGGTAGCCCAGGTGGTGCACCACGGCAAAGTCCAGCGGCCCGTGGCGCTCAAGGGTGCGGACCAACGGCAGGCACAGCACCAGGCGTCCTTGTGCGTGCCCCAGCAGCACCTGCAGGTGCTGGCTGGCCGGCAAGGCAGCCTCGGCGGCGCGCAGCCAGGCCAGGCTGTTGAAGGGGGTGGCATCGGGCAGCCGCTCGCGCAACTGCTCGTAGGCGTCGGCGGGGAAGTCGTCGGCACGCAGCGAGGCGTGCCAGGTAAAGGTCAGGGTCATCGGTTCAGGACACCGTGGCAGTAGTGCTGCGCGGCGCCGGTTTGCGCAAGGCATCCAGGCGCGAGCCGCTGTAGCGCGTTTCGCGGAAGAATTTCCAGCGACCGAACAGGCAGTACACGTGCATCACACGGCCCTGCTCGACGTAGCCCATGCGCAGGTGCAGCTTGAGCGCCGGAATGTTGTGGGTCTCGCACACGTCGACCACCTTGTCGCAGCCCTGTTCGGCCATGGCGCGCCACAGGGCCAGTTGCAGGTCGACCGACAGCGACGTACCCCAGTACTGGCGCGCCAGTTCACCGCCGAACTCGAAGAACTCGCCCGGCTCGACCGGGAACCAGCAGCCATAGTAATGACGGTCGTGGTAGTGACGCGGGCTGCCCCAGATGAACGCCACCACGTGGCTGTCTTCGTCCAGGAACATCAGCCCGGTATGCCCTTCGGCGGCCAGTTCACGCATGGTTTCGACTCGGTCGCCGAAGTGCTTGGCAAAGCCTTGCACGTTGTGCACCGTGATGCGCTCCACGCGTAGTGGCGCATAGGGCTTGAGGGTATGCGGCGGCACCGGGCTGACCAGGTCGCGCTCCATCCACAGCAGCTCCCAGTGAAAGAACACGTAGCGCTTGTACGCGCTGCGAAGGGTGGCGCGCAGGCCTTTCTGGTGTACGCGCTGGCTGAACTTGCTGACGATATTCATGGTGGCTCCCGTATCCGGCAGGGGAAGAGATCTTCGGCACTGTGTTCATGAGGCGCTCCATCGCAGGGCAAACAGGGTCTGCCCGGGCAGTTCGAAACGTACCTGGCCGTGCTGGCAATCCAGTGCCGCGGCGCGCGGCTGGTTGTCCGGCCCGAACAGGGTGAGCGTGGCAGCGGCCTGCGGGCATCGGCTGGCCGGGGTGGCGAAGCTGACGTGTTGCAGGCGTTCGCCCTTGTTGACGCCCAGCAGGCTGCGCTGTGCGCCGCGTGCCATGGCCAGTGCATCGACCTCGAAGGCGTCGTTGTCCAGGTGCAGCACCTGGTCGAGCCAGTGCTGGGCGATGAACTGCTGGGCCAGGCCCACCGGCTTGAGCTCGAAGCGGTTGTTGCCCAGCACCTTGACCATGCCTTTGGGCCACTCGGGCTCGTCGGCGATGTGGAACCAGTTGAGCATGTCCAGCAGGCCGTCCTGGGACGCATTGATGACCACCGAGGCCCACCATACGCCGGCATAGTGGGTGTTCTGCTCGTACAGGCTCAGGGTCGAGCCACTGGACAGGTTGGTCTGGTCGAGCAGCAGCGCCTTGCGCGGGCGACCGTAGGCGTCCAGCCCCACCAGTTCGGCGGCGCGGCGTACCGAGTCGCGGTAGGTGCGGGTGGCGAGCAGGTCGCGGACCATCCACTCGTGCCAGGCCATGGCGTCGATCTGCGGTTCGAATTCCTTGAGCAGGCGCCGTGCCCAGTCCAGGCCGACGCGCTGCGCCGCATCGCCGCGCAACGGGCCGTTGACCAGCCGCGAGCTGGCCGGCATGGCGATGCGCACGCCGGCTTCATGGGCGCCGGGGTAGGCGCGCACACGCTGGGCCATGGCCGCGAAGAAGGTGCGGTAGGTGGCGTAGTCGGCGTAGTTGAGGTTGGGTTCGTCGGCAAAGGCGATGTAATGCAGGCCCTTGCCGCCCAGGGCGACGCTGGTGGCCAGCCAGTCGTCCAGCGCGCCATCGTTGGCGCGGCTGCGCATCAGGTCGGACTTGCGCCCGGTGGCGGCCATCAGGGTGATGTCGTGGTGAATGCCGAAGCGTTCCTGGTACAGCTGGCGAAACGGCAGTTCGTAGCGCGGCTTGCGTGCCAGCACGTCGGCAAAGGTGTAGTAGCCGGCGGCCTGCAGTTGCAGCGCATCGATCACCGCATGGCTGGACGGTGGCGGCATCACGTAGGGCAGGTTGTTGCCCAGCCTGGGCGTGGGGCCCAGTACCTTGGCACTGCTGCGCAGGCTTACCTGGCCGTCGCGGTGCACCAGTGGGGCGAGGTCCTGGGGGCGCAGGGCGAACAGGTTGGCGCTGCCGTCCAGCCAGAAGGCCACCTTGCCGGTGCCTTCGAAGTTCAGGCGCCATGTCTGGTCCTGGGCGCTTGCGGGCAGGTTCACCTGATCGAACTGCCAGTAGGCCCGGTGTTCGAGCAGCGCCAGCCTGAGGCGCTTGCCATCGTCCACGCGCTCCAGGGTCAGGTTGCGCACACCGTCGTGATACTTGCCGGCAAGCACCGCCGTTTCACCGGCTTTCACGCGAAAGTACAGGGTGGTGGCGCGGTCCGTTTCGAGGCTGAAGTGCACCTTGGCGGGGGCGAACTGGGCGCTGGTGGTGTCGTCGTATTCGAGGCGGTAGCGCCTGAAACTGTAGCCGGGGATGGCCACCTGGTAGGTGCCGGTGCCGGCGGTGAGTGGCCAGCTCAGCTGGCCGCGGCCTTCATGGGGGGCAATGATGCGTTGCGCATCGAGCTTGCCGGTGGCGTCGAGCAGGTACACCTGTTCCTGGTTGGCATCGGCCTGCCAGGCCGGCACCCAGCTCAGTTGCAGCGGGGCGCTGCGCTGCGGAGCCAGGTACAGGCTGCCGTCGCGAATGTCCGGCCAGCGCAGGGTGGCGGCGTGGGCAGTGGCGGCCAGCAGCAGGCCGGGTAACAACATCCATGTACGTTTCATACCGTTCTCCGTTGCAGCATCTGGCGCAAAGGCAACAGATCGCTAGGCAACACAAACAAGGTCCGCAGCAACGGTACGCCGCTCAGCCTGCAGTACAGCACGAGCATGGCCACCGTCACCCCAAGGTAGGCGATGGAGGAGGCCAGGGCCGCACCCGCGATGCCAAAACGGGGAATCAGGACCACGTTGAGAATCAGGTTTGCCGCCGCGCCCACCCCCATCATCAGCGAGACCGCGCCGGGGCGATTCTTGCCCAGCAGGTCCAGGCGCAGGATGCTTGCGTAGCACAGGCCGAACAAGCCGGGAAGCAGTGCCAGCAGGGCCGGGTAGGCCGGCTGGTAGGCCGCGCCGAACAGGGTGACGATCAGCCATTCGCCCACCAGGGCCATGCTCAGGCAGGCCCCCAGCATCACGGTGGCAGTCAGGCGCAGGGCCAGCGGGGTGAGCTTGTCCATGCCGGCATCCTGCTGCAGCAGGCGCTTCATCAGCGGGGTGGTGACGGCCTCGGGGATGATCAGCAGCAGTTCGGCGGCGGCGCTGGCCATGGCGTAGTGCCCCAGGGCGGCGCTGCCCAGGAAGGCACTGATGAACAGGTAGTCCGAGCGCAGGATGACCTGCTGGAACAGCACGTCCGGGTGGCTGCGCGCACTGTAGGCGAGCAGCTCGCGCTGCCCGCCGCGGTTCCAGCACAGCGTGATGTCGTGCTGGCGGCCCAGCCACACCAGGCCCAGCAGCGCGACCAGCCCCAGGCCCAGCAGCCAGCTGATCAGCGCGGCCTCCAGCGCGGCGTGCTGCCACATCCAGAACATGCCCACGAACAGCAGCAGCGGCACCAGCGATTCGGTCAGGCGCAGTGCGTTGAATGCGCCCACCCCGCCGGTGGCGTTGTGCAGGGTGAGCAGGCCGCTCTTGAGCACCGTCAGCGGCACCGCCAGCAGCAACAGCCAGGCCAGCAGGCCCAGTTGCAGGGTCACTTCCAGCTCAGTGCCGAATTCGCGCATCAGCGCCACGCAGATCAGGGTCAGCACCCCGGCCAGCAGGCACCCGTAGATCAGCACCTGGCTCAGCAGCAGGCCCATCGAGCGTTGCTGCGCCGCCTGATAGCCCACCGCGGTGTTCAGCCCGCCGCTGGTGGCGGCACTGATCAGGTCGGGCAGCGTGCTGAGCAGGGCGAACAGGCCGCGCTCGCTGGGCCCCAGGATGCGCGCCAGCAGCACGTTGCGCGCCAGGCGCAGGGCGATCATCGCCAGGCGTGTGCCCATGCTCAGCAGCAGGTGGCGCAGGTAGTTGCCACGACTCATGAGCGGCCTCCGCGGCTGATGCGCCAGGCCAGCAGCGAGGGGCGGCTGGCGTTGCGCTGGCTGACGCCGATGCGCGGCAACGCCAGTGGGTCGTCATGACCCTGGCAGATCCCGGCGCGGGTGCTCAGTGCGAAGGGGTAGCGATGGGCGGCCAGGCGAGCGCGTACCCGGGCGTCATGGTCGCCGTTGGGGTAGCAGTACACCGGCAGCGGCTGCTGGCAGCCTTGCTGCAAGGCGTGGTGGCTGCGGCTGAGTTCTTCATCCAGGCGCTGGTTGTCCAGCCCCGGCAGCAGCGCGTGACTGGCCCCGTGCGGGCCGAAGCTGATCAGCCCGGAGCCTTCCAGTTCGCGCACCTGCTGCCAGTCCAGGGCCTGGGGCAGGGATTCGGCCGGGCAGGCGTCTGTCAGTTGGTGCAGGGCGGCCGGGCTCAGGGTCTTGAGGCTTTGCAGGTAGCCGGCCAGCGCCTGGCTGCGGGCGTTGGGCCGCTGGTTCATGAAGTAGGCAGCCGGCAGCGGCCGGCCGATCTTGCGCAACGCTTCGATCAGGGTGTGGCGCGGGCCTTCGCCATGGCTGCCCCACAGGGTTTCGCCCAGGCTTTCCCACCAGAAGCGCTGGCGGCTGCCGATGTAGTCGGTGGACAGGAAGATGCTGGCCGGTACCTGGTACTGCTGCAGCAACGGGAACGCATTGAGCGCGTTGTCGCGCCAGCCGTCGTCGAAGGTCAGGGCAACCTTGGGGCGGCTGTCGCCCCTGGGCTGCTGATGGTCCTTGAGCAGGTCCATCAGGTGTACGCAATCGAAGTGCTGGCGCAGCCAGCGCAGCAGGCGCTCGAAGGCCTGCGGGCCCACGCACAGTTCGTTGCGATGGGGCAGGGCCGCGCTGGCGTCGTCGGCCAGCACCCGGTGCAGCATCAGGATGACCCCGGCGCCGCGCAGCTGGCTGCGGCCCTTCGGGGAGTGCAGGTACAACCAACCGCTGGCGCGCTTGAGACTGGTCTTGATCGGCATGAAGGCACTCATCGGGTCTGGTCGGGGTTCCATTGGTTGTAGCTGTGCCCGCGCAGGAACTGCCACAGGCCCACGCTCATGCCGGCCAGAGTCACCAGCACGAATGCGGCCAGGCGAAACGGCTTGGGCAGGCGGTGGCCCTTGTCCAGCAGGCCGACCACGGCGATGGCATAACCCAGCAGCTGGGCGGCCAGGGTCAGGCGATAGAAACCGTGGCCGTCGAGCAGCCACAGGTTGGCCAGCAGCAGGGGCACCAGCAGCACGGGGGCCAGGCGGCGTACCAGCTTGTGGCTGATCAGGGCGATGGCGTAGAGCCCGTGGCGCAGCGGGTTGAGCAGTTCGCGCCGGGCCGCCAGGCTGATCAGCCCGCCGACGGTGACGCGCTGGCGGCGGCTGAACTGGCGCTCGGCCTCGTCCACGCCGTAGTCCAGCACCCTGGCCTGGTCGACGTAGACCACGCGCTTGTGTGCCACCGGGGCGCAGGTATTGATGAAGAAGTCGTCGTTGACCCGGTCCGGGATCGGCTGGTACAGCTCGCGGCGCAGGGCCTGCAGCGCACCGTCGGCCGACACCGTGCAGCCGGTGCGGCTTTCTACCCGGCGCAGCCAGGCTTCGTAGTGGCGGTACAGGCTCTCGCCCAGGCTCAAGCCCTTGCCCGCCACCGGGATGGTCATGTTGCCCACGGTGCCGCCCACCTCGGGGTCGGCGAAGGGCGCGAGCAGTGCGGCGAAGGTGCCCTCCACCCAGTGCACGTCGGCATCGGTGAACACCAGAATGTCGCCGCTGCAGTGCTCGACGGCGGCATTGAGCACGCGGTTCTTGCCCATCCGTGGCAGGTCCAGCACCAGGATGCGCGGATCGTCGAAGGTGCGCGCCAGGGCCACGGTCTGGTCACTGGAGCCGTCGCTGGCCACCACGATCTGCAGGCTGGCGAGCGGGCAGTCCTGCTCCAGCAGGTTGCGCAGCTTGTTTTCGATGTTGCGCGCCTCGTTGTGCGCCGCAACCACCACGCTGACCCGTTGCGGCGGCAGCGGCGGCGGGGTGTGCCGCGGGAACAGCGGCCCCACCAGCGTGAGCAGCAGCGGGTAGCCCAGCCAGGCATAGAAAGGCAACAGCAGGCAAAGCCAGAAAATGAACTCAGCCACGTGCGGGCCTCCTTGCGTTCCAGTTGAACAGGCTGAGCACGAAGGCCGCTCCAGCCAGGTGCAGGCGAACCCAGTGCAGGCCCCACAGTTGCAGGGTGAACACCGGGTCGCGGTGTTTGAGACTCTGGCGCAGGCTCAGCGCCAGCGCCGGCAGGCTGGTGAAGAACAGCAGCAGCATTGCCAGATGCGGAAAGCCGTCGAGCAGCGCGGACAATGCCAGCGCATCGAGCACCCAGGCCCCGAGGGACAGCAACGGGAAGCGCAGCAGGCGCAGGCTCGCGCCATTGCTGCGCAGCAGTTGCAGGTTGCTGCCCTGGCGCCACAGCTCCTTGCCCAGCCATTCGCTCCAGCTGCCCTCGTAGCCCCAGTGCAGCACCACCGGTGCGCGCAGGGCCAACAGGCGGGCACCGGCCTGGCCCAGGCGCCAGGTGAAGTCCTTGTCTTCGCCGGTGCGCAGGGTTTCGTTGAAACCGCCCACCCGGTCGAACCAGTCGCGGCGCATCAGCAGGTTGGGGGTGGGCAGCCATTGCATACTGTGCAGCGCCGGCCGGCCGGCGCGCAGTGTGCGTCGCTGCCAGGCGCGGGCGAACCAGGGCGCCTGGCGCGGGGTGTCGCAGTCCAGCGCGAACACATCGCCACGGCCCTGGGCGTGCAGGTCCAGCAGCAGGCTCAGCCACTGCTCCGGCACCTCGATGTCGGCATCCAGAAACGCCACCCATTCCCCGGAACTGGCCTGCACGCCCCGGTTGCGCAAGGCCCCGATGGTCAGCCCCGGCAGGTCGAGCACCTTGGCGCTGAGGTTACGGGCAATCTGCGGGCCATCGTCGGAGGAGCCGTTGTCCACCACGATCAGCTCGCAGTCCAGGCCGGCAAGGTCGGCGGCCCGACGCGCCGAGTGAAGGGTGCGGGCAATATGGCGTGCCTCGTTGAACATCGGCATCACGATACTGATCTTCATCCGGCCACCTGCACGGGGCGCGCCTGTTCGGCCTTGAGGCGCAGCACGCTGGAAAGCGCCAGCAGAATCCACAGGTACTTGTGGTTCGGCGCACTGAGGAACATCAGGAACAGGCCGATGGCAAGCATGCTGGTGGACAGGTGCGTGAGCATGTCGGCCTGCCCCTGATCACCCTTTTGCAGCCACAGGCGCCGTGCATGCCAGAGGTTGTAAAGGGCCAGCATGACCATGCCGACGAATGCCAGGCCCGCCGGTACGCCGACTTCGCTGAAGATTTCCAGGTAGGTGTTGTGGGCACGGCGGTACAGGTCGCCGACCTTGCGGTTGGCCGAGAACGCCTTGGCGTAGCCGGTGGTGGCGTATTCCAGCGGGAAGGTGCCGGGGCCGGTGCCCAGCAGCGGGTGTTCGCGGATCATCTTGCTGCCCACCACGATGTAGGACGAACGCCGGCCCAGGGAGTCGTCCTTGTAGGCATTGACCCCGGACTTGAGCAAGGCCAGCGACTGGATACGCTCGATGTAGCTGGCCGGCATCACCGCGACCGCCACAGGCAGCACGATGGCCAGGCCGAGCATGGCGAAGCCCAGGTGGCGCGGGCGCAGGTGCGTGAGTTTTTCGCGGTAGTGCACCAGGCCGATCACCAGGCTGATGGCCAGCACCACCAGCCCGGAACGTGAGTTGGTCTTGGTCATGCCGGCCAGCAACAGCACCACGCAGGCCAGCCAGAACAGCCGCTGCAGGCGGTTGGGGCTGCTGAACACCAGCCACAGGGCCATGGGCACCGCGATGGCGATGAGCATGGCGAACACGTTGGGGTCTTCGAGCAGGCCCGAGGCGCGGCCTTCGTCCTGGTACTTGGCCGAGAACATCGCCATGGCACAGGTGACGCCCACGCTCAGGGTCACCAGGCGGTACATCATCGGCAAGTTGAGTTCGCGCCCGATCAGCAGGGTGAGCACGAACAGCACCAGGCCCACCGCCAGTTCGCGAAAGTGCCCCATGGACATCTCGCTGCTTTCACTGGCCAGAAAGCTCAGCAGGTACAGCGCCATAAAGGCCAGCAGCAGGCGCCACATGGAGCTGCGCAGGCGTTCGCCCGGCAGTTGCCCAACGGCCAGTTGCAGCAGCAGCACCATGGCCAGCGCGGCGCCGATGAATTTCGAGGCGGTCAGCTCGCTGTCCTTGAACAGGCCCTCCAGCGGCACCAGGGTGATGATGGCCAGCAGGCCCCACGCCGGGCGGCGGTACAGCACCAGCACGCCGGCCAGGCCGATCACCGCGCCGGGGGCCAGGAACGGGTAGGGGCTGGCCAGCAGTACCACGCTGACGATCGCCAGCAGGCCGATCAGGGACAGGGGAATGATCATGCGCAGGTCTCCTTGGCCGCACCTGCCGTGCCGCGATAGACCTGGGCCCAGCGTTGCGCCAGCGTCGGCAGGTGATAACGTTCACGTTGGGTGCGTCGTGCCTGGGCGATCAGCTCGCCGGCCTGGGCCGGGTCGAGCATCAGCGCTTCGAGCTGGGCGGCCAGTTCGTCCACCGCCAGGGGCGGTGCCAGCAGCCCGCTGCGCCCGTGCTCGATCACGTCGGGGATGCCGCCGACACCAAAGGCCACCACCGGCACGCCATCCTGCATGGCTTCGAGCAGGATCATCGGGGTGCCTTCGGTGCGCGAGCTGATCACCAGCGCATCCAGGCGCACCATCCATTGGCGCATGTCTTCCTGGAAGCCTGGCAGGCGGATGCGCTCGTGCAGCCCGGCGGCATCGACGCGGGCCTGCAGTGCTTCGCGTTCCGGGCCGTCGCCGAGCATCACCGCGTCCAGGTGCGGGTGGCGCTGGCACAGCGGGATCAGCGTATCGAGGAACAGGTCAGGACCCTTTTCGCTGCTCAGGCGCCCCACGTAGCCGGCCAGCCAGCGTTCGTGGCCGTGGGCATGGGCGGGCAGGGCGCCAGCATCCGGCAGGCCGTTGGGGATGACATCGAGCTTGCGCTGCGCCACGCCGGCACGCAGGTGGATCCGGCGGATGCTCTCGGCCACGCACACCACCTTGCCGATGGTGGCGGTGCGGCACAGTTGCAGGCTCAGCCAGGTGTACAGCCGCTGCTTGCGGCTGCTGGGGGTGAAGCCGTGCTGGGTGGCGACCATCGGCAGGCGCCACAGGGTGGCGCCCACCCAGCCGAACAGCAGGCCCTTGAAGTTGTGGCTGTTGATCAGCGGCTGCTGGCTGCGGTACTGGTCCAGCGCCCGCAGCACCTCGCGCAGTCCGTTGCAGGTGCGACAGTCCACGCCGGCGGCGGCAAAGCGCGCCACCAGCGTCTGCGGCGCGCCCAGAAACAGCACCACGTGCTGTCCCGGGGTGGCCTGGCAGTGGTCCAGCAACATCCGTTCGGCGCCATAGAAGCCGCCACTGCCCAGCAGGTGGATGATCGGCCGCTGCGGGCTCATGGCTGCGTTCAATTGCGCACCCAGTGCACCAGCCGTGGCAGCGACCAGCCCTTGTGCGGGTTGTGCGTTTCCGGGGTCTGGTCGTTGATCACCAGCAGTACCGGCAAGCCCAGCTGCTGGGTGATCTGCGCCGGGTGCTTGAAGCGATGGTCGAAGAACTCGCGCACGTACACCAGGGCGATGCCCAGCAGCAGGCCGGTAAGCATGCCGAACGGAATGATCAGCATCGGCTTGGGAAAGGCCGGCTCGGCGGGCTCATAGGGCGCACTGAGAATCCGTGCGTTGGACACGTCACCCGACAGCAGGCGCTCGCCACGGGCTTCCTCGTAGCGCTGGGTGTAGGTGAAGAACGCCTTGTGCAGGGCATCGATCTCGGTGTCCAGCTGACGCGCCTTGCTCTGGGTTTCCTGCAACTGGTGCACGCGGCTCTTGTAGTCGGCGATGCGCTGGGTTTTCTGCGCGATCACGTTCTGCACCACGGCCAGGTCCTTCTCGCGCTCCTGGATACGGTTGGCGACGATCTTGAGAAACTGCTGGCGGGTCTTGGCGATCTGCTCGCGCTGCAGCAGCATCTGCTCGCTGCCGGGCTGGAACACTGCCAGGTCGCTGACGTAGGTCAGTACCTGGGTGGTCAGCTGCTCGCCCAGTTGCTTGATCTCGCGGTCCTCGAAGGCCACGTTGTCGACGGTCTGGGTGAAGGTGAAGGGGAAGGCGAAGTCGCGCATGTTGGCGTTGCTGGCCGCAGCCAGGCTGGTCTTGAGGTATTCCAGCCACTGCTGGCTCTGCAGCAGGCGATCGCGGTACTGGTTGAGTGCCTGTTCCTCGGTGTTGATGGCATTGAGGCGGAAGGTGATCTCTTCCTTGGGGTCGGACGAGCCGATGCCTTCGAGCATGCCCAGGCGCTTGCTTTCCAGGTCATCCATGCGCACCTGGTACTGCATCTTCTTCTGCTCGTAGAACTCCTGCGGCAGTTCGTTGGACTGCAGGTTCTGGCGGTTGCGCAGGTAGTTGTCGAGCAGACGGCTGACAAACAGCGTACCGACCTTGGGGTCGGGGAAGCTGTAGGTGATGGACACCACGTTGGAGCCGGGCAGGGTCTCGATCTTCAGGTCCTTGATCGCGTCGTCGGTCAGGGTGTCGAGCTGGGTATCGCGTACCGGGTCGACCTCCAGCCCGAACAGGCTGCGCACCGGGTTGACCACATACTCGCGCAGCGGGTTGACGATCAGGCTGCGGATCGGCCCGAACACCAGGCGCTGCAGCAGGCCGGGGGGCACGTCATACAGGCCCTCGTCGCGCAGCTGGGTGATGGTCTGGCGGATCAGCGTGGGTGAACGCAGGATATTGCTCTCGGTCTCCATGTCGGCCAGCGAAGGCGGAATGAACTTGTCGGTCTCCTGGGCCAGGGCGGTGTTGGTATCGCTCTGGGAGAGCTTTTTCGACTGCACGATCACTTCGGCCGTGATGTCGAAGCTCTGCTTGAGCACCAGCGGCAGCAACAGGGCAATCACTGCGAACACCAGGAATACCCGCTTCACCAACTGACGGTTGGCGAAGAGGATCCTGAAGAATTCATGCAGGTAGTTTTCTTTGGTAGTCATGCGCGTGCACCTGCCTGGGTTTAGTTATCGCTGTCTTTGTTGTCGACGCGGTAGGAGAAGCTGAAGCCCACCCCCTGGAACAGCACCACGTCGGCCAGTTGCCGGGCCAGTTCGCCGGCGCTGGCCAGCTTGGTCTTGGGCACGTAGAGCATGTCGTCGGGCTGCAGGTAGGCCACCTGCGCGGCGCTGGCGTCCAGGGCCTTGTCGACGTTGTAGGGCACGGCCTGCACCTGGTTGCCGTTGCGCCGCATGATCACCACCGAGTCGAGCCGGGCCTTGAGGCTGGGCCCCCGGGCCAGGGTCAGGGCTTCGAGCACCGATACCGGGCGCCGGATCGGATAGGCGCCGGGCTGGGCCACCTCACCGAGCACATAGATCTCGTTGACCGCAGTGGACTTGAGCATCACGTCCACCGTCATGCGCCCGGGCAGGTCGGCGTAGCGCTTGTTGAGGAAGGTCTGCAGCTGGGTGACGGTCATGCCCTGCAGCGGCACCGCGCCCACCTCCGGAAAGCTGGCCTGGCCGTCGGTGCCCACGGTGATCTCGCGGCTCATGCCGGTGGCGGGGTGGTTGAGTGCGCTCTTGAGGTTCTGTTCGTTGGTCAGCGGGCTGATCACCTGCACGGTCATCTGGTCGCGGTTGGGCTGGAACAGGCGCTTGTTGCGGTAGGCCTGCTGGATGGCCTGGCGCGCTTCGTCCGGGGTCATCCCGGCGACGTTCACCGAGGTGTTGGCCCGTGGCAGTTCGATGGTGCCATCGGGCAGCACCAGCTGGTTGCCGTTGAGCGAGCTGGCCGCAAGGAAGCCCAGGCCGACGGTGTCACCGGGCTGGATGCGATAGGCCTGCGAGCCGCTGGTGCTGATATGGAAGATCACATCGAGCACGTCCCCCGGGCGCAGCGCCTGCTCGCCGCGTGGCAGCTCGGTGTCCTGGGCGTTGGCCGCGTTGGCAGTCATGATCTGCACCGGCATCTGGCGTGGCTCCTGGCTGGTGCAGGCTGCCAGAGGCAGCAGCGCCAGCAGGGCGAACAGTTTCACATTCATAGCGTCATCCTTAGCCTGGCTGCTCAGAGATTGTTGTAAAGCCATTTGGGCATGTAGTAGCGGCGTCGGTTGAACACGCTGCCGATCAGCTTGGCGCCGGCCTGGGTCAGGCGCTGGGCGGCGGCCTGGGCGACCTCCCAGCGGGTGTCCTCGGCGGTGACCACCAGGATCACGCCATCGACCAGGGTGCCGATCACCAGGCTGTCGACGCTGGAGTACACCGCCTCGCCGTCGATGACCACGAAGCGGTAGTGCGCGCTGAGCTGGCTCAGCAGGGCACGCAGGCGGTCCGGGTTGAGGCGTTCGTTGCCACGCCGGTACTGGCCGCACGGCAGCATGTCGAAAGGCTGGTCGGACACCCGCACCAGGCAGTCCTGCAGCACGGGCGGGGTGTCCTGCTCGAACAGCAGGTCGCGAAAGCCGGGCAGCTTCTGCAGGCCCATCTGCTGGGTCAGGCTGTTGCTGGTAGGGCTGCTGTCCACCAGCAGTACCGGTCCGCCGCTCATCAGCGTCAGCTGCTTGGCGAAGGCCAGCGCACTGGTGCTGGTACCGCTGCCGGTATTGGCCGCGGTCAGCAGCAGCACGCGCTGCTCCTGGTCCAGCACGGTGGACGTCAGGTTGGTTTCGCTGGGGGTGGCGATGGTCAGACTTCTCGAAGTAGAACCGTCCATTCAACTTGCTCCGTGGCCGCTGAAGACTTTGAAGGGGGTCTTGAACAGGATCTTCAGGTCCAGGCTCAAGCTCTGTTCGGCGATGTAACTCAGGTCAAGCTCGACCCGCTGGTCGAAGTCGATGTTGCTGCGCCCCGAGATCTGCCACAGGCCGGTCATGCCGGGGTAGATGCTCAGGCGCGCCAGGTGGCTGTCCTTGTAGCGATAGGCGTTGAAGGAGGTCGGGCGAGGGCCCACCAGGCGCATTTCGCCGCGGATCACGTTGAACAGGTTGGGCAGCTCGTCCAGGCTGCTGCGCCGCAGGAAGCTGCCGATGCGGGTTACGCGCGGGTCCTTGTCGATCTTGAAGTCGATGGCGTCGGCGCCGTGCTTGTTCAGGTGGCGCACCGACTCCTTGAGGTCCTCGGCGTTGGCGACCATGGTGCGGAACTTGTACATGCCGAAGCTGCGCCCGCGGTAGCCGGTGCGCTGCTGCACGAAGAACACCGGGCCGGGGCTGCTCAGCTTGACCAGCACGGCCAGCACCAGCAGCAGCGGTGAAATCAACAGCACGATCATCAGCGCACCGATGAACGACAGTACGCGGTTGGTGCGCGACAGCGTCCACGGCCGCCCGCCGGCGCGCCCGGTCATCCAGCCACGGCCCTGCATGTGAATCGCCGCATCGATGCGCATGCGGTGATTGGGGTCCATGCGTTTGTCTTGGCGCAGGGCCTGGGTTTCAGCACTTTTCTGTTGGCCTGTCATACCACCCTCCGTTGATGCTCGGGCGCGGCAACCGGCGTTTGCCCGATGGACCGCACAGCGTCGTCGGGCGTGTGCGCGTAATAATCGACGAACCAGGCGACGAAGCGGCGCAGCCCTTCGTCCAGCGAGATGCACGGGGTGAAGCCGGTGGCCTGGGCCAGGGCACTGGCATCGGCGCAGGTGTCCAGCACGTCACCGGGCTGCAGGGGCAGCAACTCGACCTGGGCGGTGCGCTGCAGGTGTTTTTCCAGCAGCGCCACGTAGTCGGTCAGGGCCACCGGCCGTTGCCCACCGATGTTGTAGATGCGCCAGGGCGCGTGGCTGCTGGCCGGGTCGCTGGCCAGGCGGTCCCAGGCCGGGTCGCTGACCGGGGCCAGCGGGATCAGGCGCACCAGGCTTTCGACGATGTCGTCGATGTAGGTGAAGTCGCGCTGATGCTGGCCGTAGTTGAACAGCTTGAGCGGGTGGCCCTGGCTGATGGCCTGGGCGAACTGGATGGGCGACATGTCCGGGCGCCCCCACGGGCCGTACACGGTGAAAAAGCGCAGCCCGGTGGTGGGGATGGCGAACAGGTGGCTGTAGCTGTGGGCCATCAGTTCGTTGGCCTTCTTGCTCGCGGCGTACAGCGACAGCGGATGGTCCACTGCGTCCTGCACGGCATAGGGTGTGCGCTGGTTGCTGCCGTACACCGAGCTTGAGGAGGCATACAGCAGGTGCTGCACCGGATGGCGGCGGCAGGCCTCGAGCATGTTGAGGAAACCCACCAGGTTGCTGTCCAGGTAGGCGCGCGGGTTGTCCAGCGAATAGCGCACCCCGGCCTGGGCGGCCAGGTGGATCACCACCTCGGGGGCGAACTCGGCGAACAGCGCCTCGATGCCTGGGCCGTCGGCCAGGTCCAGGCGGCGCAGGTCGAAATCGCCGGCCTGGGCCTGGACCCAGCGCACGCGGTCTTGCTTGAGCGCGGGGTCGTAGTAGTCGTTGAAATTGTCCAGGCCCACGACCTGATGGCCGTCGCGCAACAGGCGCAGTATGCAGTGTGCGCCGACGAAGCCGGCCGCACCGGTGACCAGTATTCTCATGGTGCCGATACCTGCGGTTGTACCTGGCGCAGGCCGATGCCGCTGTAGGTCAGGCCGAAGGTTGCCACCTGTTCGGGGCTGTAGAGGTTGCGTCCGTCGATGATCAGGCGTTGGCGCAGCTTTTGCGCCAGCAGGTTGAAATCCACCACGCGGAAGGTCTTCCACTCGGTGCAGATCACCAGCGCATCGGCATCCTCCAGGGTGTCGTCACGGGTGGCGCACAGTTGCAGGTCGTCGCGGTAGCCATACAGGCGCCGGCATTCGGCCATGGCTTCGGGGTCGAAGGCGCGCACCGTGGCGCCCTCGGCCCACAGCGCCTCCATCAGGTAGCGGCTGGGGGCTTCGCGCATGTCGTCGGTATTGGGTTTGAAGGCCAGGCCCCACAGGGCGATGGATTTGCCCTTCAGGCTGCCGGGGAAGCTGCGCTTGAGCTTGCTGAACAGGATCTGGCGCTGGCTGTCGTTGATTTCGCTCACGCTCTGCAGCAGGCGCAGCGGCATGCCGCTGTGTTCGGCGGTATGCAGCAGCGCACGCAGGTCCTTGGGGAAGCACGACCCGCCAAAGCCACAGCCCGGGTAGATGAAGTGGTAGCCGATGCGTGGGTCCGAGCCGATGCCCTTGCGCACCGATTCGATGTCGGCACCGAGGAACTCGCTGAGGTTGGCCAGTTCGTTCATGAAGCTGATGCGCGTGGCGAGCATGGCGTTGGCTGCGTACTTGGTCAGCTCGGCGCTGCGGTTGTCCATGAACATGAGCTTTTCATGATTGCGGCAGAACGGCGCGTACAGCTCGGACAACTGCTGCTGGGCCTGGTCATCGGCGGTACCGACGATGATCCGATCCGGGCGCATGCAGTCGGCCAGGGCGCTGCCTTCCTTGAGAAACTCGGGGTTGGAGACCACCCGCACCTGCAGTTGATGCTTGCCCAGCCGGTCGAGCTCCTCGCGGGCGAGCGAGGCCACCTTGTCGGCGGTGCCCACCGGCACGGTGGACTTGATGATCAGGGTGCGGTGCGCCGCCATCAGGCCGGCGATCTGCCGGGTGACGCCCAGCACGTGGGAAAGGTCGGCCGAGCCGTCTTCGTCCGGTGGGGTGCCGACTGCAATGAAGATCAGCTCGGCGTGGGCGACGGCATCGCTGGCCTGGGTACTGAACGACAGCCGACCTTCCTTGATGTTTTCCTCGAGCATGCCCGACAGGCCAGGCTCATGAATAGGTGGAACACCTTGTCGCAACTGACTGATTTTATGGGCGTCTACATCGACACAAAGTACCCGGTGACCTACGTCAGCCAAAGCGGCAGCTTGCACAAGTCCGACATAACCGGTGCCAAATACGCTCACATCCATGCTGGCGTGCCTCGTATGGAGTAATGAAAGTGAAACAGCGGGTGTGAATTCGGTATAGACCAGCTGAGCCGGTTTGTGTCAAACCTATGGCATGTATCTGTAGAGTTACAGGTGGTAGGAGTTCCACTGTTTTGCCATCAACCCTTTTCCAATCCGTACCTTAGCGTCGAAATGGGCTGGCACTTGGCCGGTTGTCAATGCGATGAACGGTCGTAGCCCGCGTAAAACGTGGCTCGTGGAATGTGGGTTGTTTCGCGAATGCATCAGATTCCCGCTTGAAAAACGTCATAATCGGCGCCCTGCATTTCGTCATTTTTTTGACAAACTGTGGTTTGCGCTTTGTCGGCATCCTGCTACCGTGTGGGAAACCTCAGTGGGCTGGGGGGAAACATTTCTGGCGGGGAAGTCATGCGCGTTTACATCAAGGGACTGTTGCTGCTGGTCTACCTTCTGAGTTTCCATGCGTACTACCTCGAGCGTCTCGAGGCGATCGGGCTGGGGGTGGCACTGGTGTTGTATGCCGGTGTGTTCGTGCTGCTGGTGGCTGCCCTGTGGCTGTGCGCGAACATACGCCAGGGCCTGGTGCGCTGGCTGTTTGCAGTGGGGTTCTGTGCCAGCGCGGTGTTTTTCGACGCCTATACGCGCATAACCGCCGAGTACCTCACCTACAGCGCCTTCGTTTCGATGGTGTATTCGGGTGGGTTCATCGGCGAGGCGCTTGAGCAGTACCACAGCGTGATCCTGGGGGTCGCGGCCAAGGGGCTGCTGTTGCTGCTGGGGCTGGGCCTGCGCCCGGACCCGGTGCAGCGGCTGCCCGGCACCCTGGCGTGGGCCGCACCGCTGCTGGGCCTGGCGCTGTTGACCGGCATCCTGTTCGTGCGTGCCGGCGAGGGCGCACGCGGCCTGCCGGTGATGTACACGCCGCTGGCCTACCTGAACCTGTTCCTCTACGAATCGCTGCACGACAGCGTGGGCCCGCGCCAGCCAGTGACACTGGCGCGCAGCGGCCCGCCATTGGCGCGCGATATCGTGCTGATCATCGACGAGAGCGTTTCGGGCAACTACCTGGACCTCAATACCCCCAACGGGGTCACCAGCAACCTCACCCACCCCCAGGCGGGGGCCAGCATCTTCAACTACGGCTATGCCGCCTCCATCGCCAATTGCAGCGCCGACACCAACGTCACGCTGCGCTACGGCGGCACCCGCAGCGATTACCTGCGCATCAACTCGACCCTGCCGTCGATCTGGCAGTACGCCAAACAGGCCGGGCTTGGCACCGTCTACATCGACAGCCAGCGCACCGGCGGCAACCTGCAGAACCTGATGGATGCCACCGAAAAGCGCGACATCGACCAGTTCATCCAGTTCGATACCACCCCGGTGCGCGACCGCGACATGGCCGCACTGCAAAAGCTCGTGGAGCTGCTGGGCGACGGCAAGCCGCAACTGATCGTGATCAACAAGGTGGGGGTGCATTTTCCGGTGCACGACAAGTACCCGGATGCGTTCATGACCTACACGCCGGCGTTGCCGCGGGGCCACTATGCCGACATCGCCGATACCGGTCAGCGCGACGGGTTCAGTGGTACCCCGCAGGACTGGGTGCTGTACCGCAACTCGTACAAGAACAGCGTGCTGTGGAGCGTGGGCGAATTCTTCAAGCGCCTGTTTGCCCAGGCCGACCTGAGCCAGGCGGTGATCATCTACACCTCCGACCATGGCCAGGACCTGCATGAACGCGGCAACCCGGGGCTCAACACCCACTGTGGCGAGAACCCGGTTGAGGAAGAGGGCCTGGTGCCGCTGGTGGTGATCCAGGGCCAGGGCCTGAAGACCCTGGACTGGCAGGCGCAACTGGCGACCAACAAGGACCGCTCAAGCCACTACAACATCTTCCCCACGCTGCTGCAGTTGCTGGGGTATGACGCCGCGGCGGTCGAGCCGATCTACGGACACGCGCTCAACGTGCCGACCAACGATCCGTTCAGTTTCAACTACCGCTTCAATGCACGCCTTGGTGCCAAGCCCGAGTTCAAGCATATCGACCTGGACGTGGTGGTCACACCGGGGCCGCAGGGCATGCCGGTGGGCACGGCCCAGTGAGCTGACCGGGCCGATGCCTCAGGAACCGGAGGCCGGGCACCCGGCCCGGGTGTCATCGGCCGCCTGGGCTATCAGCCCTGCAAGACGCGCCACGTTGCGTTGCTGGGCTGCCACCAGCTCGGCGATCCCGGTGCCCGCCGCACTGCGTACCAGGCTGTGGCAGCGCAGGGCGGGGCGGTTGGCATCGCCGCCCAGCGTACGCAGGCGCCAGCGCGCCTCCATCAGGGCGTATTGCCCGGGTACCGAGTCGAAGCGCTGCACCTCCAGGCGCAGGCCCAGGGTGCGCGGTGCATTGCTGTTGAGCTGGCCGCTCAAGGCGCTGCGCAGTTCATCCACCAGGCTGGCGCCCCACCATTCACTGTCGAGCACCGCCAGGCCGCTGTCGCCCTGGCGCACGACGATCTGCTCGCGGTCGACCTGGGGCGGCACGCTGATGGACTCTATGCGTACATCTACCGCACGGGTCGCCCCGGCCTGCAGCTGCGCAGGCACCAGGGTGTGGTAGTGCACCGGCTCGCTGCGACAGGCCGCCAGCAACAGCGCGATGCCAAGCAGCGAAGGTTTGAACAGATAGGTCATGGGGCGGGCTCCAGTGCTCATTGGCGCGAGGAAGGTTGCAAGGCATCGGCAGGGGCATTGTCGGGCCGCCCGCGCAGCAGCGACTCGGGGTTGCGCTTGAGGTAGTCGGCCAGCTCGCGCATCGAGCGGGTCATGCGGCCCAGGTCGTCCAGGGTCTGCGACAGCTGCTCGCGCTGTGGCGAGCCGTCGGCCAGGGTCGCATTGGCACTCTTGAGCGTGGTGCTCATGTCCTGCAGCGTGCCCTCGATGCCGGGCAGGGTCTTGCCGTTGAACTGCTTGAGCGCCTTGCGCAGTTCCACCAGGTTGGCGTCCAGGTTGCCGGCGATGCGTTCGATGGGCAGCTTGTTGATCTTCTCGACCATGGCCTGGAACTGCTCCTGCAGTTGTTCCAGGCTGCTGGGGATGGTCGGGATGGTGATGGGGCGCGCGCTCGGGTCGAAGGTCACCTTGGGCGCCTTGGGGTAGAAATCCAGGGCGATGTACAACTGCCCGGTCAACAGATTGCCGCTGCGGGCCTGGGCGCGCAGGCCGTTGTCGATGAAGGTGCCCATCAGGCGGACGCCGGCCTGTTCATCGTCAGGGTTGTGATTGAGCACCTTGAGCATCTTGGTATGCGCCTGGCCCAGGCGTTGCGGGTAGATCACGATGCCCACATTCACCGGAAAAGTGCGGGTCTTGGCGTCGAAGTCGAGGTTGATGGCGACGACCCGGCCGAATTCCATGCCCAGGAACTCCACCGGTGCGCCCACCTTGAGCCCGCGCAGCGACTGGTCGAAGCGCAGCGCCAGGTACTGCGCCTTGCCCGCCGGCGGGGCGAGGGCGGCGGGGCGGTCGTCGAACAGCTCGAAGGTCTTGTCCTCGGCTGCCGGCTGGTCGTCGGGGCTGTAGTCCGGGGCCCTGAAGGCCACGCCACCGACCATCAGCGACGACAGCGACTCGGTGCGCAGGGCAAAGCCGTTGGCACCCACCTCGACATCCACGCCGCTGGCGTTCCAGAACCGCGTGTTGTCGGTGACGAAGGCATCGTTGGGGGCGTGCACGAACACTTCGACATTGACCCCTTTGCCGTTGGCGTCCAGCGCGTACGACACCACCTGGCCGACCTGGATCTTGCGGTAGTACACCGGCGAGCCGACGCCCAGCGAGCCGAGGTCGGAGGCATGCAGGTTGAAGCGCTTGCCGGGTTCGCCGTAGGTGATTGGCGGTGGTGTCTCCAGGCCGGTGAAGGTCTTGGCACGGGTGTCCGACTGCCCGGCATCGGCGCCGATGAAGTCACCGGAGAACAGCGTGTCGATACCCGTTACGCCGCCCGCACCGATGCGCGGGCGCACCACCCAGAACAGCGAGTCCTGGCGGGTGAAGTTCTCGGCCTGCTTGACCAGCTTGATGGTGGCGGTGACGCTCTTCTGGTCCTGGCTGAGCTCCACTTCGCTGACCTGGCCGATCACCACGTTGCGGTACTTCACTGCTGTCTTGTTGGCCTCCAGCCCCTGGCCGGTCTTGAAGGTGACCTGGATACTGGGGCCTTCCTGCAGCCAGTTGTGCACCACCAGCGAGATGCCCACCAGCACTGCCACGATCGGCACGATCCACACCAGCGACACGCTGAAGCGCCGGGTCTGCACCGCCGGGCGAGCCGGTTGTGCCGCGCTGTGGTTGCTGTCTTCACTCATGCGCGGGTTCCTTGCCGTTGGGCGGTTGCCAGATCAGGCGGGGGTCGAAGCTCATGGCTGCGAGCATGGTGAACACCACCACCATGCCGAAAAACAGAATGCCCAGGCGCGGCTCGATGTCGCCCAGGGCCTGGAACTTGACCAGCGCGGCAACCAGCGCCACCACGATCACATCGAGCATCGACCAGTAGCCGATCAGCTCGACGAAGCGGAACAGCTTCGAACGCTGGCGCTGGGCCCAGGTACTGCCGCGCTGCACCGTCACCAGCAGCAGGCCCAGGGCCACGAACTTGGTGGCCGGCACCGCGATGCTGGCGATGAAGATGATCAGTGCGATGTCCCATGAGCCATGGGCCCAGAACTCGAGCACGCCACTCATGATGGTGCTGTCGTCGCCGGCACCGAACAGCTTGGTGTTCATCACCGGCAGCAGGTTGGCCGGAATGTAGAACACCAGGGCGGCGATCAGGTACGCCCAGGTTCGGGTCAGCGACTCGGGCTTGCGCTCATGCAGCGGCGCTGCGCAGCGAGGGCACTGGGTGGGGTGGTCGCGGTTGTCGCAGGCCAGCCCGCAGGCATGGCACAGCACCAGGCCCAGCTCGCTGGCCAGCGGCGGCGCGTTCAAGACAGGTACACCCACAGGTCGCGGATATCGCGCCCGGCCAGGCGGATCATCAGCAGGCTCAGGGCGGCCAGGGCGATCAACCCCAGGCCTGGCAGCACATCGAGCAGCCCGGCCAGCTTGAACACCGCCACCATCGACCCCAGCAGGCACACCTCCAGCATGCTCCACGGGCGCAGGGTTTCCAGCCAGCGCATGCACAGGCTGAAGGCCGGCGAGCGGCGTCGGCCCAGGGCATGCACCAGCACCCACAGCAGCAGCAACAGCTGGAACATCGGCGCGATGATGATCGCGATGGCGGCCACCAGGGCGATGAAGGTGATCGGCCCGGTGGCCAGGGCGCGCACCGAGTCCCATAACGTGGCGCTGTTGTGCAGGCCTTGCAGGCTGATGCTCATCACCGGGTAGAAGTTGGCGAACATCCACAGGATCGCTGCAGTGAGGCTCAGCGCCAGGCGCTGCTGTACATCCAGGCCGTTATGGCGCTGCAGCACGGCGCCGCAACGCAGGCATAGCGCTTTCTGGTGTTTGGCGAGCTCGACCCGTTCATACACGCAGTCGCAGTGTTCGCAGATGATCAACCGATCGGTGCTGGCCACGCTTGGCACTCGCAACAGGGACTAGCTCAATATAGAAGCGCATGGCAATTGAGCAAATCGGCGCCGTTGGGCCATGGTCTATGCTTGACCCTTTGACCCCTTCCAACGCCGCTTTGCAGGAGGCCTGCGCATGCCTACGCGTCGCCGTTTTCTCGCCACCAGTGCTGCCCTGGCCGCTGGCCTGGGGCTGCTGCTGAGCCGCCCGCACGCCCTGGCGCAGCCCCACACGGCGCTGCTCGAGCGCAAGGTGCCGTCCACCGGCGAGGCCTTGCCGGTGATCGGCGCCGGCACCTCGGGCAGTTTCGAGGTGACGGCAGGTTCCCCCGAGTACCAGCAGCTCAAAGCGGTGCTGCAGGTGTTCTTCGACGGTGGCGGCCGGGTCATCGATACCTCGCCCAACTATGGCGGCGCCGACGCGATACTGGGCCAGTTGCTGGAGGAGGGCGGTTGGCGCGAGCGCACCTTCCTGGCCACCAAGATCGCCGCCGACAGCCAGGCTGCGGCGCAGGCGCAATGGGCCCAGACGCTGCGCAGCCTGCGCACCGACAAGGTCGATCTGCTGCAGGTGCACAACCTGCGCGACTGGCAGCGTCAACTGCCCTACGCCCGTGAACTCAAGGCCCAGGGCAAGACCCGTTACGTGGGCGTTACCCATTACACCGATGGCGGGCTGGACGAACTGGAGCGCATCCTGCGCCGCGAGCCGCTGGACTTCATCCAGATCCACTATTCGGTGAATGCGCCTGGCGCCGCGCGCACGGTGCTGCCGCTGGCACAGGACAAGGGCGTGGCGGTGCTGATCAACCGCGCCTTCGACGATGGCAGGCTGTTTGCCAGGGTCAAGGGCCAGCCGTTGCCGGGCTGGGCCAGCGAAGCCGGCATTGGCAGCTGGGCGCAGCTGTTTCTCAAATTTGCCCTCAGTCACCCGGCAGTGACGACCGTGATCCCGGCCACCAGCCGCCCGGACCGTCAACGCGACCAGCTCAAGGCCGGCAGTGGCGCGTTGCTCGACACGGCCCGGCAGCAGGCGCTGATCAAGATGTTCGGCTGATGCGCCTGCTGGGCCGGCTGTTCACCTTTCACGACGACGAAACCCCGGCGGTGGTGGGCGGCCTTGCGCTGTTCTTCCTGCTGTTCGCCGGCTATTTCATGCTGCGCCCGGTACGCGAGACCATGGGGGTGGCCGGCGGCGTCGACAACCTGCAATGGCTGTTCACCGGCACCTTCATCGTCACCTTGCTGGCATTGCCGCTGTTCGGCTGGGTGGTGGCGCGGGCCCGGCGGCGCAGGATCCTGCCCTGGACCTACGGCTTTCTGGCAAGCAACCTGCTGGCCTTCGCCCTGGTGTTCGCGGTGCAGCCCGACAACCTGTGGGTGGCCCGGGCGTTCTACATCTGGCTGTCGGTGTTCAACCTGCTGAGCATCTCGCTGGCCTGGAGCGTACTGGCCGACCTGTTCAGCAACGAGCAGGCCAAGCGCCTGTTCGGGTTGCTGGCAGCCGGTGCGAGCCTGGGCGGGCTGGTGGGGCCGATACTGGGTACCCTGCTGGTGGGCGTGGTCGGGCATGCCGGGCTGGTGCTGCTGGCCACGCTGTTTCTGCTGGGCAGCATCGGCGCGGCAACCTACCTGCAGCGCTGGCGCGACCGTGCGCCCTTGCCGGCGGAGGCCGAACACCCGCGCTCCCGGCCGCTGGGCGGCAACCCGTTCGCTGGGGCCGGCGAGGTGCTGCGCTCGCCCTACCTGTTGATGCTGGCGCTGTTCGTGGTGCTGCTGGCCAGCATCAGCACCTTCCTGTACTTCGAGCAGGCGCGGTTGGTGGCACAGACCTTTACCGACCGCACCCGCCAGACCCAGGTGTTCGGCCTGATCGACACCGTGGTGCAGGCGCTGGCGATCCTCACCCAGTTGTTTTTCACAGGGCGGATCGCGCGGCGCATGGGGGTGGGCGTGTTGCTGGTGGCGGTGCCGCTGGTGATGGTGGCCGGCTTCCTGTGGCTGGCCCTGGCCCCGGTGTTCGCGGTGTTCGTGGTGGTGATGGTGGTGCGCCGTGCGGGGGAGTATGCGCTGGTGCGGCCGGGGCGCGAGATGCTGTACACCGTGCTGCCGGCCGAGCAGAAGTACCGCGCCAAGAACTTCATCGACACGGTGGTCTATCGCGGTGGCGATGCGCTCAGTGGTTGGGTCAAGCGCGGGCTGGATGTGCTGGGTGAGCACCCGCAACTGGCGATGCTGATCGGGGCGGGGATTGCGCTGGGGTGGGCGGCTACCGGGGGCTGGCTGGGCAGACGGCAGCGGCGATTGGAGCAACGCAATTGAACGGTGTTGGCCTTCGCCGGCAAGGCCGGCGCCTACAGGGGGTTGCGCTGTTCACAGAACCCCGTAGCAGCCGGCCTTGCCGTGCAGTCAGTCGAGCACTGCCACCGGTTCCGGGTTGCGGCTCACCCACCAGCCAAACCCGGCGGCGGTAAAGAACATGATCAGGCTGTACAGCGCCGCCGGAATGGCCATGGTCGAGTTGTTGAGCAGGGTCGGGCTCAGCGCCAGTGCAATCGCCAGCGTACCGTTGTGGATGCCGATCTCCATGCCGATGGCGATGGCCTGGCGCTTCGGAATCTTCAGTATCCGCGGCACATAGTAGCCCAGCCCCAGGCTCACCAGGTTGAACAACAGCGCGGCTGCGCCTACCAGGGGCGCGTACTCGACCACGGTGGCCCAGTCTTTCATCAGCGCCAGCATCACCGTGCCGGCCAGAAACAGCGCCGCCACCAGCTTCATCGGTTTCTCCATGCGCGCCGCGAAGGCCGGGGTCAGGCGCCGCACCAGCATGCCCAGCGCCACCGGCACCAGCACGATGGCAAACACCTGCAGCACCTTGGCGAACTGCAGCGGGATGGCCTGGTCGGCGCTCATGAAGTAGCTCAGCGACAGGTTGACCAGCAGCGGCATGGTCAGGATCGCGATCAGCGAGTTCACCGCCGTCAGCGTGATGTTGAGCGCCACGTCACCGTGCGCCAGGTGGCTGAACAGGTTGGCGGTGGTGCCGCCGGGCGAGGCCGCCAGCAGCATCAGGCCGACCGCCAGGGCCGGTGCCAGGCCAAAACCGTTGGCAATCAGAAAGCAGATGAAGGGCAGCAGCAGGATCTGGCACACCAGGCCGATGACCACCGGCTTGGGGTATTTCACCACCCGGGCGAAGTCGGCCAGGGTCAGCGAAAGCCCCAGGCCGAACATGATGATGCCCAGCGCAACGGGCAGGAAGGCGGTCAGCAATGGCGAAGCGGTCATGGCAGCAACTCGCAGAAAAGAGGTGTCGGCATTCTAGGCCACCAGATCGCCATGTGCTGCTGGGGAGGCCCCGTAGATACAAGTCTTTACGAAAAGGTGCGCAGCGTGCACCGGGGAGGTTGCGCGCACCGTTATGGGGCAAATGCATGCACCGCTCGGGTCGCCCGCCGCGCTCAAGGGGCGTGGCAGAGCGATTCCCGGGCGTTGGGCACAGCCCTTGCTAAAGTCTGTTGAAAGGCCCGGGTACTGGAAGACAGCAGCCAATTAGAAGAAGCCGTTACGAACACGGCGAGGAGTGGGGTATGTCCGGAGCTTTTTTTGACGAAATGTATGCCGCAGGGGGCCAGTGTCGCCCGCATTACCGCGAGTTTGCCCGCTGGCTGGCGGACACGCCGCTGGAACTGCTGGCGCAACGCCGCCGCGAAGCCGACCTGCTGTTCCACCGCGCAGGCATCACCTTCACGCTCTACGGTGACGAGCAGGGCACCGAACGCCTGATCCCGTTCGACATCATTCCGCGCAGCATCAAGGCCAGCGAATGGCAGGTCATCGAGCGTGGCTGCATCCAGCGGGTGCAGGCACTGAACATGTTCCTGGCCGATATCTACCATGAACAGCGCATCCTCAAGGCCGGCATCATCCCGGCCGAGCAGGTGCTGGCCAACGAGGGCTACCAGGTGGCCATGCGTGGCCTGGGGCTGCACCGGGGCCTCTATGCGCATATCGCGGGGGTGGATCTGGTGCGCGATGGCGACGGCAGCTACTACGTGCTCGAGGACAACCTGCGCACCCCCAGCGGCGTGAGCTACATGCTCGAAGACCGCAAGATGATGATGCGCCTGTTCCCCGAGCTGTTCGCCGCCCAGCGCATCGCGCCCATCGACCATTACCCCAACCTGCTGCTCGACACGCTCAGGAGCGCCAGCCCGCTGGACAACCCCACGGTGGTGGTGCTGACCCCGGGGCGCTTCAACAGTGCGTACTTCGAGCATGCGTTCCTGGCCCGCGAAATGGGGGTGGAACTGGTGGAAGGCGCCGACCTGTTCGTGCGTGACGACCGCGTGTTCATGCGCACCACCTGCGGCCCGCAGCCGGTGGACGTGATCTACCGCCGGCTGGATGACGCCTTCCTCGACCCGCTGACCTTCAACCCCGAGTCGATGCTCGGGGTGCCCGGCCTGATTGCCGCCTACCGCCTGGGCAACGTGGTGCTGGCCAATGCGGTCGGCACCGGTGTGGCGGACGACAAGTCGATCTACCCCTACGTGGGCGAGATGATCCGCTTCTACCTGGACGAAGCGCCGATTCTGAAGAACGTGCCCACCTGGCAGTGCCGCAAGCCGGCCGAGCTGTCCCATGTGCTGGCCAACCTGGAGCACCTGGTGGTCAAGGAAACCCAGGGCTCCGGGGGCTACGGCATGCTGGTGGGGCCGGCGTCGACGGCAGCGCAGATCGAAGCATTCCGCCTGCGCCTCAAGGCCCGGCCGCAGGACTACATCGCCCAGCCCACCTTGTGCCTGTCCACCTGCCCGACCTTTGTCGAAAGCGGCATTGCCCCGCGCCATATCGACCTGCGCCCGTTCGTGCTGTCGGGCAGCCAGACCCGCCTGGTGCCCGGCGGCCTCACGCGGGTGGCGCTGCGCGAAGGCTCGCTGGTGGTCAACTCGTCGCAGGGCGGCGGTACCAAGGACACCTGGGTGGTGGAGGACTGAACCATGCTTTCAAGAACCGCTGCAGACCTCTACTGGATGTCGCGTTACCTGGAGCGCGCGGAAAACCTCGCGCGCATGCTCGAAGTGAGCTATTCGCTGTCGCTGATGCCCCAGGCCGGGCGCAGCGACGGCCACGCGGAGCTGGCCATGTCGCTGCTGGCGGCCGGCACGCTGGAAGACTACAAGGCCCGCCACGGCGCGCTCGACACCGAGCACATGCTGCACTTCTTTGCCTTGGACGAGGCCAACCCCGGCAGCATCTACTGCTGCCTGCGTGCGGCGCGCAGCAATGCCCACGCCGTGCGCGGGCGCATCACCGCCGACATGTGGGAGAACATCAATGCCACCTGGCTGGAGATGCGCGCCATTGCCGGCAACGGCCTGGGCCGCTACGGCATCAGCCAGTTCTGCGAATGGGTGCGGGAGCGTTCGCACCTGTTTCGCGGGGCCACCTCGGGCACCATCATGCGCAACGAGGCCTATGGCTTCATTCGCCTGGGCACCTTCATAGAGCGCGCCGACAACACCTTGCGTCTGCTGGATGCGCGCTACGAGATGTTTGGCGAGGAGTCGGAGGAGGTCAGCGACAAGTCGGCCCGTGGCTACTACCAGTGGAGCGCCTTGCTGCGCGCCCTGTCGTCGTTCGAGGCTTTCAACGAGATCTACCGCAACGCACCGAACGCCGAGCAGGTTTCGGAAATGCTGCTGTTGCGCGCCGAGGTGCCGCGCTCGCTGCATGCCTGCATCCAGGAGCTGGACCTTGAACTGTCCAACCTGCCCGGCATCAACGGCCGCCCGGCGCAGCGCCTGGCCGCCGGCCTCAACGCTCGCCTGCGCTACACCGGCATCGACGAGATCCTCGATGCAGGCCTGCACGCCTGGCTGATCGAGTTCATCGATCAGGTCCGCGACCTGGGCCAGGCCATTCACGACGCCTACCTGGAGGTGGTATGAAACTGTCCATTCGCCACGACACCACCTACAGCTATGCCAACGAGGTGTGCACCAGCATCCAGTTCCTGCGCCTCACGCCCCAGGACAGCGAGCGCCAGCGGGTCATCGACTGGCAGGTGGACATGCCGCGCAAGGTGCGCAGCCAGCTCGACCCCTATGGCAACGTGCTGCATGTACTGACCCTGGACGAGCCCCACGGCGAGATCGTGCTGTGCGCCCACGGCCAGGTGGAGATCGACCCCACCCGCGAGGTGGAGCCGGACCTGCAGTCGCCGCTGCCGTTTCTGCGCAGCAGCCCGCTGACCGCCGCCGACGAGGCGCTGCTGGCGTTTGCCGCGCAGCATTGCGGCGAGCGGCGCGACAGGGCGGCGCTGATCGAGCTGATGAATGCGCTGGCCGAGCACATGCCCTACAGCCCCGGCGCGACCGAGGTGGGCACTACCGCGGCCGAGTCGTTCGCCAGGCAGGCGGGGGTTTGCCAGGACCATACCCATGCGTTTCTGGCCTGTGTGCGCAGCCTGGGTATCCCGGCGCGCTATGTGTCGGGCTACCTGTGCACCGAGGACGCCACGCACCTGGCCAGCCATGCCTGGGCCGAAGCCTGGCTGGGGGAGGGCTGGTACAGTTTCGATATCACCAATCGGCTGGCCAGGCCCGAGCGCCACCTGAAGCTGGCGGTGGGGCTGGATTACCTGGATGCGTGCCCGGTGCGCGGAATGCGCCGGGGCGGGGGGATGGAGCACATGCTGGCCAAGGTGCAGGTGGAACTGATGGTGCAGGTGCAGTAGCCAGGCGATGCAAGGTGTCGACGCCATCGCGGGTCAAGCCCGCTCCCACAGGGGCCACGGCAATCCTGTGGGAGCGGGCTTGACCCGCGACGAGGCGCTGCAGATCGAGGGTCAGGCGCGCTCGATGGCCAACGCCACACCCTGCCCACCACCGATGCACAGGGTCGCCAGGCCCTTCTTCGCATCACGCTTGATCATCTCGTGCAGCAACGACACCAGCACCCGGCAACCCGAGGCACCGATCGGGTGGCCCAGGGCAATCGCGCCGCCGTTGACGTTGACCTTGCTCGCGTCCCAGCCCAGCTCCTGGCCCACCGACAACGCCTGGGCCGCGAAGGCTTCGTTGGCTTCGATCAGGTCCAGCTGATCCAGCGACCAGTCGGCCTTCTGCAGGCAGCGACGAGTCGCGCTGACCGGGCCGATACCCATGATCGCCGGGTCCACGCCCGCATTGGCATAGGCCGCAATGCGCGCCAGTACCGGCAGGCCCAGGGCCTTGGCCTTGGCCGCGCTCATCAGCAGCACCGCCGCTGCGCCGTCGTTGAGGCTCGAGGCGTTGCCCGCCGTCACGCTGCCGTCCTTCTTGAACGCCGGCTTGAGCTTGGCCAGCGACTCGGCGGTGGTGCCGGCGCGGGGCTGTTCGTCGGTGGCGAACACCAGCGGCTCACCCTTGCGCTGCGGGATCTGGATCGGGGTGATCTCGTCGGCAAAGCGGCCGGCCTCGATGGCCGCGCAGGCCTTTTGCTGCGAGGCCGCGGCAAAGGCGTCCTGGGCCTCACGGGTGATGGCGTACTTGTCCACCAGGTTCTCGGCGGTGATGCCCATGTGGTAGTCGTTGAAGGCATCCCACAGGCCGTCGCTGATCATGCTGTCGATCATGCTGGCATGGCCCATGCGCAGGCCGGTGCGCGCGGCAGGCAGCACGTAGGGGGCCAGGCTCATGTTCTCCATGCCGCCGGCGATGATCACCTCGGCGTCGCCACAGCGGATCGCCTGGGCGCCCAGGTGCAGGGCCTTGAGGCCCGAGCCGCAGACCTTGTTCAGGGTCAGGGCCGGTACCGCATGGGGCAGGCCGGCCTTGATCGCGGCCTGGCGCGCCGGGTTCTGGCCGCTGCCGGCGGTGAGCACCTGGCCCAGAATCACCTCATCCACTTCGCTGCCGGCCAGCCCGGTCTGCTCCAGCAGGCGGCGGATCACCGCTGCGCCCAGCTCCGGGGCCGGGATGGCGGCCAGCGAACCCTGGAAACTGCCGATGGCGGTACGAGTGGCCGCGACAATGACGACGTCTTGCATGGAATATTCTCCTTGTTAGTGGTCCAGTGGCGTGAGTGTTGCGCCATTACATATATTTGTTAAGTTGATTTTTGAGATGGATTGATCGATAAACCTCAACAATTCCCCGTTTTGCCGGAGTCAGCATGACCGTCAAGCAGCTGCGTGCCTTCTGGGCAGTGGCCCAGAGCCTGAGTTTTGCGGTGGCTTGCGAGCGTCTGCACCTGTCGCAGTCGGCACTGAGCCTGACCATCAAGTCGCTGGAGGAGGGCCTGGGCGGGCGGCTGTTCACGCGCACCACGCGCAACGTCACGCTGACCCCGGAAGGCGAATCGCTGCTGCCCCTGGCGCGCCGCCTGCTTGCCGACTGGGACAATGCCGAGGACGAGATCCGCCAGCGCTTCACCCTGCAGCGCGGGCGCGTGACCATTGCGGCGATGCCGTCGTTCGCCGGCAACCTGCTGCCGCCCATCCTGAAGAACTTTCGCACCCGCTACCCGAACATCGGGGTCACGGTGAACGACGTGATCAACGAACAGGTGCTGGAGATGGTGCGTGACCGCCAGGTGGAGCTGGGGGTGGCGTTCGAACCGTTCGAAGGCTCGTCGCTGGTGTTCTCGCCCCTGTACGTCGACCGGTTCACTGCCGTGGTGCCGCTGGATTCGCCCCTGGCCGCGCTGGATGAAATCGACTGGCAGACCTTGCTGCAGCAGCCGTTCATTACCTTGCAACGGCCCTCGAACGTGCGCGTGATGCTCGAAGAGCACCTCAAGGCGCGCGGCATGAAGCTGGCGGTGGAGTTCGAGAGCCATCAACTGGTGACAGTGGGTCGCATGGTGGCCAGCGGGCTTGGGGTCAGCGCGGTGCCGGCCCTGTGCGCCGGCCAGATGCACGAGCTGGGCGCGCGCTGCATCACCCTGCGCGACCCGGTGGAACGTGCCATCGGGGTGCTGAGCAAGCCGGGCCACGAACTGTCGGCTGCGGCCCAGGCGTTGTTCGACAGCCTGCATGAACAGCAGGCCGAGGCCAGGCGCTAGACGGCGGCGAGCAGGCTGCGCAGGGGCACCTTGTTCTTCATCACCGGCGACTTGATCACGATGTAGCTGAAGTACTTCTCGATGCCGATGTTCTGGTCGAGGATGGTTTCCATCAGCTCCTGGTAATGCTGGATGCTGCTGGTCAGAAAGCGCACCAGGTAGTCATAGCCACCGCTGATCAGGTGGCATTCGAGCACTTCGTCGATGTTGCGAATGCTCGATTCGAATTTCTGAAAGTCGGAGCGTTTGTGGTCGCTCAGTGTGACTTCGGTGAAGATGGTTACCGAGTTGGCGAACTTGGCCAGGTTCAGGTGGGCTTCGTAGCCGCTGATATAGCCTGCCGCCTCGAGTCGCTTGACCCGTTGCAGGCACGGGCTGGGCGACAGCCCCACGGCTTCGGCCAGGCTGACGTTGGTCATGCGGCCGTCTTTCTGCAACTGGACCAGGATGTTGATATCGATCCGATCGAGCTTGGTTGCCGCTTCCATTCCTGACTCCTGAAATGCGGGATGACAAAAAAACACACTTTCACCCACGGGGCCTTCGCTGGCAAGGCCGCTCCCGGCGGGAGCCGGCATTGCCAGCGAAGGTGGCGCCGCAGAGGGGGCGGATTACGCCGTAGCGCGGGTCAACGCCTGGTCGAGCATGCGCAGCGCTTCGGAAATCTGCGCCTCGGTGGTCACCAGCGGTGCCAGGAAGCGCACCACGTTGCGGTACACGCCGCACTTGATCACCAGCAGGCCGGCTTCACGGGCCTGGTCGATGATGGCCTGGGCCAGGTTCGCGTCCGGGGTCTGCGCGGCGTCGTCGGCCACGATCTCGATGGCCTGCATGAAGCCCAGGCCACGCACGTCGCCGATGCACGGGTAGCGGTTCTGCAGGGCCAGCAGGCCTTCACGCAGTTGCACTGCACGCTGCTCGCCCTGGGCCAGCAGGTCTTCTTCCTCGAACAGGTCCATCACCGCCAGTGCAGCCGCGCAGGCCACGGCGTTGCCGCCGTAGGTGCCGCCCAGGCCGCCCGGGGTCGGCGCGTCCATGATCTCGGCACGCCCCACCACACCCGACAGCGGCATGCCGCCGGCCAGGCTCTTGGCCACGGTCACCAGGTCAGGCTGGATGCCCGAGTGCTGGAAGCCGAACGGCTTGCCGGTACGCCCGAAGCCTGCCTGGATCTCGTCCAGGATCAGCACGATGCCGTGGCGCGTGCAGCGTTCGCGCAGGGCACGCAGGAAGGCATCGGGGGCACGCAGGAAGCCGCCATCGCCTTGCACCGGCTCGATCAGGATGGCCGCCACGCGGTCGGGGGCCACGTCGGTGGCGAACAGGTGGTCGAGTTCGGCCAGGGCGTCGTCACTGCTCACGCCGCGGTATTCGTTGGGGTAGGTGGCGTGATAGATCTCGGCCGGGAACGGGCCGAAGTTCTGCTTGTACGGCTGGCTCATGCCGGTCAGGGTGACGCCCAGCAGGGTGCGCCCGTGGAAGCCGCCGCGGAACGAGATCACCGCCGGGCGGTTGGTGTAGCCACGGGCGATCTTGATGGCGTTCTCCACCGCTTCGGCGCCGGAGGTGAACAGCACGCTCTTGTAGGCTTCGCCGCCACCGACCATGGCGTTCAGGCGCGCTGCCACGTCGATGTACGACGCATAGGCCACCACCTGGAAGCTGGCATGGGAGATCTCGCCCACCTGGCGGCGCACGGCCTCGACCACACGCGGGTGGTTGTGGCCGACGTTGAGCACGCCGATGCCGCCGACGAAGTCCAGGTAGCGCTTGCCGTCCACGTCCCACAGCTCCGAACCCTGGGCGTGGCTGACCACGATCGGGTGGGCGGTGGCGATGCCGCGGGGTACGTGCTGCTCGCGCAGGGCCAGCAGGCGTTGATTTTCAGTCAGTGCAGAATTCATGGTGCAGCTCCATTAACTAACGATGGTGTCAGGGGTTCGGGAACGCAGATATTCAGTCGAGGCCGCCCATGTGCCAGGCCTTGATTTCGAGGAACTCGTCCAGGCCGTACTTGGAGCCTTCACGGCCGGTACCGGACTGTTTCATGCCGCCGAACGGGGCCACTTCCATGGAGATGATCCCGGTGTTCAGGCCGACCATGCCGAACTCCAGGCGCTCGCCCACACGCCAGGCGCGGCGCATGTCCTGGGTGAAGTAGTAGGCGCCCAGGCCGAACGGGGTAGCGTTGGCGATGGCCAGGGCCTCGGCTTCGTCCTTGAAACGGAACAGCGGGGCAACCGGGCCGAAGGTCTCTTCGGTGGCCAGCAGCATGTCGGTGGTGGCGTCCAGCAGCACGGTCGGCTGCACGAACAGGCCGGTGTCGTCAGGCATGCCGCCAATCGAGATGCTGGCGCCTTTTTCCACCGCATCGCCGATGTGGCTGGCTACTTTGGCGACGGCGGCGGCGTTGATCAGCGGGCCGATGGTCACGTTCTCGCCCAGGCCGTCACCCACCTTCAGCTCGGCCACTGCAGCCCGCAGGCGCTCGGCGAAGCGGTCGTAGATGCCGTCCTGCACCAGAATGCGGTTGGCGCACACGCAGGTCTGCCCGGCGTTGCGGAACTTGCTCAGCATCACCCCGGCAATCGCCAGGTCGAGGTCGGCGTCGTCGAACACGATGAACGGCGCGTTGCCACCCAGCTCCAGGCTCAGGCGCTTGAGGGTGTCGGCGCACTGGCTCATCAGCAGCTTGCCGATGCGCGTGGAGCCGGTGAACGACAACTTGCGCACGGCCTGGTTGGCGGTCACTTCGCTGCCGATGCCGGCAGGCAGGCCGGTGAGCACGTTGAACACCCCGGCCGGGATGCCGGCACGATCTGCCAGTACCGCCAGGGCCAGGGCCGACAGCGGGGTCATCTCGGACGGCTTGACCAGCACGGTGCAGCCGGCGGCCAGGGCCGGCGCGCATTTGCGCGTGATCATCGCGTTGGGGAAGTTCCACGGGGTGATGGCCGCCACCACGCCGATCGGCTGCTTGAGCACCAGGATGCGGCGGTCGTTGGTGGGCGCGGGGATGGTGTCGCCGTAGATGCGACGGGCCTCTTCGGCAAACCATTTGACGAAGCTGGCGCCGTAGCCGATTTCGCCGCGCGACTCGCTCAGGGGCTTGCCTTGTTCGGCGGTCATGATCAGCGCCAGGTCTTCCTGGTTTTCCAGGATCAGGCTGTACCAGGCTTCCAGGTGACGTGCGCGGGTGGCGGCGGGGACTTCGCGCCAGCTTTCGAAACGGGCCTGGGCGGCCTCGATGGCGCGTCGCGTCTCGGCGGCGCCGAGGGCTGGGACCCGGGCGATTTCGCTGCCGTCGGCGGGGTTGATCACGGCAATCGTTTCGCCGTTGTCGGCATCGATCCAGCTGCCATTGACGTAAGCGCGTTCGACAAGCAGCGAGGGGTCACGCAGTGTGCTTTTCAACATGGAGAGGGTGCCTTCTACGGGTCCGGTGAATGGCACGATTGTAAGAACAGGCACGCAGTGACCGATGCCGAGATGGCCGCTCGGGCCAGGCATAAATGCCGTATTGAGGAGGTTGGCAGCACACTATGCTGCGGGGGTGGTCGAGGTGTCTCCAGCGCCGGTCAAGCCCGCTCCCGCAAGGCCACTGACGGCCTGCTGGAGCGGGCCTGGCCCGCCACCGGGCGGTACAGGCAGCAGATTGTTTGTCAGGCGTCGTTCTGCAGGCGGTACATCTCGGTCGCCACCTGCAGCTGAAAGCGCGCCTGCGGGTTCTCCATCGACAGCTGCAGCAGCTCTTCGATGCGCTCCACGCGGTAGCGTAATGTGCTGATGTGGATGTCCAGGCAGCGGGCGCTGCTGGCCAGCTGAAAGCCTTCGCTGGCAAGGGTGCACAGGGTTTCCATGAGCATGGCGCCGTTCTTGTGCCGGGTCAGCGGGGTCACCAGGCGCTCCAGCAGCATGCGCCGTGCATCGTCGTCGCCCATCAGCGCCCGCGGAAACAGCACTTCGTCAAACCCATGCAGCTTGCCCGGGCGCAGCAGCGGCAGCAGGGTGGCCACATCCCCGGCGCCCTGGGCCATGCCTGCCACGCCCCGGTGCACGCGGCTGGCGGCCATGGCGCCGCCGTCCAGTCGAATATGCTTCCAGATCGACTCGGGCATCACATCGGCCGGCACGATCAGGCTGATCTGGTTCAACGACACCGACAGCAGGGGCGCGATTCCCAACCCCTGCATGATCTCGGTGATGCGCTCGGCCTGCTCCTTGCGCCGCTGGAAGCCCTCGCGGCTGAGGGGAATCGGCTCGTCCAGCAACACCAGGCACACGCGGTAGTCGCGGGTATGACACCAGCCGGACACCAGCGCACGTTCGATGGCGCGTGGCGTTTCGGGGAACTTGCCTTCCAGCAGCCCTGCCACCAGGGCATGGCCCAGGCGGTTTTCCTGGTCCAGCAATTCGCGTTGATGGGACAGCTGCAGGGCGGCGATCAGCGCAGCATGTTCCACTGCGCGGCAGTGCAGCTCCTCGAAGCTGTCCCGCTGGCCCTTGAGCCAGACCACCCCGACCCGCTCGCCCTGCAGGCGGATGGGGCAGCCCAGGCGAAACGCGCCGGCATCGGCGTCCAGCTCCAGCACTTGCGGCTCGACCCCCTGCAGCAGGTTGGCCTGTTCGTTCAGGTGGCGAATCACGGCAAGCTCCACGGCGTCATTGGCCGGCTCGCTGGCCCCCAGCACACTGCCGGAGCTGGCCACGATCAGCGCCGGCAGTTCCAGGGCGCTGGTGAGGGCGCTGGCCAGGCTCTGCAGGTTGTCGGCCTCGATGGCAGCGCGGGTGAGCATGCGGTGGATAAGGTCGGAGCGACGGATGATGCGGGTCTGGAAGTTGATGATCTGTTCGAGAACCTGCTGGGTGATGTCGCTGAAGGCGACTTCCCAGGGCAGTTCCAGCAAAGGGAAACAGCAGCGGTCGGCCTCTTCGATGGCCGCCTGGGGGAAGTGTTCGTGAAAGTGCGGGACTGCCATCACGACCCCGGCCAGGCCCAGCTCGGCCAGCCGGCGAACCATGTCGCGGCATTTTTGCGGGTCTTGCGGCCAGTTGTAGCCGGTGGTCAGCAGCAGGTCGCCCTTTTTCAGCCAGTTGAAGATGTCGGGGTGATCGACGATATGCACCCACGCCAGGTCGCGGTCCAGGCATTGCCTGCCCGCGACCACGGTGGCCTGGCTGAGGGAGGTCTGTTCCAGGGCTGTGGCGAGTTTCATGTGCAATCCACGATCCAGACACGATAGAGGATCGCAGTCTAGCGGACTGGACATGGCTGCGGGGAGGGCCCTGGACAGGAGAATAGAACCTGTGCGCTGATCATCCATGAGGCGCACAGGGAGGGGAAATCAGGACTTGCTAGCCCAGGCGTTGAACTTCTGTTCAAGCGTTTCTGCGTTCTCGAGCCAGAACTCGACGTTTACCCGCAGTGCATTCTTCTGGTTCTCTGCCGCGGTGGGCAGGTCGTCAGCCAGCGACTTGTCGAGCATTTCGGCGGCCTTGGTGTTGGACGGGCCGTAGGCCATCTGCTCGGTGTAGAGCTTCTGCTGCTCAGGCTGCATGGCGAACTTGATGAAGTCGTAGGCCTTGTCCAGGTTCTTGGTGCCGCGCGGGATGGCCCACTCGTCGAACTGGTACAGGTTCTGGTTCCAGACGATCTTCAGGTTGCTGCCGCTCTGCTGTGCAGCGTGGATGCGGCCGTTGTACGAGGACGCCATCACCACATCGCCAGCCACCAGGTACTGCGGCGGCTGTGCACCGGCTTCCCACCACTGGATGTACGGCTTGATCTCGTCCAGTTTCTTGAAGGCGCGGTCCACACCTTCTTTGGTGCTGAGCAGCTTGTAGACTTCGGCAGGCGGCACGCCGTCGGCCATCAGGGCGAATTCCAGCGAGCCACGGGCAGATTTGCGCAGGCTGCGCTTGCCCGGGAATTTCTTCACGTCCCAGAAGTCGGCCCAGCCGGTAGGGGCGACTTTCAGTTTGTCGGCGTTGTAGGCCAGCACGTTGGACCACACGAAGATACCGACGCCACAGCCGTCGTCACTCTTGGTGCCTTCGATCCAGTCGCCCGGCGTGCCGAGGCGTTCGTAGTCGAGTTTTTCGAACAGACCTTCTTCACAGCCACGGGCACGGTCGGTGTCTTCGGTATCGAGCACGTCCCAGGTCACGGTCTTGGTGTCGTTCATGGCGATGAGCTTGGAGATTTCACCGTTCCACTCGCCAGCGATCACCTGGGTCTTGGTCTTTTCTTCGTAGGGCTTGTAGAACGCGGTGACCTGCGCGGCCTTGCTCGCGCCACCATAGGAGATCACCGTGAGCTTGTCGGCAAAGGCACTGTTGGCCAGCATCAGGCCACCGAGCACGGTGAGGGTGAAGAGTTTTTTCGACATTCGAACGCTCCAATCAAGACTGTTATTTCGAGTTATGTTTGGCAGTTGCAAGCGGGCGCAAAATAGATGAAAGGTGCTGATTTTTATAGTGGCAAGGTGCCTGCTGTGTTTGAGAGTGAGTTGAGGCTAATGGATAAGCGCTGCCATGGGTATCTATTAAACGCAGGATAAGCCTATTTTTTTATCCTGCGCTTTATAGGAAGGTGCTTCGTACTTTAGTGGCGATCGAACCATACGGTCTGCGCGTTGCAGAACTCGCGAACGCCGAAGTGCGAGAGTTCGCGGCCAAAGCCGCTCTTCTTCACCCCACCGAAGGTCACGCGCGGATCACTGGCGCTGTAGCCGTTGATGAACACGCCGCCGCACTCCAGTTCGTCGGCCAGTTGTCGGGCCAGTGCCGCATCCCGGGTGTACACGGTCGAGGTCAGGCCGAATTCGCTGTCGTTGGCCAGCTGCAGGGCGTGGCGCGCATCCCGGGCAGTGATGATCGAGGCCACCGGGCCGAACAGCTCCTGGCGGAACGAGGTCATCTGGTCGGTGACGTCGGCCAGTACCGTGGGCGCGTAGTAGTTGCCCGGGCCTTCGACCTTGTGCCCGCCCAGCAGCAGCGTGGCGCCTTCGGCCAGGGTGGCCTGGACCTGCTGGTCGAGCTCGTCGCGCAGGTCATGACGCGCCATCGGCCCCAGGTAGGTGTCGGCCAGCAACGGGTCGCCCATCACCAGCGCGCGGGTTTTCTCGACGAACTTGCGGGTGAATGCCTCGACCACGCCGGCTTCGACGATCAGCCGCTTGGCTGCCGCGCACACCTGGCCGGTGTTCTGGTAGCGGCCGATCACGGCAGCCTGTACGGCGGCATCCAGGTCGGCATCGTTCAACACGATGAACGGGTCGGAGCCGCCCAGTTCCAGTACGCATTTTTTCAGCGCGGCACCGGCCTGGGCACCGATGGCGGCACCGGCACGCACGCTGCCGGTAAGGGTCACGGCGACGATGCGCGGGTCGACGATGGCCCTGGATACGCCCTCAGGCGTCACGTTGAGCACCTCGAACACACCTTCGGGGAATTCGGCCTGCTGGAACGCATCGCGCAGCAGGTAGGCCGAGCCCATCACATTGGGCGCGTGCTTGAGCACGTAGGTGTTGCCGGCGATCAGCGCGGGTACCGCACCGCGCAGCACTTGCCACAGCGGGAAGTTCCACGGCATCACCGCCAGGATCGGGCCCAGTGGGCGGTATTCGATGTGGGCCTTGGCGTCGGGTACCTGGGTTGGCTCGGGGGCCAGCATGGCCGGCCCGTTCTCGGCGTACCACTCGCACAGCTGGGCGCACTTTTCCACTTCGCCGCGGGCCTGGGCCGCAGGCTTGCCCATTTCCAGGGTAATCATCCGCGCCATGGCCTGGGCGTTGTCGCGCAGCACACCGGCCAGTTTCACCAGCAGGGCCGAGCGGGTGGCCAGCGGGGTACGCCGCCAGCCGGCAAACCCGGCAGCGGCGCGGCCCAAGGCGGCGTCCATCAGTGCGTCGGTTTCATAGGCGTAGTGGCCGATGCGTTCACCGGTGGCCGGGTTGATCGAGAGGGCATGGGTGTGGCTGGTTATGTCGGTCATGGCGGGCGTTCCTGTCAGAAGGGAAACAGGGGCCCAGCGTAATGCCGTGCTAATCTTTCGAAAACTGAATAATAAAAACGGTTTCTTTCACGTTTGGAGAATGTTTTTGGACCTGGTACAGCTTGAGATCTTCACCGCCGTGGCCGAGCACGGCAGCATCAGCGCAGCCGCCCAGCACATCCACCGTGTGCCGTCGAACCTGACCACGCGGATCAAGCAGCTGGAAGCCGACCTGGGGGTGGAGCTGTTCATTCGTGAAAAGCTGCGCCTGCGCCTCTCGCCGGCCGGCTGGACCTTCCTGGAGTACGCCAAGCGCATCCTGGCCTTGGTGCAGGAGGCCCGACTGACCGTGGCGGGGGAGGAACCCCAGGGGGCGTTCTCGCTGGGCTCGCTGGAAAGTACCGCAGCGGTGCGCATCCCCGCGTTGCTGGCGGCCTACAACCAGCAGTACGCCAAGGTCGAGCTGGACCTCTCCACCGGGCCGTCGGGCACCATGATCGAGGGCGTGCTGTCGGGACGCCTGGCGGCGGCCTTCGTCGACGGCCCGGTGCTGCACCCCTCGCTGGAGGGCGTGCCGGTGTTCGAGGAGGAGATGGTCATCATCGCGCCGCTCAACCATGCGCCGATTCACCGTGGCCAGGACGTCAACGGGCAGAGCATCTATGCGTTCCGGGCCAACTGTTCGTACCGCCATCATTTCGAGCGCTGGTTCACCCAGGATGCCGCCGTGCCGGGCAAGATCTTCGAACTGGAGAGCTACCACGGCATGCTCGCCTGCGTGAGCGCAGGGGCGGGGCTGGCGCTGATGCCACGCAGCATGCTCGAGAGCATGCCGGGGTGCGCCACGGTCAGCGTGTGGCCGATGTCGCAACGTTTTCGCTACCTGCGCACCTGGCTGGTATGGCGCAGCGGCACGGTATCGCGCAGCCTGGCGATGTTCGTGAAACTGCTGGAGGAGCGGGGCGCGGTGCTCCAATAGTGCGGCGTGGCGCCACTGCGGTCTGGCGGTTATCGCACTTTTTGCGTTTTTTCGGCTCTATTCATCGCCAGGCCGCGTCGATCCCCGACGCGGCCCGTGAATTCAGACCCCGGTGCCGATGGTTTATCCGCTTTGCGTTCCACCCCAGCGCGTGCTGCGCCGGCTGTTGCTGGCGGGCACGCTGATGGCCTGCGCCGCTGGCTGTACCCAGCAGCAGGGGCGCGATATCGCCACCCAGCTGGGCAACGGCCGGCCCCAGGAACTGTTCCAGACCAGCGTCGATCGCATGGCCACGCTGTCGATGCAGGACAACCTGCAGAGCCTGTACCTGTTGATGAGCAAGCTGTACCTGCGCAACCCCAACCAGTGGCGCGAATCGGGCTTTCTCGATGCTGCCAGTGCCGAGCGGCAGATCCGCCAGGCCATCGAGCAGCGCCAGGCCTTGCCGCAGCTGGGCGAGCGCCGCGACCTGGCGGCACTGAGCTATGCCCTGAGCCCGGAGTTCAGGGGCGACCGCGTTGGCGCGTTCATCTACGCCATCGGCAGCATGCTGGTGACCGCCCATGGCGGGCGTACCGAATTCTTCATCACCGACACCATCGACCCGCAGTTCGTCAGCAACGCAGCGCGCAACATCGAGAAGGCCACCTGGCTGCTGAGCCAGCGCCAGGATGCCAATGGCGTGCTGTTGCTGTTCTCCAACGAAATCTCCGAGGCGGGCAGCAACCTGAGCTTTGCCGTGGAGTTCGGCAAGATCGTCGCGCGCCTGGACCTGCTGACCCAGATGCTCGACGAGCGCTACCGGCGCATCGGCCTGAACTATGCGCAGAGCCTGTTGCTGATGAACTTTCTGCCGGTGCAGTGAGGTGTCTGCCTGGCGCCTTTGGGCGCAGATTCACTGAACCATCGCGGCGTCGCCTGACCTAACGCAATACCATTCGGGAGATGACGCATGCAAAACAACGGTTATATCTGGATCACATTGGCGGTAATCCTGGCCCTGGTGGAACTGTGGGCCATCAAGAGCATCATCGGCAGCAAGAGCAAGGCCGACCGCAAGATGTTGTGGATCGTGCTGGTGGTATTCGTGCCGCTGGTCGGCCTGATCGTGTGGGGCGTGGCGGGGCCCAAGGCGATCAACAACAACGCGGCCTCTCGCAACGGCTGACTCAACGGCGCAAATTGAGCTTCGGATTGCTGGCTGACATGGCCATTTGACACCCCTCCATTCGCCATCTAGCGTTGAGCGCGAAATTGCGCATTCGCGCAGACCCCACTGGCAAGGAGGCTAGACGGCCATGATCAGCCCGGCATCGATCAAATCCATTCGTGTGCACCCAGGGCTCGGCGTTGCCCGTGTCGGCAACGCCGATGGCGATGAGGAGTACGTACTCGCCGCGCAGGTGCCAGGGGCACTGGCCAGCAGCGCCGACGGGCAATTTCGCGATGCCAGGGGCCAGGTGCGGCGCCAGGCCGTGCGCTTTCGCCTCTATGCCGAACTGCACGATGGCACCGTACAGGAGCTGAGCCTGGACGACGGCGTGCAGATCGAATGGACCGTGGAAGTCGCCAACCTCAAGGCCGGCTGGTACGCCTTCGAAAACGCCATGGACCTGCCCGGCCAGTACGCCATCGCCGAAAAACGGCGCAACCCGCACGTGACCGGCACGCAGCGCCAGGCCCTGGACATCCGCCCCGGCCCCAGGACCATCAGCGGCCGCCGCCAGCAAGGCAAGCCCTTCCATTTCGACACCGGCACCTTCCACGGCAAACCCGTGTACCTGGGCGAACTGCGCACCGACGAGGCCGGGCGCCTGATCGCTCTCGGCGGGCACGGCCACAGCGCACCGCGGGTGGACAAGACCCCACCGACAACCTTCGCCAACAACGACGACTGGCACGACGACGTGTCGGACGGTCCGGTGTACGCACGGGTGACGTTCAACAATGGCCAGAGCCTGGATGCCGAGCCCGGCTACCTGGTGGTGACGCCCCCCAACTACGCGCCAGGGCTGTTCGGCGTGGTCACCATGGAAGAGGTGGTGCGCGACCTGTTCGTGCGCCAGGGTCAGCTGCCGGCCGAGCCGGGCTGTTCGTTCACCCGCGATATCTGGCCGATCTTCGAGCGCATGACCCACATGCAGTGGACCAACCAGGGCCTGTTCATGCTCAGCGGCCACGGTTCGCCACTCGATACCCAGAACCCCGACGTGGTGGCCCGGCTGGCCGACCCCGGTGAGGCCAGTGCGGACTTTCGGCGCAAGGTCTTCGCGCTGTTTCGCGACCCCGCCAGCACCGCCGAGTTCGCCCCGGCGCTGTTGCCCCTGTACGGCGACTATTACGGCGACTACGACCTCGACCCCCAGCCGCCATCCGCGGTCGGGCTCGCGGTCACCCCGCTGATGTACCAGGCCTTGAGCCAGTGGGTGCAAGGCGAATTCGTCGCCGACTGGCAGGGCGCGCCGGTGCCGGCAGACTTCGACACGCTCGAACCGCGCGCCCAGGCCCAGGCGCTGGACCGCGCCGGCCTGCATGAATGCCTGGGCGGCCCGTTCCACCCGGGCATCGAACTGACCTGGTTCATGCGTGTGCCCAGCGTGTGGCGCAGCCCTTATCGCCTGGCGGTACTGCCCCAGGGGCAGGCGGTGCGCCAGGATTTCGGTGACGAACTCACGCCACAGGTGTGCCTGGCACCCCAGGGCCCGCTGGACGGCGTGGGCCCGGGTTCGCTGACCCGCGCGCTGGGCGTGCCGTGGCAGACCGACGAGGCCTCGTGCCTGTCGGATGCCGAGTACGAGCCCAGTACCTACCTGTCGTTCCCCAGCTACTGGGGGGCCCGCGTGCCCAACCAGGTACTGAGCAGCGAGGCGTGGGAGCGTGTGGGCGCAAGACGTACCACGCCGGCGCAGCAGCTCAAGCATTTTTCCTACCGCGAGGACTGGCTGCGCGACCTGAAGGGCAGTTACTTCACGCGCATCAACCTGATGGTGAGCCACTGGTGGGAGTTGGGCATTCTGCTGGCCCATGACGCCACCCCCGAGGCGACCGCACTGGGGTTGCCGGCGCGGGCCTGGATCGAAAGCGGGCGGCCCGAGCGGGTCACCGGCTCCAATGCCAAGCTCGACCTGCTGGCGGTGATCGAGGCCCTGGATTCGCCGCCACCGTTGCTGGGCGAGACCGAACTGGAGCCGCCCAGGCAGAAGGTACCGCCACGTCGTCGGCTGCGCAGGGACGAGATTTGAACCCCGTGCACGACGTGCTGGTGGTGGGCGCCGGGCCGGCCGGCACGGCGCTGGCCATCCGCCTGGCGCAGGCCGGGTTGCAGGTGGGGCTGGTGGAGCGTGAACCCGAGGCTGCGCTGCGCCCCGGCGAGTGCCTGTCCCCCGAGGCGTTGCCTGCACTTGCCGCACTGGGGCACGCCGACCTGCTCGACGACAGCACCGTGGCGCGACGCTGCTGCGGCGTGCAGTCGATCTGGCTGACCAGCGAGCCGGTATTTCGCGACTACTTCTGCGAGCGCGCCGCCCATGGCGCGTTCCTGGAACGACGGGTGTTCGACGCCCGGCTGCGGGAAAGGGCGGCGGCGCTTGGGATCACCCGTGAAGACGACGTGCGGGTGACCCATGCCGATTTTGCCGACGACAGCATTACCCTGGGCGGTCGGCGAGGTGAACACCCCTGGCGCGGGCAGGCACGTTTCGTGGTGGATGCCACCGGCAAGGCCAGTTGCATCGCCCGGCTCGGCGGGGCACGACGCCAGCGCCTGAGTCGTCAGGTGGCCGTCGCGGCGCGTCTGCCCCGAGGTGGCTCGGAACTGGCCGACACCGAGTGGCTGCTGATCGAGGCGGATGCCCAGGGCTGGTGGTCCGGGGCCACCACCGCCAGCGGCCAGCGCCACCTGGTGCGCTTCTTTCCCGGCGGTGACGGTCAGCGCACCGCGCCGCAGTTGGCCGAGCAACTGCAGCGCACGCGCCTGATGCAGCGCTATGCAGGTGCCGACGAACTGGCCGCAGCGCAGGTTCAGGTGCTGGATGCCGGCTGCAGTGCACTGCAGCGCTGTGCATCGGCGCACTGGCTGGCGGTGGGCGAGGCGGCCATCGCCTTCGACCCGGTGTCGTCCCAGGGGCTGACCCACGCCCTGGGTGCCACCGACCTGGCTGCCCGCGCCATCCTGGCCAGGTTGCAGCAGGGCCGTCTGGACCTGCTGCACCAGTACGACCGGCACACCCGTATCACCCTGGGGCATTCGCTCAAGGGCCTGGCGCGGCACTACGCGCAGTGCCAGCCGTTGATGGCGGCGGGCTGAGGGCAGGGCGCCGGCGTTCCGGATTGCGGAATAAATTCCTCATCTGCAATACTGGCGCCGAATCCCTTCACTGGAACACCCTCTCCATGACGTATCGCCTGCAGGCTGACGCCGTGACGCTTCGCTACGACCAGCGCACGATCTCCACGGACCTTTCGGTGGCTATCACCGAAGGGTCCTTTACCGTCATCGTCGGCCCCAATGCCTGTGGCAAATCCACCTTGCTGCGGGCCTTGTCGCGCCTGCTGGTGCCTTCGAGCGGCACGGTGCTGCTCGATCAGGTCGATATTCACACGCTCGCGGCCAAGGACGTGGCCCGGCGGCTCGGCCTGCTGCCCCAGAGCGCGGTTGCGCCCGACGGCATCACCGTGGCCGACCTGGTAGCCCGCGGGCGCTACCCGCACCAGTCGTTCCTGCGCCAATGGTCGCAGGCCGACGAACAGGCCGTGACCGCAGCCATGCAGGCGGCGCAGGTCAGCGAGCTGTCCGAGCGCCTGCTGCAGGAGTTGTCCGGCGGCCAGCGCCAGCGGGTATGGATCGCCATGGTGCTGGCGCAGCAGACGCCGGTACTGCTGCTCGACGAGCCCACCACCTACCTCGATATCGCGCACCAGATCGAACTGCTGGAGCTGCTGGCCGAGCTCAATCGCCAGGGCCGCACCATCGTCGCGGTGCTACATGACCTCAACCAGGCGTGCCGCTATGCCTCGCACCTGATCGCCATGAAGGCCGGCGCCATCGTCGCCCAGGGCGACCCGGCGCGCATCTTCACCGAGGCCCTGGTGCAGGAGGTGTTCGGCGTGGCCTCGATGATCATCGCCGACCCGGTCAGCGGCACGCCGCTGCTGGTGCCCTTGTCGCGCGAGCGGGCGGTGGTGTCAGGCGCCTTGCCACGGCAGGCCGCCGGTTGACTGGTTGACCCGGCTGGCCGCCCGGAACAGCGCATCGCGGTCTTCGGGCGTCTTGAGCTGACCCAGGTCGGTCACCGTGGTCACCACACACACGATCTCGCCCTGGGCGTCGAACACCGGCGCGGCCTGCCCGGTGACATTCGACAGCAGGTGGCTGGTCTTCTCGGCCCAGCGGCTGCTGCGCACCTCGTCCAGCACAGCCTTGGCCGGCGCCGTGCCGCGAAAGTGCGCCGGTTGCAGCTTGCGCGCCGCATCGATGGTGGCCTTGGGCAGGAAGGCCTGGAACACCAGCCCGCAGGCGGTGTTGTCGATGGGCAGCACGTCGCCCAGGGCCAGCGGGTTGATCGAGAAGAACGCGCTGCGGTACCAGCGCACCAGCGTCGGGCCACGGTCGGTCCAGATCGCCACGCCGCCGCTGGCCGCATGCTGGTGGGCCAGCGCCTTCATGTGCTGGGCGGCGACCTCCACTGCATCCACCCGCTTGAGCGCACCGATACCGATGCTCAGCGCCGCCGGGCCCAGGTCGTACAGGCTGCTGGCCGGGTCCTGCCTGGCCAGGCCCTCCTTGACCAGACTCTGCAGGTAGCGGTGCGCGGTTGACGCGCCGGTCTGGGTGCGCCGCGCCACTTCCCCCAGGGCCAGTTCGTGCTCGGCGCTGGCCAGCACGTTGAGAAAGCGGGCGGCGATGGCGACGGACTGAATGGTGCCCGAACGTTTTTCGCCCGGCGCGTGCGGGGCGTCATCCGCAGCTGGAATGGTTTTTTTCAACGGGCCTCTCCTCATCGCCGGCTGGCGGCTGGTCCTCATCAGGCATCAAGTGCGCGCCGCTTGTGCGCGGCGTCGGTGCGCATGATACCGACTTTTCCGAGCGCTGGCCGGGCCCCTGGATTTACCACATTGCAGAATCAATTCTCTATTGAGGAATGAAGTGGCCACATGATACCTTTCGCACAAACGATTATGATTATCATTTGGAGCGTATCTTGAAGGCCTATTCACCCCTTGAACTCACCTGCGGTTTCAGCGTGCTGACCCTGGCGACCGTGCTCGGCATGGCGCCTGCGATGGCCGATGATGCCGTTGCTGCCCCGGGCAAAGGCGCAGTCACCTTCGAACCGATCATGATCACCGGGGAAAAGCTCGAGCGTGACCTGAAGAACACCGCCTCCTCGGTGTCGGTCAAGACTGCCCGCGACATCGAGCGCCAGAACACCGGCAACGCCAGCGTGCATGAAGTGCTCAATGACGTGCCCAACGTGATCTACACCGACTCGGTAGGCGCGCCGATCATCCGCGGCCAGGACACCCAGGGCCCGAACAACGGGCAGAACCAGTTCTGGGGCGGCACCGTGCCACGGGCCACCATCAACCTGGACGGCCACTACCTGAACTACAACGAGATGTTCTTCGGCGCCACCTCGGTGTGGGACGTGGACAGCATCGAGGTGTTCCGCGGCCCGCAGACCACCTCGCAAGGCGCCAACGCCATCGCCGGCGCGATCATCGTCAACACCAAGGACCCGACCTTCACCCCCGAGGCCGCCTACCAGGCCGAGATCGGCAACTACAACGCCAAGCGCACCTCCATCGCGCTGTCCGGGCCGCTGATGGGTACCGACCTGGCCGGGCGCCTGGCAGTGGACTACTCGGCGCGCGATACCTTCATCGACTACACCAACCCCAACTTCCAGAAGGGCAAGACCGACCACGACTTCAGCGCGCTCACCACCCGCGCCAAGCTGCTATGGCTGCCCACCGACATCCAGGGGCTGGAGGCCAAGTTCACCTTCTCGCACAACGAGAGCAACCGCCCCACCCAGGAAGCCGCCTCGGCGCCGTACCACAAGCTCGATCACACCACCACGACCATGCCCAGCTGGGAGCAGAGCACCAACACCAGCGTGCTGGACGTGAGCTACGACTTCGACAACGGCCTCAAGCTGATCAACCAGGCGCAGTATTCGTTGTCCAGCGTGCAGCGCTACACCGGCATCCCGGGGCAGGGCGACGCCGACATCAAGCAGAAGAACCTGTCCAACGAAACCCGCCTGGTGTTCGGTGACCAGCACAGCGTGCTCAGCGGCGCCACCGGCCTCTACGTGGCGCGCACCAGGACCGACGAAACCCTCAACCTGGCCGGGCTGTCGGCGTTCGACGACACCAAGGAAAACCTCGGCCTCTTCGGCGAGCTGAACTACCGCCTGAGCGACCTGTGGACCCTGAGCACGGGCCTGCGCTTCCAGCAGGACCGTATCGAGCGCGACGGCAACTCGGTGCTGGCGCCCACTGCGCTGGACTACCAGAAGACCTTCACCGCCGTGCTGCCCAAGGTATCGCTGGCCTACGCCGCGACCCCGGACTGGACCGTGGGCGCGATGGTCAGCCGCGGCTACAACCCGGGCGGTGTCTCGCTCAACCTGTCGACGCGCCAGTGGCAGTACTTCAAGGAAGAGTCGGTGTGGAACTACGAGCTGTTCACCCGCGCCAGCCTGTTCGATGACCGCCTGCGCCTGAGCGGCAACCTGTTCTACATGGACATGAAGGATTCGCAGTACAACATTCCGGTGGTGATCTCCACCGGGATCAGCCAGTCCTACACCATCAATGCCGAGAAGGCCCACGCCTACGGCATGGAACTGAGCGCCGACTACCAGCTGCTCGACAGCCTGACCCTCAAGGCCAGCGCCGGCACCCTGCGCACGCGCATCGACCGCATCACCAGCAACGACAGCTACCAGGCCAACGAGTTTGCCAAGTCGCCCGGCTACACCCTGAGCTTCGGGCCCAGCTGGGACGTGACCGACAAGCTCAACCTGTCGGCCCAGGTGCGGCATATCGACGGCTACTACTCCGACACGGCCAACAACTCGTCGTATTCGGTCGACTCCTACACCCTGACCGATGCCCGCGCCAGCTACCAGTTCACCCCGGCGGTGGAACTGTACGGCTACGTCAAGAACGTGTTCGACGACCGCTCGGCCACCTACCTGCAGCAGAACCGCGGCATCGGCGGCACCGAGGCGAGCATGACCACGCCACGCATGTTCGGCGTGGGCGTCAAGGGCTCGTTCTGAATCAACCCACTGTCAACGGCGGCCCTGGGGCCGCCGTACTCGATCACCTGCACCCGGAGCTTTGATGACATCGCCCAAGCGACTCCATATCGGCCTTTCACTGGCCCCCACCTGGCTCAGCGGCGACGCCTGGCGGCGCGCCGACAGCAACGTCGAGGGCCTGTTCACCAGCGCCTTCGCCATCGATCTGGCGCAGCGCGCCGAAGCGGCGCACCTGGACTTCGTGTTCCGCCCCGACGTCAGTTGCCTGCCGGTGGAAATGCTCGAAAGCGGCCCTGGCTTCACCAGCCTCGACCCCACCATCCTGCTGGCAGCCGTGGCCCAGCAGACCTCGCACATCGGCCTGGTGTCGACGGTGTCGACCACCTTCTATCCGCCGTATGTGGTGGCGCGCCAGCTGCAATCGCTGAACTGGATCAGCAACGGGCGCGTGGGCTGGAACATCGTCACCGCCTTGCAGGGGCACGAGAACTTCGGCCTTGAGCAGATGCCCGACGCCGACGAGCGCTATGCGCGGGCGGCCGAGTTCACCGAGCTGGTGCACCAGCTGTGGGGCAGCTTCCCGTTCGAGGCGCTGACCATCGACCGTGCCAATGGCTGCTATGCCGACACCACCCAGGTGCGCCCGGTCAACCATGAGGGCACCTACCTCAAGGTCAAGGGCCCGCTGAACCTGCCAGCCTTCCCCGGCACGCGCATTCCGCTGATCCAGGCCGGTGCCTCGGAGTCGGGGCGGGATTTCGCCGCCTCGGTGGCCGACCTGGTGTTCGCACCCACGCCCGACAAGGAAGCGGCGCTTGAACTGCGCCGTGACCTGGGCCGGCGCGCCGAACGCCACGGCCGCTCGGCGCAGGCGATCCGCCTGCTGCCGGGCCTGAGCCTGTACCTGGCCGACACCCGCGAGCAGGCCCGGGCGGTGTTCATGCAAACCCACGGGCGCATGAACCGCGCGCGCAAGCTGGCCTCGATCAAGGAAATGACCGGGCTGGACCTGGCCGACTGGCCCCTCGACCGCCCGGTGACCCGTGCCGACCTGCCGGTGGTTGCGCCGGACGCCTCCAGCCGTACCCACAGCAGCCTGCTGCGCCGCCTGATCGAGCGCGAGTCGCTGAGCATCGACCAGCTGCTGCTGCGCCCCGAGGTGATCTCGGCGGCGCACTGGCAGGTGGTCGGCACCGTCGACGATGCCTTCGAGCAGATCGCGGACTGGGCTGCCAGTGGCGCCATCGACGGCTTCATTGCCGCGCCCGGTGGCTCGGTCGAGTCGCTGAACCTGTTTCTCGACCAGTTGATGCCACGCCTGGTGCAGGCCGGCCTGTTCCGCAAGGGCTACAGCGGCTCGACCTTCGCCCACCACCTTGACGAGCAGGGCTAGACGATGAAAAAGACTGTGGTGGCCGTGCTGGCCATCGTCGCTGTGGCCAGCGCCGCCCTGTGGCTGGCCCGGCAGCCCGCCGAGCTTGCGGACGAGGCGCCGACGGCGTCGGCGCAGGCCTCGCCCAAGCGCATCGTGTCCACCTCGCCGAGCGTGACCGGCATCCTGCTGGCCATGGACGCGCCGCTGGTGGCCAGTGCCGCGACCACGCCCAGCCGCATCTCCGATGCCAAGGGCTTCTTCACCCAGTGGGCCGAAGTGGCCGACCAGCGCGGCGTGCAGGTGCTGTACAAGAACCTGGTGTTCGACCTCGAAGCGGTGGTCGGGCAGGCACCCGACCTGCTGGTGGTGTCGGCTACCGGGGCCGACAGTGTGCTGCCCCACCAGGCCGAGCTGCAGGCCCAGGGTATCGACACGGTGGTGGTCAACTACGCCAACCACAGCTGGCAGGAGCTGGCGCGCCAACTGGGGCAGGCCAGCGGCCTGCAGGCCCAGGCCGAGGCGGCCATCGAGCGCTTCGACGCCTACGCCGCGCAGGTTGCAACGCGCATCACGCCACCTGCCGGCGCGGTCAGCGTGGTGGGTTACAACCTGGGTGGCAGCTATTCGGTAGCGCGCCTGGACAGCCCCCATGCGCAGCTGCTGGCAGCTCTCGGGTTCGCGGTGGCCGGCTTGCCGCAAGGGTTGCAAGGGCAGGTCAAGCGCAGCTCCGACGTGGACTTCATCTCCCGTGAAAACCTCTCGGCGGCCATCACCGGCGACACGGTGTTCCTGCTGGGCGGCAGCGACGCCGACGTGCAGGCGTTTCTCGCCGACCCGGTGCTGGCCAACCTGCCGGCGGTGGTGCACAAGCGGGTATATGCACTGGGCCCCAGTTCGTTTCGCATCGACTACTACTCCGGGCGCGAGATGATCGACGCCGTGGCGCGGGCGTACCGCTGAGCCATGGTGCGATCAAGACGTTGTCAGGGCCTGCTGCTGGGGCTGCTGTTGCTGGTTGTGGCGGTGCTGGCGAGCCTGGTGGTGGGGTCGCGCAGCATCGGCGTGGCCCAGGTGTTCGAGGCGCTGTCGGCCTACGACCGGCTCGACGACCAGCACCTGATCGTGCGCGAACTGCGGGTGCCACGCACGCTGGTGGCGATACTGGCCGGGCTGGCGCTGGGCCTGGCCGGTGCGATCATGCAGGCGGTCACCCGCAATCCGCTGGCCGAACCGGGACTGCTGGGCATCAACGCCGGGGCCGGGGTAGGGGTGATCGTCGGTGTGGCCGTGCTGGGCCTGAGCAGCATGAGCGGCTACGTGTGGTGCGCCTTCGTCGGCGCCGGGCTGGCCGGGGTGGCCGTGTTCATGCTGGGCCGTGCCCAGGAGACCGGCACCAACCCGGTGCGCCTGGTGCTGGCCGGCGCCGGTCTGTCGGTGATGCTGGCCTCGGTCACCGGCATCATCATCCTCAATGCGCCGGCGCAGGTGTTCGACCAGTTTCGCCACTGGGCATCGGGCTCGCTGGAAAAGAGCGGCTTCGAGGCGGTGGGGGTGCTGGCGATGGCCGTGGTGCCGGGCGCTGTCACGGTGCTGGCGCTGGCCGGCAGCCTCAATGCCATGGCCCTGGGCAAGGACCTGGGCCTGGCGCTGGGGGTGAACGTGCGCCTCACCTGGCTGCTGGCCTGCCTGGCAGTGATGCTGCTGGCCGGCGCTGCCACCGCCGCTGCCGGGCCGATCGGCTTTGTGGGGCTGGTGGCGCCGCACCTGGCGCGCCTGCTGGTGGGCCCGGACTACCGCTGGATCCTGCCGTACTCGGCACTGTTTGCCGGCGTGCTGCTGCTGGGGGCCGATGTGCTGGGCCGGGTCGTGGCGGCGCCGGCGGAAGTGGCGGCGGGTATCGTCGCGCTGCTGATCGGCGGGCCGTTCTTTATCGCGCTGGTGCGCACATTCCGGTTGAGCAAGCTATGAACACTACCGCTACACGGGTCGTCCGCCTGGCCGCCCTGTCGTTTCGCTGGCAGCCCCGGGGGGTGCTGGTGTGTGCCGTGCTGGTGCTGCTGGCCCTGGGGCTGGGGGTGCTGCTGCTGGGCATCGGCACCTTGCCGTTGACGCCGGGCCAGGTGCTGGCCAGCCTGCTGGGGGCAGGGCCGAGCCCGACCACCGAGCGCATCGTGCTGCGCGTGCGCCTGCCCCGGGTGCTCACCGCGCTGTGCGTGGGCGCTGCATTGGGCATGGCCGGCTCGATCTTCCAGTCCATCTCGCGCAACGCGCTTGGCTCGCCCGACATCATCGGTTTCACAACCGGGGCGGCGAGCGGGGCGATCGTGCAGATCATCCTGTTCGATGCCGGCCCGCTGGGGGCGTCGCTGGCGGCGGTGATCGCCGGCGTGGGCACCGCTGCGCTGGTGTTCGTGCTGTCGATGAAGGGCCGCACCACCGGCGGCTACCGCCTGGTGCTGGTGGGCATCGGCGTGGGCGCGATGCTCTCGGGGCTCAACACCGTGCTGCTGGTGATGGGCAACCTCGACCAGGCCATGTCGGCGCAGATCTGGCTGGCCGGCTCGCTCAACACCCGCACCTGGTCGCATGTGCTGCCGGCGGCGCTGGGCCTGCTGCTGGTGGTGCCGGTGGCGGTGTACCACGCACGGCGCCTGAACATCCTCGAACTGGGTGACGACAGCGCCGCCCAGTTGGGTGTGGCGGTGGAGCGTACCCGCTTGCTGATGGTGATGGCGGCGGTGGGCCTGACCGCGATCGCCACCGCGGCGGCCGGCCCGATCAGTTTCATCGCCCTGGCCGCGCCGCAGCTGGCACGGCGCCTGACCACCTCGGCGCAGGTGCCGCTGGTGAGCGCAGCGCTGATGGGGGCGGTACTGCTGTTGGCCGCCGACCTGCTCAGCCAGCGTTTTGTGGCCAACCTCAACCTGCCCATCGGCCTGACCACCGGCCTGCTGGGCGGGGTGTACCTGCTGTGGCTGCTGGCGCGCAATCGGCGCGCCTGAAAGGAGGACGACACGTCGCGATTCATCACCTTTACGTAAACGTAACCTTGTGCCACTCTGCCGATCAGGTTGTCGGCGCCTGCGGGTGACGGCCCTGCAAATCTCAAGCACACTCCCTTGAGTTACATTGCCTTAAGTGCACAACGTTCGACGGGCGCTGGAGTAAGCGATGGCACGCACCATTCTAATAAAAAACGCCGCTGACCCTTTGCAGGAGTCACGCCAGGCACGCATGAAACTGGTCCATGACGGGGAGTTGCCGCTGGGCATGTTGCGCGACGAGATCGATGCCTCGTGGCGGCGCAGCCTCGGCCATGGCCTGAGTTGCCTCGAAGGCGAGCGGCACGAGCTGGCCGCCCCGCAGCGCGGTGAACTCAAGCGCCTGCTGGAAAGCAACCGGCTGCTGATCGACGCCGCCACGCCGGAGCTGGAGTACCTGGTGTCGCGCCAGGGCAAGGGCGGCATCATCATCCTCGGCGACGCCCAGGCCAACGTGCTGGCCATCGAGGGCAACACCGAGCCACTGCGCCAGACCGGGTTGCGCGACCTGCACCCGGGCAGTTGCTGGAGCGAGTCGGTGCGCGGCACCAATGCCATCGGCACCGCCGTGGTGGAAGGGCGCCCCACGCTGATCAACTGCGGCGAACACTACCTGGACCGCCTGAGCCCGTTCTCCTGCACCTCGGTACCGCTGCGCGACCCGCGCGGCGAGATCATCGGGGTGCTCGACCTGACCCGCGAAGGCGTCATGGCCCAGCCCCAGGACAACCTCTCGACGCTGCTGCTGGCGGCCGGCAACATCGAAAGCCGCATGTTCGGCCTGTGCTACCCCGAGCAACTGGTGGTGGCCTTCCACAACCGCCCCCAGTACCTGGGCAGCGCCTGGCACGGCCTGCTTGCCCTGAGCCTGGACGGCGAGGTGCTCGCGGCCAACGACCAGGCCTGCGCCTTGCTGCAGGTATCGCGCGCCGCCCTGGTGGGGCGCAGCTGCAGCGACCTGATCGGCGAACGCTCCAGCGCCTTCATCAGCCGGGTATGGCAGGGCGGCATCAGCAGCGTGCAGACCGCCAAGGGCGAGTTCTACTTCCGCTCCCAGCACCTGCCGCGCCAGCCCGTGATTGCCGCGACACCTGCACCCGCTGCCCCGGTGGCCGCGCAGAAGAGCGTCGACCTCGAGGCCCTGGCCGGGCGCGACAGCAGCCTTGCGCGCACCTTGCGCATGGCCCTGCAGGGCCTGAAGAACGAACTGCCGGTGCTGCTGCTGGGCGAAACCGGCACCGGCAAGGAAGTGGTAGCGCGCGCCCTGCACCAGGCCAGCCCGCGTGCCGGCAAGCCGTTCGTGGCGGTCAACTGTGCGGCCATACCCGAGGGGCTGATCGAGTCCGAACTGTTCGGCTACCGCGAAGGGGCCTTCACCGGCTCGCGCCGTGGCGGCATGGTCGGGCGCCTGATGCAGGCCCACGGTGGCACCCTGTTTCTCGACGAGGTGGGTGACATGCCGCTGGCCCTGCAGGCACGCCTGCTGCGGGTACTGCAGGAGCGCCGGGTGGCGCCGCTGGGCGCCGGCGAAGAGCAGGACATCGACGTGGCGGTGATCTGCGCCACCCACCGCGACCTCAAGCGCCACGTGCTCGAGCAGCAGTTTCGCGAAGACCTCTACTACCGCATCAACGGCGTGAGCCTGCGCCTGCCGGCACTGCGCGAGCGCGACGACCGGGGCGCCCTGATCGACAGCCTGCTGCACAAGTTCGGCGCCCACGGCGTGCGCCTGAGCAAGGAGCTGGCCGCGTTGCTGAACAACTACGACTGGCCCGGTAACATCCGCCAGCTGGAGATGGTGCTGCGCTCGGCGGTGGCCATGCGCGAGCCGGGCGAGCCACTGCTGGGCCTGGAACACCTGACCGACTGCCTGCTTGAAGACCTCAGGGGCAGCACCCAGCAGCCGGGCAGCATCCGCGAAAACGAGGAGGAGCTGATCCGTGGCGCCCTGGCGCGTCATCACGGCAACATCACCGCGGCAGCCGATGCCCTGGGCATCAGCCGCGCCACGCTGTACCGCAAGATCAAGCAGCTGCGCAGTTGAACCGCCTGGGCCGAGTGCTGCTGCGCCTGGTCAATACCGACGACCCGCAGCTGATGCGCCGGGCGCTGGCCTGGCTGTACGGCTTCGTGCGGCCCCACGGGCGGGCGATCGGCGTGCTGCTGGGGTTGTCGCTGGGCGCCTCGCTGCTGGTGCTGGCCCAGCCCTGGCTGGTCAAGACCCTGATCGACGAGGGCCTGCTGGCCAAGGACTTCGAGGTGCTGTGGCACATGGCGGCGATCATGGTTGGCGTGGGGCTGGCGAGCACCGTGCTGTCGGGGGTCAACCGCTACCTGCACACGCGCCTGTCGGGGCGCATCCTGTTCGCCCTGCGCGACGACCTGTATGGCCACCTGCAGCAGCTGTCGCCCAGCTTCTACGGGCGCAAGCGGCTGGGCGACATCCTTTCGCGGCTCGATGGCGACGTCGCGGAAATCCAGCGTTTTGCGGTGGATTCGCTGTTTTCGGCGGTTTCCAGCCTGATCGGCCTGGTGGGCGCGGTGAGCCTGATGCTGATGCTGTCGTGGCAGCTGACCCTGCTGCTGGCGGTGCTGATTCCCATCGAGGTGCTGTGGCTGCGCTGGATGCGGCGCAAGGTCGAGCGCGAGGTGCGCCAGCTGCGCGAACGCTCGGCCGATGTCTCGTCGTTTCTGGTCGAGACCCTGCCGGCGATGAAGTTCATCCAGGCTGCGGGCCAGCAGCAGCGCGAAGCCGGGCGCCTGGGGCGACTGGGCCAGGGCTACATGGGGCAACTGCTCAAGGTGCAGGTGACCGAGTTCCTGACCCAGGCGGTGCCGGGCACCCTGACCTCGCTGTGCCGCGCCGCGGCGTTTCTGGTGGGCGGCTACTGGGTGATCCAGGGCACCTGGCAACTGGGCGCGCTGATTGCCTTTTCCACTTATCTGGGCATGGCGGTGGGGCCGGTGCAGAGCCTGTTGGGCCTGTACGTGGCGGTCCAGCGCATGGCCGTGAGCCTGGGCCGGGTGATGGTGTTGCAGCAGGAGCCGGTCAGCGTGACCCAGCCGGCCGCGCCGCAGCCGATGCGTGACGGCGGCGGCGAGCTGCGCCTTGAAGGAGTGTGCTTTGCCCATGAGCAGCGTCGTGGCGCGGTGCTGCAGGATGCCCGGGTGTGCATCGGCGCCGGGCTCAAGGTTGCCATCAGCGGCGCTTCGGGGGTTGGCAAGTCGACCCTGATCGACCTGCTGCAACGCTTCTACGACCCGGACCAGGGGCGCATCCTGCTCGACGGCCAGGACCTGCGCGACCTCGATCTGCTGGCACTGCGCCGGCGCATTGCGGTGGTCAGCCAGGACATCGTGCTGTTTCGCGGCACCCTGGCGCAGAACCTGGCCTACTGCCGGCCCGACGCGAGCCGTGCAGAACTGGAACAGGTGGTGGGCCTGGCGCGCCTGGACAGCCTGGTGCACAGCCTGCCCCTGGGCCTGGACGGGCCGCTGGGTGAACGTGGGCAGCAGTTGTCCGGTGGGCAGAAACAACGCATCGCGATTGCCCGCGCCCTGTTGCAGCAGCCATCGATCCTGGTGCTCGACGAAGCCACCTCGGCGGTCGACGAGGCCACCGAGCGCGAGGTGATCGCGGCCATCGACCAGCTGTTCGCCGGGCGCACGCGCATCCTGATCAGCCATCGGCCGTCCACCCTGGACGGCGCGGACCTTCACCTGCACCTCGAGGACGGGCAATTGCGCTGTGTACAGCCGCAGCCCGTGCGGCATGGGCACTAGCCTGCGTGTCGGGGTGATCGACAGCGGGTGCTCGGCGCATCAGGCCGGGCCTATCGCCGGTGGCCGGCGTTTCTGGCTGGAGCACGGCGAGTTGCGCGAGGGGCAGGTGCAGGCCGATGTCCTGGGGCATGGCAGCCGGGTACTCGACTGCCTGCTGGCCCAGGGCGGTGCCGGCGAGGTGCTGGTGGCGCAGGTGTTCGACCGCCACTGGCAGACCTCGGCATTGCAGGTGGCGGCGGCGCTGCTGTGGCTGGTGGAGCAGGGCGCGATGCTGGTCAACCTGAGCCTGGGCCTGCAGCAGGACCGCAATGTACTGCGTGCGGCCTGCGCCGTGGCCGTCGAGGCCGGGGTGCTGCTGTGCGCATCGAGCCCGGCGCGCGGTGCGCCGGTGTACCCGGCGCGTTATCCGGGGGTGATTCGGGTAACCGGCGATGCCCGCTGCGCGCTGGGCCAATGGTCGTGGCTCGACACGCCCCAGGCCGATTTCGGCGCTGCGGTCGATCCGGCCAGCGGCGTGGCGGGGGCGAGCCTGGCCAGTGCGGCGCTGTGCGGCCAGGTGCGCGCACTGTTGACGGCGCAGCCGAACGCGGGTCGCGAACAGGTACTGGAGCATCTGCGCCAACAGGCCGCCTTCATTGGTGCAGAACGCCGTGGGGGCGTGCATGGCTGAGCCGCGCATCCTGATACTGGGCGCCGGGCCCGCAGGCGCGGCGTGCGCCATGGGGTTGCAGCGCCTGGGCTACACGGTCGAGCTGGTGTGTGACTGGCGCCGGTTCGAGGCGGTGGAGGGCGTGTCCCAACGGGTGCTCGACGGCCTGCGCCATGCCGGCCTTGGCAGCGCACTGGAACAGGCAGCCATGCCCGCGCGCCGCCAGGTGCACTGGAACGGCCAGCAGCAATGGCTGAACCAGGAATGCCTGCTGGACCGCCGCCGCTTCGATGCCGCCCTGCGCGATGACCTGCGCCGGGCCGGCGTGGGCTTGATCGAAGCACGGGTGAGCAAACTGCACAGCACGGCGCACGCGCACCAGGTGCAGCTTAACGATGGCCGGGTGCTGCATGCCGATTTTCTGGTGGAGGCACGCGGGCGCCAGGCCCCGTTGACGGCGAGCCGCCTGCGCGGCCCCGAAAGCGTCAGCCTGCTCAGTGTGTGGCAGGGCGCGCCGGCCGAGCCGGTGTCGGCGGTGCAGAGCCTGGCCGACGGCTGGGCCTGGATGGCGCGCCTGGCCGATGGCCGCTGCTATTGGCAGATCAGCCTGGACAGCAGCGCCGGCGGTCTGCCGGGCAAGGCGCACCTGCCTGAGTACTGTGTCCGGCGTCGGGGCGAATCGGCACTGGTGGCCGAGGTATTCGGCGCGGCGGCCGGGCAGGCGGTGCCGGTGCATGCGCGCAGCAGCACGGCGATCCTGGCAGGCGCATGCGCGGGGCACAACTGGCTGCGCATCGGCGACGCCGCCATGGCGGTGGACCCGCTGTCGGGCAACGGCATCTTCCAGTCGCTTTCCTCGGCCCTGCAGGCGCCCGCAGTGATCAACACCCTGCTGCGCCGCCCCGGGCAGCAGGCGCTGGCCCTGCGCTTTCATCAGGAACGTATCGAGCAGCTGTTCCTGCGCTTCGCCCGCATCGGCCGGGATTTCTATGCCCAGGAGGCAGACAAGGCCGGGCAAGCGTTCTGGGGCCCGCGCCAGGTGTGGCCGGATGCGCAACCACTGCACCTGGCCGGGGACTTCCGCCAATGGCAGGTGCAGCAGCGCCCGGTGGTGAGCCACGGCTTCATCGAACAGGCCGAGGTGGTGGTGGGGCCCGACCAGCCGCTGGGTATCTGGCACCTCGACGGCGTGCCGCTGGCCCCGTTGGTACGTGGGGTTCAGGCCGGTCAGCCATTGCAGTGGCTGCTGCACGGCAGGCCGGCGCCGGAACAGGCCAGGCTGCGCGGCTGGCTGGCCGCGCAGGGGTACCCGGTGTGACACCTCAGAAAAAGGTGCCCACCAGCAGTTGCAGGTAGGTGCTGGTGTCGCTGCTGCCCAGCTGCAGGCCGCCGTTGTCGGCACTGCGATCAGGCTTGTAGAAACCCAGCAGCGGGCTGATCAGCAGGTGCTCGTTGACCATCCACTCCACGTACAGGTCCAGCTCGCGGCCACCCAGGTTGCCACGCGCCTTGTCCAGGGTATCGAAGTCGAAGTACAGCGCGCCAAGGGTCAGGTTCTCCCGTGGCGTGGCCTTGAGGCCCACGTGATGCACCTGGCTGTTGCTGTTGAACGGGCCGGCATAGTTGGCCGCGACCTCGCCCTGGAACCAGGTGCCGTAGCCGCGGCTGGCCCCGTAGAACAGCGGGTCGAAGGCATTCGAGAAGCGGCTGTAGCGGTAGGTGGCGGTCGGGCTCCAGGGCACCTCGGAGAAGGTCCAGGCGCCTTCCAGGTACCAGGCGTTCTCGCGCCCGCTGCGTTTGTCCTGGGTCACGTATTCGGCGGCCACCTCCAGGTCCTTGACCCCCAGGCTGCCGCGCCCGCGCAGGCTGACAGTATCCATGCCATCGCGCTCCTGCAGGCCCAGGATCGACGCATAGCGCCGGTCGACATCCAGGCCGCGAATCCATGAAATGCCCAGGGTGCCGGCTTCGCCCACCTGTTCGAGGTTGGCGATGGCAAGCTCGGTATCGGCCTGGTAATGGTTGTCCGACTTCAGCCACATCAGGTCGCCGCGCAGGCCCTCGCTGCCGCCCAGGCGCAGTACGGCCGTGCGGTCGAAGGCCTTGCGCGCGGCCAGGTAATAGGCGCCGCCGCGGTTGAAGTTCGCGCCCAGGTCGACCTTGCCAAGGTTGACCGGATCACCCTGGATCAGAAAGCCGTCGCCCAGGGTCAGCGTCTGGCGGCCGGCGGAAACGTCCACGCCGTCCTTGCCCAGCGCCGGGAACAGGTCGCCGGAGCGCCAGCCCAGGTAGGCATCCTCGACGCCGGTGCGCCGTTCGCTGCCCAGGGTCAGGCCGGCGGCGTCGCCGTCGCCCCAGGTACCGGAGCTGACCAGGTTGAACGCGCCGTAGGCCGTGCCCGCAGCGCCCAGTGCCTGGCTCGCACTCAGCCCATACTTGATGTAGCCCTCGCGCCAGGCACTGCTGCCGGGCTGACGGTTGCCGCCCACCGCGTAGCTTTCGTCACTGTGAAATACGCCGAACAGGGCCTCGAGGTCGGCGTTCAGCACGCGGCCCTCGTTGTTGTACAGCTCGTGGGCCTGGGCGCTGCAGGCCATGAGGGCAAGCGTCAGCGCCAAGGGCGTGCGGGCGGCTCGAATCATCGGTGTGCTCCTTTCTTGTTGTTATCGAAGGTGTGCAGCGAGCTGCACCGGCCCAAGCAACTACTGCGCCATGCCTGCACGACGCGTGCAACCCGATGAAATGTCGGCGATTTGTCTCCCAGCCCGGCGAGATCGAGGCGGGCCGTACTGTCTCAGCCGCCCATCGACTGTCTCAGAACGGCACACACGCACGCACTCCCAGGATGCCTTGAAACCGGCCAAGCTGCTGTTCTGGCAGGTGAAACCTGGCCTGGCGCAGTACTTGTATGGCCGCTTGCACAACAACAAGAAGGAGTGGGCGTCGTGAGCGATCTGCGATGGGATACGTGCTGGCCACCGGCCCTGGGGCTGCTGCTGTGCTGCGCGCTGCTGTGGTGGCTGCCCCAGGTGGGCAACCTGCTGCTGGTGCTGATTGCCGGGCTGGTGGTACTGGGCGCCGTGCGCGCCCGGCTGCGCCAGATACTCTGGCGCCTGGCGCTGGTGGGGCTGTGTGCGGCGTGCCTGAGCCTGGTGATGCACCTGCTGGCCGACCATTTCCAGCTGCGCTACATCTGGCTGTACAGCAGCGCCACGCTGCCGGCCTACCTCAAGGTCGCCAACCTGTGGGGCGGCGATGAAGGCACCGTGCTGCTGCTGGCAACCCTGTGCATGGGCATCGGCGTGCGCAATGCCGCGCTGCCGGGCTGGGCCGGGCGCGCCAATGCGCTGGTGGCGGCCTGGTACACCCTCACTGCCGCCGGGTTGGGGCCGTTCACGGCAACGCCGGCCGACTGGCTGGCGGCCCAGGCGAGCCAGGGCATGAACGCACACCTGCAGACGATCTGGATGGCGTTTCACGCGCCGCTGATTATCGCCGCCTATGCCTGGGCCATCGCCCCGGCCGGTGCTGCGCTGGATGCACTGGCACGTACCGGCGACGCCTACGGTGCGCTGGCATGTACCTACGGCAGGCGCGCCTGGCTGGTACTGACCGCCGGCATCGGCATGGGCATGGTGTGGGCGCTCGAAGACTTCACCTTCGGCCAGCTATGGCACTGGGACCCGGTGCAGACAGCCGCCTTCGCGGTGTGGGCGATGCTCGGCGCGGTACTGCACGGGGCACGGCGCTGGCGGCCGCAGGGCCGCCACTGGCGCGCGCTGCCGCTGTTCAGCCTGCTGACTGCCGCGCTGGCCTGCATCGCCATGTCGGTGACGCGCAGCGAGGTGCTGGCCAGTTCACACCGCTATATCGGTACCACTTCATGGCTGGGGCACCTGGCGCTGGCGGGGGGCATCCTCGGCCTGATGCTGTGGTTTGCCTGGCGAGCGTTCAGGCGGCCGGCGGCGCAGGCCCGCCCAGTGCGCCGGTCGGCTTCGGACTGGGGGCTGGACCTGTCGATGTGGCTGTTCGCCGTGGCCGCATTGCTGGCGGTGGGCCAACTGCTCGGCGCTCATGTCGGTCAGTGGCTGGCGCTGGAGAAGGCCTCGGAGCTCAAGCCGTTCTTCGAGACCCTGGCCGTGTGGGCCAGTGCCGAGGAGCTGGCCGGTCTGCGCCGGGCCTTCGATCACTGGGACGTGGACGGCCATGCCCTGGGCAAGTGGCTGATGCCCGTCATCGGCTTGCTCGGGCTGCTCGGCGGGTGGGTGTTCCTGCGGCGCAGCCTGCCGGCGCGCTATGCCGGCCTGATTACCCTGGGCATGGCGCTGTGGGTGGCGCTGACGGCCTGGCGCGGTGCCTGGCTGACCTCGCGCTACACCGGCGAAGGGGTGCTGTCCCAGCGCATCGTGCAGGTGCTGCCGTGGCTGGATGCGGCCCTGCTGGCCGGAATGTTCCTGCTGCTGGCGTGCCTGGCCTGGGGCATGCGGGTACTGTGGCGCAGCCGCCGGCTCGGCACCCTGCGTCATACGGCGCCGTTGGCGCTGATTCACGGTGGGGCGATGGTGGCGCTGGCCGGTGGCCTGCTGGCCACGGCACTCAATACCTACATGCCCATCAATATTGCCCCGGCTTCATCACCGCAGGCTTGGCACCGGGTGGCCGATCAGTTGCAGGTGCGCGTGCTGCCGGTAAGCAGCCAGCAGAACTTCTCGGGCTACCAGGCGGTGGCGCAGGTGCAGTTGCGCAGCGACGACCAGGTCATCGCCGGGCACGCGCTGTTCCAGGACCGGCGCGCATTGCCGCCGGCCTATCAGGGCCCGGTGCGACAGCTGTGCGAAATCCTCGACTACCGTTATGCACGCCATGTGGGCGACCCGGGCTATGTGCTGCACCCCTTCATCGTGCGCGGCTGGGCCCAGGACCTGCAGGTATGGGTACCGGCCTCGCCACGCCTGATGACGGCCGCCGGCACGCTGGACGGTGGCGACGCGATCCAGGGGGTGATCGTGGTACGGCGCTATCCGTTCGTGTCGCTGGTGTGGCTGGGGTTGCTGGCGATGGTGCTGGGTATGCTGGTGCTGCCGGGCCAGGCTCACCCGGCCAGGCAGTGGTCTCAGCTGTCTCAGAGTTAGACAGTCATCGCGAAATTGCACGCCCGGGCAGCGCTTGAATCAATGTTGTTTATCAGGAGTATCCACTAACTATTTGTTAAACAAGGAATTGATTTTGTTGGCATGCACTCTGCTTGGTGTGAGTCAGATGTGCAGTACAGCCCCTCGCCGGGCGCGGACGATTTATAAAAACAATACCGTGGAGGCCTGACCTTGAAGACAACACGACTCTGGCATTACCTGAGTGCCGGCACCCTGGCCATGCTGGCCTGTGCTGTTCTGCCCCCCGCCGTGGCCGAAGATGGCAAGGCGATTCTCAATGCCAAGTGCATGGCCTGCCATACCCCCGAGGGCAACGACGCCCTGAGCCGCATCAGCCACCAGCGCAAGACCCCCGAAGGCTGGCTGATGAGCATTGCGCGCATGCAGTTGATGTACGGCGTGAAGATCAGCGATGAAGACCGTCGCTCGGTGGTCAAGTACCTGGCCGACAGGCAGGGGCTGGCACCCAGCGAGACCGATGGCATGCGCTACGCGATGGAGCGGCGCCTGAACACCGTGGAGAAGTTCGACGAACCCCTCAACCAGATGTGTGCCCGCTGTCACTCCGGCGCGCGGGTGGCGCTGCAGCGTCGGCCGCTGCAGGAGTGGGAACGCCTGGTGGAGTTCCACCTGGGGCGCTGGCCGTCGCTGGAATACCAGATGATGTCCCGCGACCGCGACTGGCTGGGGCTGGCGCGCAACGAAGTGGCGCCCCAGCTGGCCAAGGACTACCCGCTTGAGAGTCAGGCCTGGAGCGACTGGCAGAAGAGCAAGCCGGGCGCCGATGCACTGCCGGGGCAGTGGAGCTTCAGCGGCCACATGATGACCAGGGGCGATGTGCGCGGCGTGATGAGCGTGACCCACGACAGCGGCGACACCTTCAACATCGAGGTCAAGGGTCAGTATGCCGACGGCACGCCGTTCAATGGCAGCGGCTCGGCCATCGTATACAACGGCTACGAATGGCGCGGCAACCTGAAGATCGGCGATGTGCGCATGCATCAGGTATTCGCGGCCCTGAACGGCGAGATGAAAGGGCGCATGTTCGAGACCGAGCATGACGAGCGCGGCCTGGACTTCAGCGCGGCCAGGCAGGACAACCCCCGCCTGCTGGCGGTACAGCCGGCGTTCATCCGCGCCGGCAACGAGGCCGAGCTGACCCTGGTGGGCAGCGGCCTGTCCGGCACCCCGGACCTGGGCGCAGGCGTTGAGGTGGTCAAGGTGCTGGAAAGTACCCCGCAGCTGCTGCGGGTCAAGGTCAAGGCGGCAGCCGATGCCGCGCCGGGGCTGCGCAACGTGGCCCTGGGTGCGCTCAAGGGCGTGGACCTTGCGGTGTACACCGAGGTCGCCGAGGTCAAGGTGGTGCCGGTGTATTCGGTGGCGCGCATCGGCGAGAACGGCGGCACCACGCCCAAGGTGCAGGGCCGCTTCGAGGCCGAGGCGTGGGGCAAGGGCGCCGATGGCCAGCCTTACCGCATCGGCTACCTGCCGGCCAAATGGACGGTGGAGCCGTTCAACGAGCAGGCCAGGGACGACGAGGACGTGAAGTTCGCCGGCACCATGCAGCGCGACGGGGTGTTCCTGCCTGCCGGCGCCGGGCCGAACCCGCAGCGCAGGATGATGGCCAACAACGTCGGCAACCTGAAGGTGATCGCCCAGCTGGAGGAGGGTGGCCTGCAAGGCGAAGGGCAACTGATCGTCACGGTGCAGCGCTGGAACAGCCCGCCGCTGCCCTGACCGCGAAGGCGGTGGGCGAGCGCGTCTCGCCCGGCTTTGCCACGACGAATCGTCACATTTGCGGAGGTCACCATGGGTGCATTATTGAATCTGGTCGAACGCAACCTGCACGAAGTGCGGGTGGACGACGACCGCATGCTGTTCCACATCCCCAGCAGCTCGCTGTTCGCCACCGATGACGTTACCGGCGGCATCATCGACGCCCTGCGCGTGCAGAGCTGCACCAGCGAAGACCTGGTGCTGCGTCTGGCCGGACGCTTCGCCGGGCAGGACGTCAACGAGACCCTGCGCGAGCTGATCGCGCTGGAAGTGGTCAACGACGGCTCGCCGCTGACCCCGGAGCTGGGCATCAGTCGGGTCGAGCGCACAGCGCTCAACACCGTGGTGCTGAACGTCAACACCGGCTGCAACCTCAGTTGCACCTACTGCTACAAGGAAGACCTGGACAAACCCTCGGCCGGCAAGAAGATGGGCGCCGACACCGCCGAGGCCTCGGTGGAGATGCTGCTGCGCGAGTCGCCCGACGAGGAGCGCTACAGCGTGGTGTTCTTCGGCGGCGAGCCGTTGTCCAACCGCCCGCTGATCGAGCACATGGTCAACTACTGCGAGCGTCGCTTTGCCGAGGCCGGCAAGCAGGTGGAATTCATCATGACCACCAACGCCACGCTGCTCACCGAAGAGATCGTCGACTACCTCAATGCCCATCGCTTCGGGCTGTCGGTGAGCATCGACGGGCCCAAGACCGTGCACGACCGCAACCGCATCACGGTGGGCGGGCAGGGCACCTACGACGTGGTGCGGCGCAAGGTCGACCTGCTGCTGTCGCGCTACCGCAGCCGCCCGGTGGGCGCGCGGGTGACGCTGACCCGTGGCATCACCGACGTGGAGACCATCTGGAACCACCTGTTCAACGAGCTGGGCTTTGCCGAGGTCGGCTTTGCGCCGGTCACCTCGGGCGACATGTCCGACTTCAACCTCACCGGCGACGAACTGGTGGAGGTGTTCGCCAACATGAAGGCCCTGGGCCGGCGCTACCTGGAGGCGGCGCTGGAGCACCGCAACATCGGTTTTTCCAACCTGCACCAGCTGGTCACCGACATCCACGAAGGCCACAAGAAGGCGCTGCCCTGTGGGGCCGGGCTGAAAATGCTGGCGGTCGACCACAAGGGCGAGCTCAACCTGTGCCACCGTTTCACCGGTTCCAGCCTGCCGACCTTCGGCAACGTGCACGGCGAGGTCAAGCAAGCCGAGCTCAACGACTTCCTGTCCCAGCGCCTGGACCGCAGCGGTACCGGCTGCGACACCTGCCACATTCGCAACCTGTGTTCCGGCGGCTGCTACCACGAAAGCTACGCCCGCTATGGCGACCCTACCCATCCCACCTACCACTACTGCGAACTGATGCGCGACTGGGTGGACTTCGGCATCGAGGTCTACAGCCGCATCATGGCCGCCAACCCGGCCTTCATCAGCAGTTACATCACCCCGCGGAAGGCGCACTGACATGAAACATCTGAAGCCGCTGAACAACAAGGCACTGATTCTGGAACAGGCCGCTGCCGAAGACCGTCTTGAGGAAGTGGTGGCAATGAGCAGCGTGGCCGGGTGCACCGCCACCACCGACCCGGGCTGGGAGGTGGACGTGTTCGGGGGGGTGGCGTCGCTGTGCCAGCCGATGGAGGCCGACCTCTATGGCTGCTCCGACCCGTGCTGGTGGCCGGCCCAGGTGCCGGACATGATGAGCACCTTCCCCGACTGGAACAAGGACGCGCAAAGCTCCGACGAGGGCTGGCGCAACCTCACCACCGTGTTTCCGAACGACAAGTGACCTGACGACAAGAATAAAAAAGGATACCGCTATGAAGCTTCAGTTCATCGGCCGCATGGCCGCGACGAGCTTGGGTCTGTTTGCCATCTGCACCGCTGCCGGTGTCGGCCTGGCCTTCGCCGCCAGCGACGTACCCGCCAACGCGTCGGGGCCTGCGCTCAAGCCGGGCAAGGAATACCTGCTGGCCACCAACTACCCCAACAACCTGCACCTGATCGACGTGGCCAGCGACACGCTGTACAAGACCTGCCAGATGCCCGACGCCTTCGGCCCGGGCGCGGCGCAGGTGGCGCCGGACAAGAAGGTCGCCTACGTGCTCAACAACCACTACGGCGATATCTACGGCATCGAGCTGGACACCTGCAAGACGGTGTTCCATGCGCGCCTGGCGTTCAAGCCGGGCGAGCAGGCCAAGTCGATGCTGTCGCTCGCCGTCAGCCCGGACGGCAAGGAACTGTACAGCGTGGCCAACCCCACGCAGATTCTCAACGACCACTATGCGGTGCAGGCGCCGCGCCTGCAGGTGTACGCCACCGACGCCGGGTTGAACGCCCAGCCGCTGCGCACCTTCGAGGTGCCGAGGCAGATCTCGATCATGCAGGCCGCGGACGACGGTAGCCTGTACATGGCCGGGCGCGACATCTACAAGCTGGACGTGAAGACCGGCCAGTACAGCGTGGCCTTGCCCACCGGCAGCTGGAAGCGCCCGCTGTACAGCCCGCCGGACCTGCTCTACATCTGGTCTCACCAGACCGCCCGGCGTGATTTCTCGTTGCTCTACACCGCCGCCAAGTACAAGGACGAGAAACAGGACGCTGACACCGCCGACTTCGTCTACGGCTACGTCAGCGTCGACCTGACCACCGGCAAGACCCAGGTTCAGGACTTTGCCCCGGTCACCGAGGTGTACTTCACCGGCATGCGCTCGCCCAAGGACCCCAACCAGATGTTCGGCGTGCTCAACCGCCTGGCCAAGTACGACATCAAGCAGCAGAAGCTGATCAAGGCCGCGAACCTGGCGCATTCGTACTACTGCATCAGCTTCGACAAGGCCGGCAGCAAGCTGTACCTGACCGGCACCTTCAACGACGTGGCGGTGTACGACCCGGACAGCCTGGAGCTGGTGGCGAACATCAAGCTGCCAGGCGGCGACATGGCCACCGGTACCGCACAGGTATTCACCCGCTGACTCAACGCAGGCGGGCAACCGCCTGCGCCGGCCCATAACAATCACAAGGGGCAACCATGAATCAACCGAGCTATACCCAGGGGCGTCAGGACAAGGACCTGCTCGCCATGACCATCGGCGCGGCGTTCGACGCCACCGCGGCCAGGTTCGCCGCGCGTGAAGCGCTGGTGGTGCGCCACCAGGGCCTGCGCTACAGCTGGCAGCAACTGGCCGAGGAGGTCGAGCGCCACGCCCGGGCCCTGCTGGCCCTGGGGCTGCAGCGCGGCGATCGCCTGGGCATCTGGGCGCCCAACTGCGCGCAGTGGTGCATCACCCAGTTCGCCAGCGCCAAGGTCGGCGTGATCCTGGTCAACATCAACCCGGCCTATCGCAGCAGCGAGCTGGAATACGCGCTCAAGCAGTCCGGCTGCAACTGGGTGATCTGCGCCGACGCGTTCAAGACCAGCGACTACCACGCGATGCTCCTCGGCCTGGTGCCGGAGCTGGCCAGCGTCGCCCCCGGCAGCCTGAACTGCCAGCGCCTGCCAGCCCTGCGCGGCGTGGTGAGCCTGGCCGAGCAACCACCCCCAGGCTTTCTGCCCTGGGCGGGCCTGCAAGGCATGGCCGAGGCGGTGACCGTGCAGGCCCTGGCCGAGCGCCAGGCCGGCCTGCACTGGCACGACCCCATCAATATCCAGTACACCTCCGGCACCACGGGTTTTCCCAAGGGGGCAACCCTCAGCCACCACAACATCCTCAACAACGGCTACATGGTCGGCGAGAGCCTGGGCCTGACCGAGCACGACCGGCTGGTGATCCCGGTGCCGCTGTACCACTGCTTCGGCATGGTCATGGGCAACCTGGGCTGCCTGACCCATGGCTCGACCATGATCTACCCCGGAGATGCCTTCGACCCGCTGAGCACCCTGCGCGCCGTTGCCGAGGAGCGCGCCACCGCGCTCTACGGTGTGCCGACCATGTTCATCGCCGAACTGGACCACCCGCAGCGGCATGAATTCGACCTGTCGAGCCTGCGCACCGGGATCATGGCCGGCGCTACCTGCCCGATCGAGGTGATGCGCCGGGTGATCGACGAGATGCACATGAGCGAGGTGCAGATCGCCTATGGCATGACCGAGACCAGCCCGGTGTCGCTGCAGACCGCTGCCGAGGACGACCTGGAGCTGCGCGTCACCTCCGTGGGGCGTACCCAGCCGTGCCTGGAGAGCAAGCTGGTGGACAGCGACGGGCTCACGGTACCCCGCGGGCAGATCGGCGAGCTGTGCACCCGTGGCTACAGTGTCATGCTCGGCTACTGGGAAAACCCCGAGGCCACCACCGCGAGCATCGACCACGAGGGCTGGATGCACACCGGCGACCTGGCGGTGATGGACGAGCAGGGCTATGTGCGCATCGTCGGGCGCAGCAAGGACATGATCATTCGCGGTGGCGAGAACATCTACCCGCGGGAGCTGGAGGAGTTCTTCTTCACCCACCCGGCCATCGCCGACGTACAGGTGATCGGCATTCCGTGCAGCCGTTATGGCGAGGAGATCGTGGCCTGGGTCAAGTTCCACCCCGGACACAGTGCCAGCGAAGACGAACTGCGCGAATGGGCCAGGGCGCAGATCGCCCACTTCAAGGTGCCGCGGCACTTTCGCCTGGTGGACGAGTTCCCCATGACGGTCACCGGCAAGGTGCAGAAGTTTCGCATGCGCGAGATCAGCATCGAGGAACTGACCCTGGCCAGGCAAGGCCGGCTGGCGGGCAGGGGGTAGGCCTGCGCCGCCGGGTGCGGGCGGTCATGCAGGGCGCATGACCACCCGTGCGGCACTCAGTGCGTGCCGCGCGGCACGGTCTTGAGCAGGTCTTCGGGGCTGATATGGCCCACGATGTGCTTCACGCTGCCCGGCTGCGGCAGGTCGAGGATGTGCCCCTTCATCTTGCCGATCACGTGCATCTCGCACGGCTTGCAGTCGAACTTCAGGGTCAGTACCTCGTCACCGTGAATCAGCTGCATGGGCGCAACCTTGGTGCGCACGCCGGTGACGCCCTTGGCCTGTTTGGGGCACAGGTTGAACGAGAAGCGCAGGCAGTGCTTGGTGATCATCACCGGCACTTCGCCGGGCTCTTCGTGGGCCTCGTAGGCCGCATCGATCAGCTTGACCCCGTGGCGGTGGTAGAAGTCGCGGGCCTTCTGGTTGTACACGTTGGCCAGGAACGACAGGTGCGACTCGGGGTATACCGGCGCCGGCACCGTCTCGGCCTTGCGGCTGCCGCGCGGGTGCGCGGCAACGCGGGCGGCGGTGAGGCTCTCGATCACGTCGCGGCGCAGCGCCTTGAGCTGGGAGTTGGGAATGAAGTACGCCTGCGGCGCATCCAGGCGAATGCCGGTGGCGTGGTACTGGGTGGTGCCCAGCTGGCCGAGCAGGTCGTGCAGTTGCTCCAGCGCCTGCTCCGGCTTGTTGGCCGGGCCGAACGGGCCGGGCAGGGTGGCACTGGCGCTGATGCCTTCCTCGCTGGTGGCGGTCAGCTCAAGGCCGTGTTCACGCAACTGCGCGACCCAGCCCAGGCCGATACGGCGCTCGGCCGACGTCTTCTGCAGCGCCTGCTGCCAGTTGTGGTCCAGGTTGCGGCTCAGCGTATGGTTGGGGCGCAGCTGGTGCAGGCCCTTGGGCATCTCGTTGGGCTCTACGCGGTAGCGGTAGCGCTTTTCGCCGTCTTCGTCGAACTCGCCCCTGGCCTCGGCGATGTTGGCACGAAAGCCGACCACCTCACGCTTGACCAGCACGTTGAGGCCGTCGCCGTTGGACAGCGGTGCATGGGTGACCACCTGCAGGTCGCGCTTGCCGACCTTTTCCACCACACCCACCGGCAGGCCGGTGAAGGTGGGCGAATCGAACGCGCCGATGTCGATCTTGCGCTCGCTCACGAAGTAGTCGGTGCTGCCGCGATGGAAGGTCTTGTCCGGGTCGGGCACGAAGAAGTGCGCGGTATGGCCGCTGGAGGCGCGGGCCAGGTCGGTGCGGTCTTCGAGCACTTCGTCCAGGCGCTGGCGGTAGTAGGCGGTGATGTTCTTCACGTAGCCCATGTCCTTGTAGCGGCCCTCGATCTTGAACGAACGCACGCCAGCCTCTACCAGGGCGCGGATGTTGGCGCTCTGGTTGTTGTCCTTCATCGACAGCAGGTGCTTCTCGTAGGCGATCACGCCGCCTTTTTCGTCCTTGAGGGTGTAGGGCAGGCGACAGGCCTGGGAACAGTCGCCACGGTTGGCACTGCGTCCGGTCTGGGCGTGGGAGATGTTGCACTGCCCGGAGAACGCCACGCACAGCGCGCCATGAATGAAGAACTCGATGGCCGCGTCGGTTTCGTCGGCGATGGCGCGGATTTCCTGCAGGTTCAGCTCGCGGGCCAGCACCAGCTGCGAGAAGCCGGCCTGGTCGAGGAATTTGGCCCGTGCCAGGGTGCGGATGTCGGTCTGGGTGCTGGCGTGCAGCTCGATGGGCGGAATGTCCAGCTCCATCACCCCCAGGTCCTGCACGATCAGCGCGTCGACGCCGGCGTCGTACAGCTGGTGGATCAGCTTGCGCGCCGGCTCCAGCTCGTTGTCGTGCAGGATGGTGTTGATGGTGGTGAACACCCGCGCGTGGTAGCGGTGGGCAAACTCCACCAGCCCGGCGATGTCGCTCACCTCGTTGCAGGCGTTGTGGCGGGCACCGAAGCTCGGGCCACCCAGGTACACCGCATCGGCGCCATGCAGGATCGCCTCGCGGGCAATCGCCACGTCGCGGGCGGGGCTGAGCAATTCCAGGTGATGCTTGGGTAGGGACATGTCTTTTTAGTCTGGCTGGTCACGGTAGCCGCGCATTGTAGCCGCGCAACGCGCTGTCGGCACCTTTGCCGACAGGCGTCATGCAGATTGACCAGCCCCCTTCGCCGGTGAGGCCGGCAAAGGGGCGCCAGGGCAGGGGTCAGAAGCGCCCGTCCAGGCCGATGCGGAACATCTCGTTGCGCTCGTCGGTGGCCAGCGCGGTCTTGTACGAGAAGCCCAGGCGCCAGCTCTGGCTGAGGCTGAAGTCCAGGCCCAGGTCCAGGTCGACGAAGTTGCTGTCCATCGGGTCGGGTGACAGGTGATACAGCACGCCGTCGTTGGTCTGGTCGGTGTAGCGCATGCGGTAGTCGTCGCTGTGGCTGAAGTTGTGACCCCACGCCAGCCCGACCCGCGGCGTGAGCACGCCGGCGCCGGTCTGGATGTCGTAGCCGCTGCGCACGCCCAGGAACGAGGTGAAGGTCCGCTGGCGCTGTTGTTCGTACGACAGCCCGTAGATACCGCCGCCCCGTTCGCTGAAGTCGTCCAGCTTGGTGAAGCTGGCGTTCAGCCGTGTGTACGGCGCCAGCGACAGGGCGCCTTCGCGGTACTCGTAGCTGGCGGTCAGCGAGGCGAACAGCTGGTCGGCGTCGCGCGAGCCATGGGCATAGCCGTTGGACGGGTCGGCAGTGACGTAGCGGCGCGAGTCGAAGCGGATGCGGTTGTAGCCCAGCAGTGCATCGATGTAGATCTCCGACAGCGGGTTGACGCTCAGGTACGCCGCCAGGCCCAGGGCGTCAGCCTCGCTGCGGGTGTCCTGCTCGCCGATGTCGGCGCGGTCGTTGCCGTAGCCCAAACCGATGCCCACCACGGCCCTTGGCGACAGGCGATAGTCGACGCCGGCGCTCAGTCCGTAGGTGACGAAGCTGTTGTCCTTGGCGCCGCGTGCGCGGTTGGAACCGGTGTTGATGAAGCCATCGGTCCAGTAGGCCACGGCCTCTTCGACGCACTCGCCGGAGGTGGCGCGGGCGGTGTCGCGCTGCTTGCGACGGGTGTCGTCCGCGTCCTCGTCGTCATTGCCCTTGCCGTTGCCTTCGAGCTCGTCGCGCAGCGCCTTGCCCAGGCTGCCCAGGCCGAGGTTGTCGCGGCCATGTTGAACGTTGGCGTTGAACGAGTTGCGGTCACAGGTAGGGCGGTGCAGTTGCTCCAGGCGCCGGTTGAAGTTGTCCATCTGGGTGCTGGCAAAACGATCCGCTGCGCGCGATTGCGCGTTGAGCAGGCCGATCACTTCGGCGTCCTTGCTGGGGTCGGGACGTGCCTGCACGCTGAAGGTCACGGTGCCGGTCGCGCTGGCACCGCTGGTGCTCTCCAGGCTGAAGGTGACCACTGCTGTGCCGGCAAAGGCAGCGGCAGGCACGAAGCGCAGGTTGAAACCGGACAGGGCGGCACGCGCTGCTCGCGCAGGGGCCACCGATGTCAGGCTGGCATGCCCGGCTGACGCTGGGCTCAACGACAGCACGCGGGCGCGCAGGAACGGCCCTCCGGTGGCCCCACGGGTAAGGTCGACGCTGGCGACAGCACCGGGGCTGAGCGCCTCGCTGGATGACACCACGGTGACCACCTGGGCGGCGATCGCCAGGGTAATGCTGCGGCTGCCGGTGGCGCCGTTGGCATCGGTGGCGGTAACGGTCAGCGTGGCGTTGGCGGCCTCGGTCGGCGTGCCGCTGATCACCCCGGTCGCCGGGTCGAGCTGCAGACCATTGGGCAGGCTGCCGGCGCCGATGGCGTAGCTGTACGGCGCCATCCCGCCGCTGGCACCCAGGCCGAAGCTGTAGGCGCTGCCCACGGTGCCTGGCGGCAGTGGGCCGGAGGCCGGGCTCATTACCAGCGTCGGTGGGGTGATGGTGAGGCTCACCGTGGCGGCTGCCGAGGTGCCGCCCGGGCCGGTGGCGGTGTAGGTGAAGCTGTCAATGCCCGAGTAACCGGCAGTCGGGGTGTAGCTGATGCGGGTGCCACTGACCTGCGCAGTACCGTGCTGTGGGTTGCTGGCCACGGCCACGCTGGTGACCGGGGCACTGCCCAGGCTCAGGGTCAGCGGGTTGTTGCGGCTGTTGGCGGCCACACTGGCCGACACGTTGCCGACCACGGGCGCCTGTGCCACGACTGTCAGGCTCAGCGTACGGCTGCCGGTGGCACCGTTGGCATCGGTGGCGGTAACGGTCAGCGTGGCGTTGGCGGCCTCGGTCGGCGTGCCGCTGATCACCCCGGTCGAGGTGTTGAGTGTCAACCCATTGGGCAGACTGCCGCCGATGGCATAGCTGTACGGCGCCATCCCGCCGCTGGCACCCAGGCCGAAGCTGTAGGCGGTGCCCACGGTGCCTGGCGGCAGCGAGCCTGACGCTGGGCTTAGCACCAGGGTTGGCGGGGTAACGGTAACGCTCACCGTGGCAGGTGCCGAGGTGCCGCCCGGGCCGGTGGCGGTGTAGGTGAAGCTGTCAATGCCCGAGTAACCGGCAGTCGGGGTGTAGGTGATGCTGGTGCCACTGACCTGCGCAGTACCGTGCTGTGGGTTGCTGGCCACGGTCACGCTGGTGACCGGGGCACTGCCCAGGCTCAGGGTCAGCGGGTTGTTGCTGCTGTTGGCGGCCACACTGGCCGACACGTTGCCGACCACGGGCGCCTGCGCCACGACTGTCAGGCTCAGCGCCTGGCTTGCCTGGAAATTCTGGCTGTCAGTCACCCTGACGGTAAAGCTGCTGGTGCCGGGTGCGGTTGGCGTACCGGCCAGGCTGCCGGTCGGGGCCAGGGTCATGCCGGACGGCAGGGCGCCCGAAACGATGGTGTAGCTGTACGGCGCGGTGCCGCCACTGGCACTGATACTGGCCGTGTAGGGCACGTTCTGGGTGGCGTTGGCCAGTGTGGTCGTGCCGATAACCACGGTGGGCGGCGTGATGGCGAGGTTGACGGTGGCAGGCGCCGAAGTCCCCCCCGGGCCGGTGGCGGTATAGGTAAAGCTGTCGACGCCGGCATAGCCTGGGGTCGGGGTATAGGTGAAACCCGTGGCCCCGGTGATGTTGACGGTGCCATGTGCAGGGGGTGTCACCACGGCCAGGCTGGTGGTCGGCCCCCCGCTGAGGCTTGCGCTGATCGTGCTGGCGCCGCTGTTGGCTGCGAGGGTTTGGTTGATATTGGCGGCTACCGGCGCTTGCTGGCCAACCACGAAGGAATAGGGACGCACTCCGGTGAATCTGTTGGTATCACTGGCCCGCACCCCGAAAGTGAACGTACCGGCGGTGGTTGGTGTGCCACTCAGGGTGCCTGTGCTGGTAAGGCTCATTCCTGCAGGCAGCGCGCCGAAGGCGATACCGTAGTCGAAGGGTGCAACCCCACCGCTGGCGCTGATCGACGTGCTGTACCCCGTGCCCACCGTAGCTGCGGGCAAGGTAATCGGCGTGATGTCTATGAAGGGCGTGGCAATGGTGAGGGTATAGGTCTGACTGACGCTGGTGAGGTTGCTGGAGCTGTCGACCGCCGTGACGCTGAAGGTGTAAGTACCGGCTTTGGAGGGGCTTCCGGTCAGGGTACCGGTACTGGAAAGGGCGATTCCGGTCGGTAGGCTGCCACCGTTGATGCTGAAGGTGTAGGGCGCGACACCCCCACTGACGGTGAGCTGTTGGCTGTAGCTGCTGCTGTAAATGGGGGCCGGCAATGTCGCCGGGGTGATGGCCATGCTGCCGGCAACGATGGTCAGTGTATAGCTGCGCGTGCCGGTGTAGCTGAACGCGTCGGTGACCTTGGCCGTGAAGCTGAAGTTGCCGCTGCTGGTCGGCGTGCCGCTGAGCGTGCCGTTGGATGCCAGGGTCAGGCCGCTGGGCAAGGCTCCAGATGCAAGCGAAAAGGCGTAGGGCGCGTTACCCCCGCTGGCAGCCAGCGAGGTGGTGCTATAGGCGATACCGGCAGTACCCGCAGGCAGTGATGCAGGGGCGATGTTGATGGTCGGGGAACCGACGGTAACGGTCACGGTCGCCGGGGCAGAGGTGCCTGCACTGTTGGTGGCGGTATAGGTGAAGCTGTCCGTGCCTGCAAAACCGACCGTGGGTGTGTAGGTGACGCTGGTGCCGCTGGCCGTTACTGTGCCGTGGCTTGCTGAGGTACTGATGGCCACGCTGCTGGCGACGCCCCCCGAGAGGCTGAGTGTGACAGGGTTCGCGCTGCTGTTGTGGCCGACAGAGGCGCTGACCGGGCCGGCAACCGGCGGTGCAATGTAGGTGAAGGCATTGGTCAACGACGCCGAGCCGGCGGCAGTGGTGACACTCACGTTGACCACGCCGGCGTTGCCGGCCGGGATTGTGGCGGTGATCTGGGTGGGGCTGTTGATGGTCCAGCCGGTTGCCGATACCCCACCAAAGGTGACGCTGCTGGCGCCGGTCAGGCCGGTGCCCGTGAGGGTCACGCTGGTGCCACCGCCGATGGGGCCTGAGTTGGGGGTGACGGTGTTCAGGGTCGGCACGGCGAGGTAGGTATAGGCATTGACCGAAGTGGCACTGCCCCCCGGCGTGGTGGCCACGACATTGACGGGCCCGGCGGCATGCGCGGGCGCAATGGCGGTGATCGATGTCGAACTGTTGACGGTGAAGCTGCTTGCCGGCGTGCCGCCAAAGGTGAGGCTGGTGGTGCCGGTCAGGCCTGTGCCTGAGATAAACACTTGATTGCCGCCGGTGGTGGCGCCGGAATTGGGCGTAGCGATGGTCAGGGTCGGTACGGCGAGGTAGGTGAAACCATTGGTCAGCGTGCTCGTACCGCTTGCCGTTGTGACCGTCACGTTGACCGGGCCTGCCGTGTAGGCGGGGACGGTGGCGGTTATCGAGGTCGGGGAAACGACGGTGATGTTGGTAGCGGGCACACCAGCGAATGTCACGTCGGTGACGCCGACAAAATTGGTGCCGGTCAGGGTCACGGAGGTGCCGCCGATGGCGGGGCCGCTGCCGGGCGATACGGCGGTCAGGGTCAGGGGCGGTGTTGCGCCTGTGACCTTGAGGGTGTAACGGGCCTTGCCCACGACGTCGTTGCTGTCAAGGGCCGAAATCCAGAAATCGTAGCTGCCGATGGCTGTGGGGGTGCCATGCAGGGTGGTGGTCGCGCTTCCAGGCGACGTGTCCAGAACCAGACCGGGCGGCAGGCAGTTGGTCGGCATGCTGGGGTCATCCTGATCACATTCGTACCACTCGAAGATCGACGCGTCGCCGGTTGCGGTGATAGTGACAGGTTGCATCGATGTGTTGACCGCCACATCCAGCAGGGCGGTGCCACTGGCGGGGTCAAGGGTCGGGGCGGCACTGGCCTGGCCGCACAGCAGCAGCGAGACGAGCATCAGGCCCAGCAATGCAATGCTGCGGGCCATGCGGTGACGAAGGTCAATCAGGGATCTGTTCATGGGGCTTCCTGCCAGGTAGCGGTATTACTCGCTTGCGGCGCGGGTCAAGAGTCATCGGAACAACCCGTATGCCGTGACTGGCAGTGCGGGTTTTGCAGCGTGGAGGTAACGGCGGCGTGGTCAGGGTTCCATGTGGGCACCCTCGGCACAGGTCTGCGTCAGTGGCCGTTGCATCTGCAGGTACAAGCCCTGCTCGCCAACTACCTCGAAGCCCAGGCGCGCATACAGCCGGCGCGCCGGGTTGAACGGCTCCACACTCAGGGCACAGCGCGTGTGCTGGCCGTCGGCCAGCGCGAGCACCGCAGCCAGCAGGGTGCTGCCCAGCCCCTTGCCCTGCCAGGCAGGCAGCAAGGCGATATCGACCACCCGCACTTCGCTGGCGTCCACCTGCAGGCACAACCTGCCGATCGGTTGCCCCTGGTGCTCCAGCAACAGGAATTCGGCCGAGCGATAGTGCAGGGCGTAGTGGCGTTGCTGCAGCTCGGCTTGGGCGTGCAGAAACGCGACCCGCTGCGCGTCGGTCCACCCTGGTGCGGCACGCACCTCTTCCCAGCGGCGCGTCACGAACAGCGCGCGCAGAAACCCGTCATCCGCCTCGGCCTGCAGGCGCAGGCCGGGATCGAACGACGATGGCAACAGGCGGGCCAGGCGCTCGAGGCTAGTCATTGCGGATCGGGTACTCCCCTTCGACGCAGATGCAGTACGCCAGCGCCAGGTAGGGTTGCATCAGGTTGCGCTCGATGTTGCCGTTGCCAGTGCCGGCGTCAGTCATGCTGCCTTCGGCCAGCGTCTGCGTGGTGCCCACAGTGTTGTACAGGTTGATGTTGCGTGGCTGGGCCAGGTAGGTGGTGGTGCTCGGGATGTCGACCCTCTGGTCCGGCTCGGTACCATCGCGCGCGGTGAACCCATGGTTGTGTGGCGGGTAGTTCAAGGAATTGAGCGCTACCTTGTCGGCGCCAGCGGTACTGGCGAAGGCTGCGTTTGGCAACCCGGTACCCTGGCCGGCTCCCATCACCACACGACCATTAAGATTGGGCAGCATGAACGTGGTCTTGCCATCGCCGCCGAATCGGTTGCCGATCACCGAAAACAGCACGCTGTACTGCTGGATCAACAACGAACGCCCGTCGCAGGGAAGAAAATTCTGCGGCACGAAACTGTAGGGCAGAAGCCTGATTTCACCATAGAAAGCGTCCATGGAATGCTCTTTCCTTGATTCAGAGAGGGGTGGGCTTACTGCTGCGACGGGTAGATCCCGGCCAGCGCGATGATGTAGTTGAGCGCCATGCTGCCCATCAGGTTGGCATGTGGTTGCCCGCCGCCTGGCGCCACCGACACTGCTGCGGAGTTCAGTGTGACGTTGGGGTTGGTGCCGCCGTTGCTGTACAGCCCCTTGGTCGAGCTTTGCGCGGTGAACACCCCGAGTGTGCGCGAGGCCGGTGCCTGGGTGTCGACCGGCGAGGCGGCATCGGCCAACTGCGTGCTGGCGTAAAAGGTATGCGAGTGAGCGGGCATGTGTTGCACGCCAATGGTGGTCTGTGCACTGCCCATTGCCTGGCCCAGGTTGCGCTGCGTGAGGCCGGGGCCTGCGCCGGCGCCTACCGGTACCCGGCCGCGCATGTCGGGCAGGGCGAAGGTGTTGACCCCATCACCGCCATAGGTGGTGCCCAACAGCGTGAACAACACCTGGTTCTGCTGGATCGACAACAGCTGGCCATTGCACAGTGCCCAGTCCTGTGGCTCGTAGTTGCCTGCGAACAGACGGATTTCCCCGATAAAGGCTTCAGACATGGTTCATTCCTTGATGTGAAGGAGCGTGTTCACGGGCGCGGTGGGTAAACGCCAACACTGGCGATGCAGTACTGCAGCACCAGCGAAGGCTGCATGTTGTCCAGGGGCTGTTGGGGTGGCGTGGGCTGAATCGTTGCCGGGTTGAGCGCTTGCTGCTTGCTACTGTCGAACTTGACGTAGGTGCTGCGCGAAGCGACCGGTGGGGTTGCCAGGTTGGCACTGGTGGCCGGGAACGCACCGGCCGGCCCGCTGTTGCCCAGGGCATCGGATACATAGACCTCATGGGTATGCTGGGCGAGTGCGGCGGCGGGCAGTGTTTCTTTCTCGGTGCCGGCTGACTGGCCCTGGGTATGATTGCTCAGGCCGGGGTCAGGGGTGCCGGTGCTGTTCCGGGCCAGCGCGGTGCGCCCGCGCAGGTCAGGCAGGGCAAACAGGTTGTTGCCGGAGCTGCCGAACTGGGTGCCGAGCAAGGAAAACAGTGCAGCGTTGGTTTGGGTGGATAACAGGCGTCCGTCGCACGGCAGCCAACCCTTGGGCACGAAGTTGTACGGGAACAGGCGGATTTCACCCACGAAAGGTTCCATATGAACAAACCTCCATCATGTTTCTCAGGCACCAAAAAAAACCCACTTGCAGGCAAGTGAGTGACAATCACGGCAGAGCTGACTAGCTAGGTAAGGCGGTTATCGATCACGGCTTGTGGCCGTTCCAGCTTCCATCTGCGCTTCTTCATGAGCGTTCCTTCCATGGTTGCGATAACAGGCAGAGGGTCCGGCGAAGCGGCCCTCGGGAGGTGGGTTGATGCTAGGCGAGGTAGTGACGCATTGCCATCACTGAAAATGGGTATTTCGACGATTTTTTTCAAACGATTGTTTGACGCGGGGCGGCTGTCGGTAATCTGGCGCCAGACACACGTCGCGCCCGGCATTCATGGGCACCTGGCCGTGCCCTGTAGCCAGTGGCTGCGTGCTGTGGAAAGATCCGGGTTCTTTTCCGTGCCGCACTGACGAGCAAGCCATGATCGATTTCCACAATGTCACCGCCTACCAGCAGCACAACCGTGTGCTGGACGGTTTCTCCCTGCACATCGGTGCCGGCGAGAAGGTCGCCATCCTGGGCCCCAACGGGGCCGGCAAAAGCACCCTGCTCAAGCTGATCACCCGCGAGCTGTACCCGGTGGAGCGCGAAGGCAGCCACCTGAAGCTGTTCGGCAGCGACACCGTCAACCTGTGGGCACTGCGCAGTCGCCTGGGGTTCGTGTCCCAGGACCTGCAGGAAGACTACACCCCGCACACCCAGGCGCTGGATGTGGTGGCGTCGGGCTTTTTCGGCGCCATCGGTGCCCATGGCCATCTGCAGCCCGATGACGAGCAACTGGCGCAGGCGCGTGCGCTGCTGGCCGAGGTGGAAATGGCCGGGTACGAAAGCACCATGTTCCAGCGCCTGTCCACCGGGCAGAAGCGCCGCCTGCTGCTGGCCCGCGCGCTGGTTCACCGGCCCAGTGCGCTGATTCTCGACGAGCCGGCCAACGGCCTGGACATGGGGGCGAGCCTGGGCATGCTGAGGTTGCTGCGCAGCTTCTGCGCCGAGGAGCACGCCATGATCATCACCACCCACCATATCGACGAGATCATCCCGGAGATCGAGCGTGTGGTGCTGCTTAGCCAGGGGCGCATCGTGGCCGACGGGCCCAAGGCCGAGGTGCTGACCAGCGCGGCACTGTCGCAGCTGTACCAGACGCAGCTGCGCATCAGCGAACAGGATGGCTGGTACCGTTGCTGGCACGCCTGAACCGGCCTGCGTGCGGCCGGCTCGGCGGGGTCAGGGCACAGGGTTGATGAACGGGCCGCCGGTGAACTGCACGAACAGCTGGCGGTACTCTTCGTTTTCCGGGTCGATGATCAGTGCCTGACGCAGGAACTCCAGCCCCTCGCGAGCGTTGTCCAGTTGGCAGCTGAGGGCAAAGGCCAGGTACAGGTGATAGGCGTTGAAGAAGTCGAACGACAGCGCCACCTTCACCAGGTGCAGGGCGCCGGTCAGGTCCTGGGCCCGCAGGCGCGTGCCGATCTCGTGATTCAACTGGGCGCCATCCTTGATCATCAGGTTCGCCAGGCCGACCTGCTTGCGCAGTACAACCGTATGGCCGTTGCCGACCTTGGAGTCGGTCTGCTCGACGCTTTCGACCAGCCAGTGCCCCAGCCCGACGTTGTTGATCAGGTTGACGGCCCGCAGCATGCTCTGCAGGGAGAACACCAGGTGATGGCCACGCCACAGGTGCGCGTCGATCGTGCTCATGTCGACGCGCTTTTCGTAGGCGTCGATCATCTGTTCCAGGGTGGTCAGCGCGCGGATGCGGTCGGTGGGCTCGGCGTTGCGGTTGGGGAAGATGCAGAAGAACACGCCACCGTCCTTCACCACCCGGGATGACTCCACGTAGGCCGCCAGCAGGTTGGGCACATGCTCGATGACGTGGGAAGTGATCAGGTAGTCGAAGGTCTGGTCGGCAAAGGGGATATCCAGGAAGTCGCCCAGCGCGTCGACCCTGGCGGGCTCGGCGTGGTAGTTGGCCTGTTCCTGCTTGTAGTGCGTGTAGTCTTCCAGGTCCTGCGGGTACAGGAATGCCTCGCCATCGCAGGGGGCCAGGTTGATGCAGTCCGGCAGGTAGAACGCATTATGCGCGGCGGCACCGATCTCCAGGCCGCGGCCCTGACAGTATTTGCTGGCCAAGGCCATGCCTTTATGGTTCATCGACGCTTGCTCCCTCTGAAAAAATGCCTTGCGCAGGCTATCGGCAGGGCCGCGCAAGTATTGAGCCGGGTACGCAGCGCTCGCGTTCAAAGACTTCCCGCGCAGCGTGCAATAGAATACCCGGCGGGCGAACCCGGTTGGTTCGTCCAGTGCCGAAGCCTCTTGTGATTCGTGTAGGCATCAGGCTTCTTGCTGAATTGAAAATAGGCCACACATGCCAAGCGTTTCCCCGGAAGTACAAGCCAAAGAATGGCACAGCATGGTTTCCCAGTACCCATGCACGCTGACCCAATCGTTGCAGGGCCTTGTCGAGCGCAACAAGGTCATGCTGGCCGCGCGGTTCTATGAACACATGCTGGCCGACCCCAATGCTTCGCTGATCCTGTCCCACGACGAGGTCAAGAGCCGCCTGGGCAGTTCGATGCAGGCCTGGCTGGTGCGGGTCTATTCGGTGTCGCCCACCGATGACTGCATGCCGCTGGTTGCCCTGCAGAAGCAGGTGGGGGAAGTGCATGCGCGCATCGACGTGCCGCTGCACCTGGTGCTCAGTGGTGCGCGGCACCTGAAGAAGTTGCTGTTCCAGCTGATTCTCGAACAGCAGTGGGCCAGCGAGGCGCAGGCATTGCGCCTGGCCAGCGAAACCATGGACCTGGCCATGGAAATCATGAGCCACGCCTATTCGCGGTCCCATGACCGCAACTCGCGCAACGAGGAAGGCTACCGGCTGTTCTCGGTGCTGCAGAACATCAGCACCGAGCGCGAGCGTCAGCGCGGCGCCTTGCTGGACTGGGAAAACAGCCTGATGTTCGACCTGGCCATGGGCTCCAACGGTGTGAACCTGCCCAGGCTCGCGGCCTCCGATTTCGGCCTGTGGTTCCGTCACAAGGGCGCCTACGCCTTCCAGAACACCAGCGAAAGCGATCAGATCCTGAAGATCATCCGTCACATGGATGACGTGTTGCTGCCCATGTTTCTTGCCTCGATGCACGAGCAGGAGACGCGCATGCGCCTGCTGCGCGACATTCGCGACCAGACCAAGAGCCTGATGTTCAACCTCGACAACCTGTTCAACACCGCCAACGAGCTGGAAAGCGGCCGCGACGTGCTCACACGCATGCTCAACCGCAAGTTCCTGCCGGTGGTGATCGGCAACGAGATCGCCATCGCGCAGAAGACCGGGCAGACGTTTTCGGTGTTCTCGGTGGATATCGACAACTTCAAGTCGATCAACGACAACTTCGGTCACGAAGCCGGCGACGCGATTCTGCAGCAGATCGCCGAGATCCTCAGCAGCCACAGCCGCGCGGGGGACTACGTGTTCCGCATGGGGGGCGAGGAGTTCCTGATGATCCTGGTGGACATCGACAGCGCCAACGCCATGAAGGTGGCGCAGAAGTTGCGGCGCAAGGTCGAAGCGGAAAAGCTGCAACTGACCGAAGGCCGCAGGCACCAGGTCACCGTGAGCATCGGCATGGCCACCTACAACGGCCACCCCGACTACCAGCACCTGCTGCGACAGGCCGACCAGGCCATGTACCAGGCCAAGCAGGGCGGCCGGAACCGGGTGGTGGCGTACGGGGAGCTGACCTCGCCGGAGTGACAGGCCAAGCCTGATGGAGGCGACGATGCACACGCCAAGGCGCCTCTGGCGCAGCGTTATGTGGTTGACAGTGCTGTGGCTGACGGCCAGTGGCGCGCTCGCCGCCGAGCGCGGCCACTGCGGGCGCCAGGCCGGCCCGCAGTGCCTGCACAGCTTCGCGTTGCCGGCAGGTGCAGGCCAGATGCATTACTACGCATCGCGCGCGCCAAGGCCCGGCGACCCCCACGGCCCGCAGACGGCACTGCTGATACTGCACGGGCATCCGCGCGATGTCGGGCGCAGCTTCGAGGCCGGCTTGCAGGCGGCACGTGCTGCGGGCCGGTTGCCGCGTACCCTGGTGGTGGCGCCGCTGTATCAGGTGGCGCCGGCGCAGGCCGGGCGTTGCAGCATGCCGGACACGCCCGGCGCTCAACCGGGCGACGCGCTGTGGAGCTGTGCCGGCTGGCTGGCGGGGGCTCCCTCGCTGGGCGCCCATCCGCTTGGCGCCTTTGCGGCACTGGACGCCTTGCTGGGCGAACTGGCCCGGCAGTGGCCGAGCCTGCGCAGTGTGACCCTGGTGGGATTTTCGGCCGGTGCGCAGATGCTCCAGCACAGCATCGGTTTTGCCGCCGACCCGCCGGCGGGTGTGGCGCTGCGCTATGTGATCGCCGACCCGGGCAGCTGGCTGTACTTCGACCCGGTTCGCCCCGTGCCCCTGCGGGGCGAGCGAACGGTGCCGTGGGAGGCCTGTGGTACGGGGGGCTGCACCTGGCGCTTCGACGTGCCGGCGACGTCCCCGGCCTGTGCCTATGACCACTGGAAGTACGGCACCCAGTCGCTGCCTGGCTATCTGCCGCGTACCGGCGCGCAGGCCCGCGCACACTATGCGGCGGCCCAGGTCGATTACCTGGAAGGTGCCCTCGACAGCAGTGCCGACAAGGGCACGTTCTATCCGATTCTCGACAAATCCTGCGCGGCCATGTTGCAGGGGCCTTTCCGATTGCAGCGAGGGCTGGCGTATGCCGCCTATGAACAGGCCGTGCTCAAGCCGCGCACGCCCAGGCGCATGGTCATCGTGCCAGGTTGCGCGCATGACGTGGCCTGTGTACTGGGCGCCGATGCAGCGCGGCCCGTGCTGTTCGCGCCGCCGCCCTGAGCGTGCCGCAGCGCCACGGCAGGTCAGGAAAATAATTCAGGACCAGCCCATTTTTTTTCGCTTGTGCCAGCCCCTTCGTGCCCTAAGACTCGAGCAGGGCGACGACCGCCTGTTCCCGCGTCAGTACCGGGCTTGCGGGTTCGGGGGCGTGCGCCAACAGAATAACAATCACAAGGTTGGAGGTGCTCGTGAGTGACTACGCTGCTGTGCCAGATGAAAGCGGCCATATCGATGTGCCGGGTGGGAAGGTCTGGTACCGGCTCAACCGCTCGGCCAACAGCGGTGCCGTGCCGCTGATCGTGCTGCATGGCGGCCCCGGCAACTCCCATGACTACCTGCTGCCGCTGCTGGAACTGGTGCCTGACCGCAGCGTGGTGCTGTACGACCAGCTCGATTGCGGACGCTCGCAGCGGGTGGGCGACACACGCAACTGGACGCTGGAGCGTTTTACCGACGAGATAGATGCCGTTCGCGAGCACCTGGGCCTGGGCCAGGTGCATCTGTTTGCCAGCTCGTGGGGCTGCAGCATCGCCATCAACTATGCGGCCCGGCAGCCGGCCGGGCTGTGCTCGTTGGCGCTGTCGGGGCCGTTGGTCGATGCCAAGCGCTGGATGGCGGACTGCGAGCGATTGAAGGCGCAGTTGCCCGACCACCTGCAGGCGGTGATGCGCCGGTGCGAGGCGCAGCGCGACTTCACCAGCCCCGAGTACCTGGAGGCGGTCAACGCGTTCTATGTGCGTCACCTGTGCCGCGTGCAGCCCTGGCCGCAGATCGTGGTCGACACGATGGACAATTGCGCGACCGAACTGTACGGCTACATGTGGGGCCCCACCGAGTTCTTCGGCACCGGCACACTGGCGGACCTGGACCTGACCCCGAAGCTGGCGTCGATCGAGGTGCCCACGCTGTTCATGTGCGGGGCCCACGACGAAGGCACCCCCGAATCGGGCCGGGCCTTCGCGGCGATGGTCAGGGGCGCCGAGTTCTGCTGCATACCCGAGGCCTCCCACATGCCGCATATCGAAAACCCCGAACCCTTCTTCAGGCACCTGCGCGCCTTCATTGCCAAGGCGACCCCGCGCACCTGAATGCCGTCGGGTCGATGCACAGCCAGGGCGGCACCGCTGGGGATCATTCCGCCGACGACTGATTGCATGCGCAATGGTCGCTTGTTCGCCTGGTGGCCCACTTTGATACTTGCCCCTTGCAGGAAGCAGCCCCGGTACAGCGCACGCAGCCCGCGCGCGCTGTACCGACCCTTGAAGTCATGGATAAAACTATAAAAAACAAGTCGACCCAGGCCCCTGGCGAAGCAGGGGGTTGCGCCTCGACGATCTATTGCTTCGGAGATTGCCCATGTCGATTGCCAATGCGTCAGACACCCCCAGTACACAAGACCCGGAGCAGGCAGGGCTCAAACGGGTACTGAGCTTTTCCGATGTGCTCGCCTACGGCCTGCTGTATTTCGTGCCCATCGCCCCGGTCAGCGTGTTCGGGCTTATCTACAACACCTCCGCCGGCATGGTGGCGCTGGTGTACCTGGTGGCCGCCGTCGCGATGATCTTCAGCGCCATCAGCTACAGCCAGATGGCCAGGAAGATCCCCCTGGCCGGCTCGGTCTATTCCTATGTCACCCACGGCACCAACAGCAGCCTGGGCTTCGTGGCCGGCTGGGCGATTCTGCTCGATTACCTGCTGCTGCCGGCACTGCTGGCGGTGCTGGGGGCGGCGGCGCTGTCGGCGCAGTTCCCGCAGGTGCCGACCACGGTGTGGCTGGTCACCTTCGTAGCGGTGCCCACGGCGGTCAACCTGATGGGCATCGAGATGAATGCCAGGTTGAGCAAGGTGCTGCTGCTGATCCAACTGGTGGTGCTGTTTCTGTTCGCCGCCTTTGCCACCTCTCGCATCATCGAACTCAAGCCGACCCTGGAGCACTTCATCGCGCCATTCTACAACCGCTCCGACTTCTCCATGGCCATGGTGTTCGCCGCCGTACCGATTGCAGCCCTCAGCTACATCGGATTCGACGCGGTGTCGACCCTGAACGAAGAGGCCAAGGGGGGCGGGGAGACGGTCTCCAGGGCCACGATGATGCTGCTGGTGCTGGTCACGGTGCTGTTCGTGGGGCAGGTGTACCTGGCGGCAGTGTTCGTGCCGCTGGGCACGGTGTACCAGGGCGCCGCTGCAGACACCGCGTTCTATACCCTCAGTGCCGAGATCGTCGGGGCCTGGTTTCTGCCGGTGATCACCCTGACCAGCGGCATCATCGCGCTGATGGCCAACACCCTGGTGTCCCAGGCGACCACGGCGCGGGTGCTGTTCAGCATGTCGCGGGACAAGCGCCTGCCCGCGTACCTGAGCCGCATCAGTGCCCGCACCAACGTGCCTGCCAACGCCATCGTCACGGTTGCGCTGGTTTCGTTCGTGGTGGCATTCGCCGGGGCCGGCTACCTGGATGTGATGGTGACCCTGGTCACGTTCGGCGCGCTGACCGCCTACATCCTGTTGCACGTGTCGGTGATGATCTACTTCAGGAAGATCGGCCAGGCGCAGCTGTTCAGCCATGGGGTGTCCCCGGTGCTGGGCGTGCTGCTGTTGAGCTATGCGCTGTGGAGCACCAACGTGCACGCCAAGGTGCTGGGCGCCGCCTGGATGCTCGGCGGCCTGCTGATTGCCTGGGTGATGCGCCGGCGGGGGGCGCCCTCGCTGAACTGGACGGACTGACTGCACGCTGCTGCCCATGCATCGCCTGGAACAATGCCCGCTCATGCGGGCATTTTTTATTGAAAATAAATTCAGTAACGGCCTTGATCATTATTGAAGATATTTTCAGTATCGCCTAGGATTGCCCCAGCCTGACAAGAACAAGACGGGGTATTGCAGTGACACGACTCAAAGACAGGGCCTATTGGCTCGACAAGGCAGCAACGTTGCCGCTGGAGGGCAGGGCATTCATCGACGGGCGCTATGTGGACGCGCAAGACGGGGCGACCTTCTGCACCCGTAGCCCGGTTGACGACGCCGTGCTCGCGGCGGTGGCCCAGTGCGCGAAGGCCGATGTGGACCTGGCCGTGGCTGCTGCGCGGCGCAGCTTCGAGGCCGGCGTGTGGAGCGAGCTGGCGGCCCGCGAGCGCAAGGCGGTGCTGCTGAGGTGGGCCGCACTGCTCGAGGCGCATACCGACGAGCTGGCGCTGCTGGAGACCCTGGACAGCGGCAAGCCGATTGCCGATACCATTGGTGCCGACCTGCCGGGCACGATCTACTGCCTGCGCTGGTTTGCCGAACTGATCGACAAGGTGCACGGTGAGGTGCCGGCCACCGACCCGCAGTTCTTCGGCACCGTTACCCAGCAGCCGCTGGGCGTGGTGGCGGCGGTGGTGCCCTGGAACTACCCGCTGCTGATGGCCGCCTGGAAGTTCGCCCCGGCCCTGGCAGCCGGCAACAGCGTGCTGCTCAAGCCGTCGGAGAAAACCCCGTTGAGCGCCTTGCGCATCGCCGCCCTGGCGATGGAAGCGGGTGTTCCGGCTGGGGTGTTCAACGTGCTCCCCGGTGATGGCGCGGTAGGGCGCGAGCTGAGCCTGCATGGCGACGTCGACTGTATCGCCTTCACCGGCTCAGGCGCGGTGGGGCGGCAGATCGCGCAGAACGCCGCCGCCTCCAATCTCAAGCGTGTATGGCTGGAGCTGGGCGGCAAGTCGGCCAATATCGTCATGGCCGATTGCGCGGATATCACCCAGGCCGCGCAGTCGGCAGCAGCGGCGATCTTCGCCAACATGGGCCAGGTATGCAGCGCCGGGTCGCGTCTGCTGGTGCAGCGCTCGGTGATCGAGCCGCTGCTGCGCGAACTGCTCGTGGCCACCGACAGCTATTACCCGGGGCACCCGCTGGACCCGGCCAGCGTCACGGGTGCGATCATCGACGCGGTGCAGTTCGAGCGCGTCCAGCGCTACATCGAAACAGGCCGGTACGAGGCGCAGTTGCTCAAGGGCGGCCAGGCGCTCTCGCCGGTGGGGGCAGGCGCCTACCTGGAGCCGACGATCTTCCTTGCCCCGGACGCAACCGCGCGTATCGCCAACGAGGAAATCTTCGGCCCGGTGCTGGTGGTGATTCCCTTCGACACCCTCGATGAGGCCATCGCCATCGCCAACCAGACCGAGTTCGGCCTGGCGGCGGCGGTGTGGTCATCCGACCTTGGAACCATTCACCGCGCCACCCGCCAGCTCAGGGCCGGCACGGTGTGGGTCAACTGCTATGACGAACTGGTGGACATGAACTTCCCGTTTGGCGGGTTCAAGGAGTCCGGCAATGGCCGGGACAATTCGGCCCATGCGCTGGGCAAGTACACCGAATTGAAATCCACCATCCTGCGCTGCCGTTGAGGTCAACCCCATGCAAAACACGCTTTCAGCCTTGAACCCGCAACAATGGACCGTGCCACTGCCCATCGAGTACGGCCCGGGTGCGCGTCATCACCTGGCCAGGCTGTGCCGGGACTTCAACATCAGCCGACCGATCATCATCACCGATCAGGGCTCGCTGCGCCTGCCCTTCGTGGATGAACTGCAGCGCAGCCTGACCGAGGCGGGGCTTGCCTGCGGCCTGTACGGCGGCATCGAGCCCAACCCCACCGACCAGTCGGTACTGGCCGGTGCCGCAGCCTATCGGGCCTGGGGCGCCGACGGCATCATCGCGCTGGGGGGCGGCAGTGGCCTGGACGGCGGCAAGGCGGTGGCCCTGGTCGCCCGTCAGCAGCGCAGCGAGCTGTGGGCCTTCGACTTCGACAAGCCGGTGCCGGCAGGTTTCAGTGCGGCGGACTTTGCGCCGGTGATCGCGATTCCCACCACCGCCGGCACCGGCGCCGAAACCGAGAGCACCGCGATGCTCACCGACACCGGGCGCGGCATCAAGGGCTGCGTGTGGCACCCACGGGCGCGCCCGGCGGCGGTGATCCTGGACCCGGAGCTGACCCAGAGCCTGCCGGCCAACCTGACCGCATGGACCGGGTGCGATGCGATCATCCATGCCCTGGAAGCCTACTTCGTGCCCAGCTTCAACCCGCTCAGCGATGGCGCCGCGTTGCAGGCATTGACGCTGCTGTGGGGCTCGATCGACACCGCCGTCGAACGCGGTCACGACCTGGAGGCGCGGGGCAACATGCTGATCGGCTCGTGCCTGGCCGGCGTGGCGTTTCTCAAGGGCCTGGGGCTGGTGCACGCACTGAGCCATATGGTGGGCGCCACCTACAACACCCACCATGGGTTGACCAACGCGGTCATCCTGCCGGTGGTGCTGCGCTACAACCAGGCGCAGATCACCCCGCGCCTGATGCCGGTGGCGCAGGCCCTGGGCTTGCCGGACGCCGAGTTCGAGACCTTCTACAACGCCGTGTGCGCCTTGCTCGACCGCCTGGAGATTCCCAGGTCGCTGGCCGAGCTCGGGGTCCGCCAGGCCGATGTCGGCGCCGTGGCACGCAAGGCCATGGGCGACCCGGCGCGGCTGACCAACCCGCGCGACAGCACCCAGGCGCAACTGGAGGCGCTGTTGACCCAGGCGATCAACCACGCCCGCGATTGATGAACCCGCTATTTTCCGCTTAGCCGTGCAACCAGACCAATAAAAAAAGGTGCAACTGCCATGTCTGCCTCCCACTCGGCGTCCAAGGGACGCCTGAACCTTGAAACACGCTCCATCGATTACGTCCCGCTCGCAGAGCGCCACGGCAAGGCGTGGCACCTGTGGCCCATCTGGTTCTGCGGGGAAGCGCACCTGACCACCCTGGCGGTGGGCATCATCGGGGTCGGCATGGGCGCCAACCTGTTCTGGTCGGCGGTGGCGATCTTCCTGGGCTGCGCCTTCGGCACGCTGTTCATGGCCGGCCATTCCACCCAGGGCCCGCAGATGGGCCTGCCGCAACTGATCCAGTCGCGCCCGCAGTTCGGCTACCTGGGCGCGTTGCTGGTGTATGTGGTGGCCATCGCCACCTACGTGGGCTACAACGCCTTCAACCAGTTGCTGGTGGGCCAGACGCTGCACGAACTGTTCGACGTTCCCGAAAACGGCTCGGCCATCGCCTTCTCGCTGCTGGCGATCGTCATGGCGATTGCCGGCTACAACACCTTCCACAAGGTGCAGCGGCTGCTGGCGTTCGTGCTGATCGCGGTGATGCTGGTGTTCACCGTGGGGCTGTTCTTCTTCGTCAAGCTGCCAGCCGATCAGCTGAGCGTCTCGGACTTCAAGGCAACGCCGTTCCTGGCGCAGTTCTTCGTGGCCGCCGCGTATCAGCTGAGCTGGGCGATCTACGTGTCGGACTACTCGCGCTACCTGCCGGCCAACGTCAGCGTGCGCTCGTCGTTCTGGTGGACCTACATGGGCGCGATGATCGGCGGGGTGTGGATGATGCTGATCGGCGCCCTGGCCGCGGCACTGAGCCCGGGGCAGAACCTGGCCAAGGGCCTGGTGATGCTGGGCAACACACTGTTCGGCGGCTTCGGCGAATGCCTGCTGATCCTGGCGGTGCTGAGCCTGGTGACCAGCGCGGCGCAGAACTTCTACGGCGCCTCGATCACCTTGCTGAGTATCGCCGACACGGTGAAGACCCAGACCTCCACCTTGTTCAAGCGCATCGTTTCGATGTTGCTGGTGGGCGGGACCGCGATCGCCATCGCGATGACCGCCTCGGACAACTTCGTGAAGGACTTCGGCGACTTCCTGGCCATCCTGCTGTACCTGTTCACCCCGTGGACGGCGATCAACCTGGTGGACTTCTACAAGGTACGCCACGGCAAGTTCTCGATTACCGAGATCTTCAAGCCCAACGGGATCTACGGGCGCTGGAACTGGCGCGGCATCGGCGCCTACGTGGCAGGCTTCGTGGCCATGCTGCCGTTCTCCAGCACCGGGCTGTATACCGGCTACGTGACCACGCTGCTCGATGGCGCCGACATCAGCATGCTGGTGGGGCTGGTGGTGTCGGCGCTGGTCTACGGGTGGCTGTGCCGCACCCAGGACATCGCGGCGGAGCTGTCGCGCATCGATGAACTGGACAAGGACCTGGAGCGCGGCCTGAGCGCCAACTGAGCCTGTCGACGATTGCCCCGGCGTGCGCGACGCACGCCGGGGCAATCGCCATTTCCTGTCACTTGCCCGGGCAAAAGTTGCTAAATTGTCGCCTCGCTTGGCGACTGAGATGTAGCCGCTGTCCGGAGACCGGGGCCATGCCCCGCAGTGCACAGGTTGTTGACGTATGAGCAGTGAGCCCGAAGTAACCCAACCCAGGAAGCGTCGAACCCGCATCGACCCCGAGACGCGCCGCAAGGCCATCATCGAGGCGACGATGCAGTGCATCACCCGCTATGGCCACAGTGGCAGTACCCTGGAGCGCATCTGCGCGCAGGCCGGGGTGTCCATCGGGCTGATCGGCCATCACTTTTCCAGCAAGGAAGAGCTGATGCTGTCGACCTACCAGGAACTCACCGACCAGCTGCGCGAAGAAACCCGCAAGTACCTGGCGGTGCAGGGCGGCACCCCCGAGGACCGTCTGCTGGCGATCATCCGCTCCTCGTTTCGCGGGCAGATCTTCAACGAGTTCATCCTCACCACCTGGCTGGGGTTCTGGGGGGCGGCGGTATCGTCGGAGCAGCTGCGCGCCTTGAACAAGAAGCTCTATGCCGACTATCGCAAGGAACTGGAGTCGGTGTTCAAGGCCATCGGCAAGGCACAGGGCACGCAGATAGACGCCAAAAGCGCGGCGTTGACCATCACCGCGCTGATCGACGGCTTCTGGCTGGAATGGGCGCTCGACCACAAGGCCTTCAGTTCGAAAAAAGCCGAGAAGTGCTGCATTGTCACGGCGCAGATGTTCGTCAAGGGCGCCGAACCGCTGCAGCCTTGAACGGCTAGGCGAGAAACTCCGGCTCGGCGGGGGGCGCCTGCGGGGTGTCCTCGCGGATGCTGATGTACAGCGCCGCGCCGCACACGCCCACCAGCCCCACGCTGGCGAGCACGATCTCGCCCAGCAGCATTCCCACGATCAGCAACAGCAGGCTAAGCCGGCAGAACAGGGTCATGGCTGTCTCCTTGGCAGTTGGATTGTTGTGCGGCCTACCTTATACGTTCGCCGTGGCTGCATGCAGCACCGGCGCGTTGCCATGGCATTGCTTCCCTGTGCTTTGGCCGAATTACCACCTGCGCCCAGGCCGGCCGAGGGCTACTTCGGGGTTGATGGGCAAGACGTGGCCGGGGCGCTAGCCGTGACCGGGCAGTGGCTCAGAAACGCCTGCAGACCTTGCTGATAGTCCTGCGCCGGCATCAGCTCGCTGTGCCTGGCAATCAGGCAGGCCATGCCCTTGGCGCGCATGTCTGCGCTCGCCACGTGGTAGAAGTCCGGCGTTTCCAGCAGGTGTACGACTTGCTCCCAGGCCAGGACCGTCTTGCCGCCCCGGGCCTTGTCCAGCGTGAAGCCCTGATCATCGAAGCTCAGCTTGTACGTGTCCTGGGCCGATTTCAGGGGTGCCCGAAGCCTGGCCTCGATCAGGCGCTGGTTGAGCCCGCGTACCGGTGCCCGGGGCTTGGCGTGGTTGGCGGCGATCCGCGCTTGCAGGTGGCCGACCCAGCGCCCGGAAAAGCGCCACCACAGCGGGATGAACACCAGTGTGAACAGCAGCAGGGCGATGGCTTTCTCCGGGGTGATGCGTCGCTCCGGGAGATACACCGCCAACAGGGCGCCGATCAGGCACAGGGCGAACATCAGCGGGCCGATCAGGCGGCTCTGCCACCTGGCGAAGGTGGCCAGGGCGCGGGCCTGTTGCGCGTCCTGCTTGAGCAGTTCCTGCTTCAGCGGTTCGGCGATCCAGGACTGGAGGTGGTCGGGGGTGATGCGGTAGTGCAGTTCCATGAGGGGGAATCCGAGGTCCGTCGGGGAGGGCGGCAGTCTACCGGCTTGCGCGCTGCAGGGGCGCGGCTCAGGTGGGAAACTGCGCCATGTGCCGCTCCACCCACGCGTACAGCTGCTCGTCGAGCTGCGTGCGCTGCTGGTTGAAGCGGGTTTGGCAGGCGTCGAAGAGCAGGTCCTGCTGGATCCGTATGGCCAGCTCGACGTGGCTTTCATCGGCATGGGCCTGGCGCAGGTGCTGCTGGCGCTGATCGGCCTGCTCCAGTGTGTGCGCCAGGGCATCGAGCTGCAGGTGCCTGAGTTGGGCGATGGCCTGGGGCAGGTGAAAGTGCAGGGCACTGTCAAAGCCTTCCCATTGCTCGAAGGCCAGCCATTCGTGGATCACCATGAAGCAGCGCAGCGCCGCGGGCAGTTGATCCAGGCGCTCGAAATCCAGCCAGTACTGGCGGGGCAACTGTTCGGCGGTTTCGATGGCCTGGGCGATCAGGTCCAGGGCGCGTGGCTTGTCCTGGTGATGGTGGCGCAGAATGCGCTGGGTCAGGGTGAAACGCGCTTCGTCCAGGGCGGTCAAGGCGCGGCTCAGGTCGTAGCCCGCACTGTGCAGGTACTGGCGGGCCTGGTGGTGTGGCAGCCCGGATTTTTCCATCAGCACCTGCAGCAGTTCGGCCTTGTACAGCTCGGCGGCCTGCTGCGGGTTGCCGGCGCAGCGTTGCAGCAGGGCCCGGGCGTGACGCAGGCCGATGGGCAGGGCGCTGCGCAGTTGCGCAAGGGCCTGGGTGAGTGTCGGGTCCATTGACGGAGGTGCCTCGGTGTCTGCTGGGGAGCGGGTGTGCAAGAATGCCGGCTCATGACTGATGGACACAACCAGAGGCGCAACAACAATGAACCGTCCGCTTTTCGTTTCGCTGGATGGCCCCAAGGGAACCGGCAAGACCACGCTGCTGGAAGCTCTGACCCAGGCACTGCGGGCTGACGGCAGAAAGGTGGTACGGCTGTCCGAGAAAAACAGCGACCCCGGCCGGGGCGAGACGATGGCGCTCGTCAACGCACTGGTCAGAAACCCCAGCCGGTCGCTGGAGTGGGCGGTTTGCGAACGCCTTGCCGAGAGCCGGGCCTGGATTTCCCGCCAGGTGCTGACCAGGCAGCCGCCCAACAGCATCATCCTGATCGACCGCTGGTATCCATCGGATGCGGCGTTTCGCCGGATAGTGCCGTTTGCCGAGATTCTGCGGTTGAACCTCGAGCGCGAGGTGAGTGTGCCGGACCTGCACGTAGGGGTGGTTACCAGCCCGCAGATTTCGTGGGCGAGGGCGGCGGCCAGAACGCGAGGGCTGGGCAGTACCGTTATGTTCAGCCTGGAGGAGCAGGTTGCTGCCACGCAGGCATTCGAGCAGGCGGTTGCGGATAACGGGTGGGTGCTGTGCCGTAATGAAGGCACGGTTGAGGAGGCGGTGAGGCAACTGGTTTGCGAGATCCATGCTGCCAGTCAAAGGATTCACAAGGCGATCGGTTGATCGTCCCATACCCAGAATGTGCCGTTCAGCACCATCCGATTTTCCAGCGCTGGCTATCCCTGAGTTCCTGCCAGTCGAGCAGTTGTTTTCGCCCGCTGTGCACGGCCTGCAGTTCGATCTGCAGGGGTGTGCCGTGCTCATCGCAAATCAACTCGGTGACCAGGAAGTGCTTTTCACGGTTGACCGGCTGGCAGGCGGTCCACTTTGACAGCCCAAGCTTTCGTGGATTGAAACGGTTCATGCGTCCTCCGGCAGTTTCGAGCAGATTGCGAGTTGCCCAAGAGGTTGTCGACTGCTGAAGCAGTGCCTCTCGACCCAAGGTGAACGCTCGATCAACGCGTTCGGGGTCTCGGGACGCTCCACTGTAGCCTCTTTCAACCAGGCTCGCAGTGTGGCGCGGGCTTGGGGGCGGCCTGGCCGTTGACCGCATCGGGCATCGGCGGGTGATCCTGCACGGCCTGCATCAGGTCTTCTGTCAGGCGCAACTCGGCACCGGTAGGCGAAAAGGTTGCCGAGGCCGTGAACGGCGCAGGATTGACCGGTACCGGGCGCTTGCCGCGACGCCAGACGAAAAACGTCACCATGCTCAGGTTGACCACCGCGAAGGCCCAGAACAGCCCGTTTTCGCCCAGCGATGTCATGACCGGCGAGATCATCAGCGGGCTCATGGCAGAGCCCAGCGAGTTGATCAGCAGCAGGCCCTGAATCATGGGTACCAGCGCCTCGGGCGACGCGCGGTCTGCTGCATGGCTGACCGCTACCGGGTAGAGCGCGAACACGCCGCCGCCCAGCAGGAACAGCAGTGCGGCCAGCAGCGTCGCGGACAGCGGCAGCAGTACCACGGCCAGCGACAGCACGCTGCATACCCCCGCCAGCACGGTCAGCACTTCCAGGCGGTCCCTGCGGTCGGACCAGCGCCCTACGGGATACTGCAGCAGCATTGCCCCGAGAATCGTCCAGGCCATCAGGCTGCCGACTTCGCCGATATCGTGGCCGATACGCTGCAGGTACAGCGGAAGCAACGAATACACGGCGGCAATGGCCACCCCTGAGCCAAAGCAACCCACCAAGCCGGTAGGCGTCACCCCCAGCAGCTGTCGTGGTTTGAGCGGCTCGACCTGGTCGAGCAGCGGCGACACCCGCGGCAGGATCACGATCGGCAGCACCGACAAGGACGCGAGCATGCCGGCGACCATGAATGGCGCCGTGTCGCCCCAACCGGTGATCTCGCCCAGGGTTGCCTGGCCCAGCACGCCAGCGCCGTACAGGGCGATCATGTAGAGCGCTAGCAGGCGCCCGCGGATCTTTGCGTCACCGGCCAGCAGCAGCCAGCTTTCAATGACCAGAAACACGCCGACGGTGGCCCAGCCGTTGATCAGACGCAGCACGAACCAGCCCCAGGTGTCATTTGCCAAGTCACTTTGCTGCGACGTTGGGACGCAGGCGGTGAGGGGGGAGGAAAGTGCGCAAACTGTTCGCCATTCTGGCGTTATGTCTTAAGATGGCCGGTTGCCGAAAGAACCGTCATGGCAATCGCCATGAAGGGCTTTCATCCTTTGCATATCAAGTGTGGTGAAGATGAACAGGCCTTTCATTTCGCTGTGCCCTGAAATTACCCGGGCACATGCGCTGACGTTGATGGACTGGTTGGAAGACGAACGTGTTACCTGCTATCTGAGTGATTCGCGTGATGTTTCTCGCTCCATCGAACAAGCCATCGATCGGACTCAATTGCCGATCCTGACCCATCTATTCAATCGGGGCGGCCGATTCTTCATGGCCTATGACCGACATGACGCCCCCGTCGGCTTTGTCCGCCTCGTCAAGACTGGCTCCAACTGCGAGATCGTCCTGGTCATCGGAGACAGCGACAAGTGGGGCCGAAACCTTGGCGCCCGTACGATTCGCGAAGGCATGAAACTGGCCTTCCTCGACATGCGGGCCAAGAAGCTCATCGCCAAGATCCACCCGGACAACACGCGCTCGCTGAAAGCCTTTGTACGCAGCGGCTTTGTGCTGGAGAGCGAAACCCCGACATTGAAGTCATTTGCCATGACGATGGGGCGCTACCTCACGTTCTTGCGCGAAGGTGCCGTGGGCGACTCCACCGGGATCTACATCACAGAAATCGACAAGGCCAGGCTCGAGGGCCTGATCGCGCTAGAGGAAGGCCCGACCGTGGTGGAACTCGAGCATGAGCTCGAGCGGGCCATCGTCGTGAAGCCGCAGCAGGTGGCGCGCAATGTCGTCACGATGAACTCCAGGGCCTTGTTGCAGCTGGACGACGAGGAGATCGAAGTGGCGTTGGTCTACCCCGAAGACGCGGACAGCAGCACCGGCAAGCATTCGGTGTGTTCCGACATCGGCGCCGCCATCCTGGGCTATCAGGAGGGGGACGCCATCGACTGGCGAATCGCTGATCGAACCCGCCGGATCGAGATCCGGAAGGTGCTCTATCAGCCCGAGGCTGCGGGGCATTTCCACCTGTAGCTGCACTTTCAGTGGATGGTGGCTATACAGTGGCTATGCTTGGCGTTTCGCAACCCGGCTCCACGAGCCACCTGATGCTCGATTCCAAGGACGGACCATGCACGCTGAAAGGGATAGTACAAACATAACCGGTGTGATTCGAGCCTACGGCGCAAGGTCTCTTGAGACCGAGCCTGCCTGGGCTGCATTGAATGACACTGGCGGTGCGAGCGCCGCGATTGACGATGACGGGAATGAGGCTGCTGAAAGTACCGACAAGGACGCTTTCGGCCGCGCCATGAAGATGAAGGCTGCCCTTGACCCGTTCAGAGGCTTTGCGTGAGTGCGCAAGTCTGGATGGCGAAATATGGTGCCCTGCGCACCACGCCAGAAGCTGCAGGCAATGGCTGCGCGCAGCAGACCGTATCGGTGCTGCTGGAGAAGGGCTGTACCCTGTGCGATCAGGGCGAGTTCGATGCCGCACAGGCATGCTTTCGTTCCGTTGTGCAGCAGTGTCCTGACTGGGCTGTTGGCCATAACAACCTGGGTTGGGCCTTGCAGCAATCGGGGCGCAATGAGGACGCAATTTCGAGCTACAAGGCTGCGATCAGCCTGCAGCCTGCCTTCGACCTGGCCAGGGCCAACCTGGCCTTTTTGCTGGCCACGCTGTATGGCCACATGGGCCAGCACGACTCGGCCCGTGGCATGTGGGAGGTCCTCGGCGAACTGTACCCGCGCGATCCAGAGATCCTGGAGCAACTCGTCAGCACTTCATTGCGTACTCACGACCTTGACGCTGCGGGCCTGTGGGCTGCGCACTATGCCTCTGTAGTTCGTGGTGACGAGCGCAGCCTGTCTCAACCCGGTGCCTGCGAAGGGCGTGGCGCTGTACCGAGGGCTTCGCGGGCGAAGCTGGCCCACGACCTGGAGCAGTTACGCTATCTGCGAGACCACCAGCTGATTGGTCCGCGTCTTGAGGCGGAGATTGCTAGCTATCAGGCAGCTCTCCAACCATTCGAACGGCCCAACAGTTTGGCAACACCCCCGGCCAACGTCGCTGCGCTGCCCCCGAGCTACGGGCGTAATGTGCACCAGTTGCAGGCTCCGCGACTGCAAGAAGGGGCCTTGAAGATGAGCCAGGCGCTGCTGCGAGCTGAACGCGATTACCTGGAGAGCCCCCTGGGCCTGGTCGTGATCGACGACTTCCTGTCTGCTGATGCACTGGCGCTTGTGCAGGCGTTCTGTTTGCAGTCCACCATCTGGCATACCGACCGATATGCTCATGGTCGGCTCGGCGCGTTCTTCAGGGAGGGTTTCAATTGCCCGCTTCTGCTGCAGGTTGCCGATGAGATTCGGCGTTGCTTCCCCCAGCTTATCGGCAAGCATCACCCATTGCTTCAGATGTGGGGGTTCAAGTACCAGCATGACCAGCCTGCGACACACCCCCATGCAGACTTTGCCGCTGTGAACGTGAACTTCTGGATCACGCCGGACGAGGCAAACCTTGACCGCGACTCGGGAGGGCTTGTGGTCTACGACGTCGAGGCGCCCTCTGACTGGGATTTCGAAACCTACAATCGCCAAGGTGATCGAATTGCTGCCTTTCTGAAGGAGGCTGGAGCCCGGCGCACAGTCATCCCTTACAGGTGCAATCGCGCTGTGATTTTCAACTCAGATCTGTTCCATGCCACCGCGCCACTGGCTTTCCGGCCGGGCTACCTCAATCAACGGGTCAATGTGACGCTGCTCTTCGGGGAGCGTGGCAGCGCGCCGGGGCAATGAGGCTGCCAGCCCGGTGAGGTAGCCACCGGGCTGGCAGCATCGGCTATTCGCCTTGCGTGCGGATGTCTACCTGCATGCTACCGACGTTGTCCGTCAGGCCCGCACCATAAATCCCGTTGAGGTCATCGTTGATGCACAGTTGCAAGGCCCCCGACTGTCCTGCCGGCACCTTGACCTGAGGCCCAACCAGAAACGGTGCGTTGTCGCCAATGCGGCCGATCAGGGCCCCCTCGAACTGGCCTGGCAGGGTATAGCCTTGCTTGGCGCGATAGTTCGTGTTGCCGGCCGGGCCTGTTTTCCCTGTCGCCGGGTTGGAAGTCCAGGAGCCTTGCGCTGCAATCAGGGTGACCTGGCGGCCAGTCACTGTCAGGCCGCTTTGCTGCCAGGCTTGATTGGCCTGAATGGTCACGGTAACCGGATACAGGATGTTCACTGCATCACTGACGCTGGAGGCGTCGAAACCCGCCTTGCCAAGGGCTTCATTCATCTCGGTGGCCGGTGTGGCTGGCAGCACTTTCGGGTTGAGAATGGTTTTCCCGACGTCAAGCGCGGTCAGGTCCGGATAGGTGGTGTGCAGGATGATTGCGAGTTGGGTCGCGGTCAGGGGCGAGAAAACCTCGATCACGGCTTCGGCCACTGCGGTGTTGTCGGTGGTAGCCCCTCGGGCACGTGACTGGAGCTGGGCCAGTGCCTCTTTGACCGCCTCAAGGGGGCTCAGCCCTTGTTGCTTAAGAGACTGCAGGATGCTGATCAGGGTTTCGGTGCTCATGCTGTTTACCTCTCGTAGTCGCTGTTTGTAATGGGGTGAATGACGCAGTTGAACGGTGGATCTTCTTGCTCGGCATGGGGGCGTCACTGATAAGCGAGCACCAGCGCAGTTGATAGCGCCACAGGCGAGATGGCGGGGTACGCCACCTTGAGGCCTGTCGCGGTGTCCGTTGCGGGGTAACCTGCCTTTGCCATGGCGCGCGCCATCTCTGATACGCCAAGCTGTGGGAATGCCTTCAACAGATTGACTGCGCACAGCTCTCCAGGCACGCCCTGGTCACGCTGGGAGGCGGCAAACTGCAACGGATCGGGATACGCCAGGGCAAGTACGGTCGCCAGCTCAAGAGGTGGGGTATCAGGCCACACAGCAAGCAGGCCATTGCTGGTCTCAATGGCCGGGTAGCCGCCTTGCGCCATGGCGATGGCCAAAGTGTCCGGTGTCAGGTTCGGGAATGCCGCTATCAACTGTGTACCGCACGCGCTCCCCTCGATAGTGAGGGCATGCAGCGCGGTGGCCATTTCTGATGCGGTTGCATAGGGCGTAATCGTCACCTCGACGACGGCCGACGGCACGCCCGCTACGTAGTTCACCTGGTCAGCGCCAGGCAGCGCCCAGACCTGCACCTGGTAAACGGAAGGCGAATGCGAAGGGCAGGGTAGAGCGAAGTCTGCATGCTCGACGCCGCTTTCCTCCCGGGCGTGCAGCTCAATAACCAGAGGGGCAGCCCCTTTCTTCTGCGCCAATGCCTGGTAGCGCGATGCACCAGCAACCGAACGCCAGCGCAACGCAACATTGCTGCCTATACTGCTGGCCTGGAAGTCCTGGGGCTGGCCTGGACGTACAAGCGTCAGCGGCTCGCTGTCTGGACTCGCTACGGATGCATGCCCACCCTTGGCCGTTACGCTGAAGCGATAATCCCCCGCTGGGGAAGCCTCTTCGAAAATGAATGCGTATGCCGCAGGTGGGAGCGACTGATCTGCGCCGGGCTCGATCTGGACCCTATCGGTCGCACTCCCGGGCAGGCGGGTAGAGAGCTCGTACGAGGAGGCCCCGACAATCGGTGGCCAACTCAGCTGCACTCCATATGCTGGCGCCGGGACCGTGGTGTCTGCTTGAGCGCTGGGTTGGGCCGGCGCTGTCAGCCGGTTGAAGGGAGCCGCCGCCCAGCGGGTGGCCGATTGTTCATGAACACCCTGGACCTGGGCCGTGTAAGGGCCTGAAGGCCACTCTGGGCCAAACTCGAACTGGGTCTGCCGGGCCGCACCCGCCAGGTCCGGGTTGTTCAGCAGGATGGTCGCGGCACTGTCGAGCAATTGCGCGTGATAGCGCGCATTGCCCTGGCCACCCCCCCAGGTCAGAGTGACCACACGGTTGGTGATGGTGACTCGCGGATCAACAGGCGGGCTCTGTGTCGCGGTTCCTGTGCCTGTTCCTGTTCCTGTTCCTGTGCCGCCAGTGCCAGTGCCAGTCCCTGTGCCTGTGCCAGCAAAGAAATCTGCAACCGCGACTACGGCCCCGGCGACCAGGGCCCCAGCAGCGCCGGCCCCCGCCTCTGCGGCCGTGGCTGCGGCAAGGGTCTCTGCAGCTGTCGCAACAACAGCATCTGCTGCTACACCGTCGATCAAGGCCTGGCAGGCAAGAGTAGCGGCATAGGAGGCCGCGGCTTTTCCCGCCGTGAGGCCAATGACGGCAGCAATGGCCTCTCGGTTTTTCACCAGGGCTTTGACAAATGATTCAGCTGCTGCAGCCAGAGCACGTTCGATGTAGTTGCCCAACTCGGAAAAGCTGATCGAGTTGGGTAGGGGGATCGACACCAACCCTGGAAATGGAATCGCTACCGCGGTGAGGGAGGTCTGCGCGACGCAGAGCGTATAGGACCCATCGAGGACCAGCGTTACCCCCTCATCATTTTCCTGGGTACCAAACGAGACACTCACGCGGAATTTCGACTGTAAAAGCTTCTCGAAGGCGAACCCGACGAGTTTGCCGCACCCGGCGCTGCCCTGGTCGGAGAGTTTCTGCAGTGTCTTGATGAAATCGATGGCGTTGGTCAGATACTCGAAACTTGGCCAGTTCGTCACCTGGAAGCCACCGTCCTTGCTGTACCGAAGCCCCAGGGATGTGCCAGCGGGCAGGAACGGTGGGTAGTTCGAGAGCGCCGTGAGCGTACCGTCGACCTGGGTGTTTCCCTTCGCGTTTCTGGTGGCTTTCACGCGGACGTCGACGCCAAATTGTTCCTGCATGAACCATAGGCTGCCAACGAAACCCATAGAGGATTTCTTCTCGACGGTAGACAGCTCGAACGCAGGCCCGCCGATGGGCTGTGAGGCGCGTGATGCCGCGATGGTCACGATGAAGAGGTCGATGGGCTTGCCCAGGCTGATATCGGCAGTGACGCCATCCTCGGCAATCTGGATCGTGCCGACCACTTCCAGGGTCTTGACGAGTGTCAGGTCGAACAGCGCCCTTATGTTGAACCCATTCTGGTAGTCGATGCTGGCGCTAAGTTGACGATCGGGCAGGTCCCCCTCGGCAGGGCATGAGAATGTCTCCAGTCTTGCGAGTTGGCTTCCAGCGGCCGAGCGGTAATACAGCTCGCTGCCTGCCTTGAAGGTGATGTCGATGAGCGAGGTCGGCCACGGGGCCCCCGGGATGCATTGGTTGAACACATCACCGATCGACAGTGCCTTGTCGACTTTTATGCTGGCCACCTGGGGTTTGCCGTTGTGCAGGTAGATGTACCCGGTCAGCTGGGCTGAGCCGACTCTGACCGTACCCTGGACCTGGAATGTTCGTTGATCATCGTTGTCGCCATAGCGAGCGAATATCCCGAACACCAGGCGCTGGAAGGTAATGCCACGCATCTGGTCGCCGAAGAGCCTGGTAACGCTTTGATCGGGTTCGGCACTTTTCAAGCAGGCTGAGAAGGTTCTGTTGACCTCGTCCGAGTTCAGTACCCCTTCGAACAGATACTGCTTCTCATCAAAAAGGGACACACGCAGCTTGCCTTTGACATTGAGCTGTCTGGCTTCCTTGAAGCGATATCGAACCTCGACCTCTTCAAAGCCGAACAGCTTGAACAAGCGGAAGCTCGGCAAGCTGGCCAAGTAGATCGCGTCACTCACCGCCTTGCCGGCGACAGTCCCTCTAGCCAGCACCGCGGAGAGTGAGAGCTTGTCACCGTCGCCAGAGGGCGAGGCGTACCCTATTTCGATCAGGCTGCCGAACAGCTTGATATCGTCGAGGCTTACCGTCAGCCAAAACCCCGCTGTATTGGTCATCGGCTCGGTGGCACTGGAGACACTGAGTGGAACCGGCGATTGCGGGAAAATCTTGTGCAAAGAGGTGTTCGGGGGGACCGCCCCGTTGCCGAAATGACTGAATGTGAAGAACCCGGCATCCATCACCCTCAGATATTCGGCCGGAAGCTCGATATCGAAGGCTTTGTTGAGTTCAGCGAGAACATTCCACCCCTGCGCATCCTCTGCTCCCAGGTCTGCATAGATCAGGCTGTACTGGCGTGACAGGTCCAGCTGGCACTTGCTTCGGGCGGCGATCTTGCGACCAAAAATCTCCGACCAGGCAAAGTGCGCCGTAACGCGGATATCCATGGGCGAGGGGCCCTCCCGCAGGCAGGTACATCAATGCGGTGGGGCATAGTGACATGCCCCACCGTGGAGGAGTCAGGCCTAGACTTCGAATTTCCCGTCTTTGTATTTGCCTTCGGAGACTTCAACGTTGAGCGCCTGGACGACCTTGGCGTCACCACCAATGGCGTCGGAGATCAGGTCCATGGGGGGTGCAACTGCAACGTATACCTGGTCGGTGGCGCCGACAGCGACTTCGAGAAGTGTCTGCAGTACCGCGTCTGCGGCTTCGCCTTTGGAGGTGACAGTGAAGATGAACGGCTTATCGGCAGTCGGTGCGGAGTTGGGGATGTTGAGCGAAGCTTTGTAGGTCTTGTTGTCGATCAAAAACTCAGCATTTACTTTGGCACTGATACCCATTCTGAGAGCTCCTTGCTGCATGGACTGGGGGGGGGAGGTGGCCACCTTCCTGGTGACGCGACGGTGGCGCTTGGAAAAGTAGTAGGCACTCGGCGATATAGCAAATGGCCACGATCTTTTTTTGCCTCGCTGCAGGTGCGTTGCGGGCGCGGCATTGCTTCGCTCGTGGACTTCCGGGGGCGGCCACGAAGCAAAGAATGTGTCTATAAAGTCCGGGGCGATTCAGACATCAGTCGTAAGCCTCCAAGATGAACTCACATATTTTGCAGGCGAGGGTATGCGCGGCCCCGCGCATGGTGATGGTAATTTTTGTTGGCGGCTAGCGGCTGACCGGTACTCCGTATGCACATAAAGTCCAAGCTCCCAAGATTCTCGATCCGGCAGCACCGGCTAGGCCGGCCCAAATAGCGTTCTTCTCAGCCTGATTAATCCTCTCCCGGCCTGTTCATGCAGCGGATCGTGCAGAGGTAAGCTAGCGCCTAGCTCTTGCCTGGTGAACAAAGGGTTCGCAGGCGAAGATGGCCGTGAGCTATCATCCCAATCCTCATATCAGGCTCACCGGAAGTTCACCTTCCCGCTAGACCCAAGATCGATCATTCAGTCTTCGGCAGATGAATGCCTGGTAGCCACCAGCCTGCTTGGAGACACGGATGTTCATTCGCTTGCGCGCCATCTATCACCGGGCAGTACATGCCTATCTCGTCTGGAACAACGAGACTCGCCGCAAGCTGGCCGCCCTACAACGATACCCTTGCGCGGTCGTCGCTGCTTACAAGGCCGCTTATGCGTTCTTGGCCACGCCTACTCATGAAAATCTGTTCCAGCCGCTAACCCCTGTGCTCATTGAGCCTGAGAAGATACAGCGGTATGAGCGTGAGTTATTAAACGGTCTGAGGAACGATCAAGTCAGGAACATCGCTATTACGGGGGAGTACGGGGCAGGGAAGAGCAGCGTGCTTCGCACCTTCGTCCACCGCCACCCGGAGTTTGTCTACGCGTTTGTTTCGTTGGCTACCTTCGGCAAGGATAACGAAATCTCCGGGGCGTCTGATCTTGTCAGCGATACCGACGTGGCCTCGGATTCTTCGCGGCCCTCCGAACCCTCCACCAAAGCAGGTCAGGAATTTAAATCCGAGGCAAACAAGGCTGAATCCGATCTCGTTGCTAGGATCGAGGAGACGATCGTCCAGCAGCTCCTGTACGCCGTCCCAGCAAAGACGCTTCCCAAGACCCGCCTTAAGAGAATCGATCAGGCTTCCGGCCTGAAGATCTGGTGGAAAACGCTCTGCTATGGCGCCCTCATTTTGGCAGCGCTGAGACTTTACGTTCCTGTGGCGGAAAAGCTGCCAAGGATCGAGCCGACTTGGCTCATGGAATGGCTGCTGTTGATCCCGAGCCCTCTAGCCGTCGGGATCGCCGCGTTAGGATGCATACACCTGCTACACACGTGTCTGAGGCTGGGTTCGCTGTTTAGTATCGATGGGTTGACGCTCAAAGGCGGCAAACTGGAGACCACTCACCATGGCTCCGTTCTGCACAAAAATATCGATGAGATCATTTACTGCTTTGAGCGAAGCAGCATTGACGTGGTGATCATTGAGGATCTCGACCGATTCGGCATTCATGACGTGTTCACCCGATTGCGGGAAATCAATTTCATCATCAAGCAATCACCTCAGGTGAAACGACCTGTCTATTTCGTCTACGCGCTGCGCGATGAGATGTTCGTCGTCGGCGAGAAAACCAAATTTTTTGACCTCATCGTCCCTGTGATCCCCGTCATCAACTCGGAAAACTCCCAGGAAAAGATGATGGAGCTTCTGAACCTTCGAACCTTCAAATCGAAACCCTTGGGCGAACACCTCGACCGTCGACTGGTGGAGACGGTCTGCTACTACATCGATGACCTCCGGCTGGTGAAAAATATCGTCAATGAATTCGATATGTTTTCAAATATCCTTGCCAGCGGCCTACGCCTGGAGCCAGACAAGCTGTTTGCGATTGTCGCCATCCGAAATCTCCATCCCGGCGCGTATGCCGACCTGGTCAAACGGAGGGGGGCGATCTATGGCGTTATCAAGGGCCTCGATACCTGGAAAATCCAGCAGAACAGCGCCAATGCCAAGCGACTTGATGACTTGCGGCGTGAGCGTGATGAGCGAGTCGCCGAACTGGCCAACAATGTCGCTGAGCTGAGGGCCTACGTTTGGTTCACGCTTCTTCGATTGACCGAAATCGACACGGCAACCCATGCCCTAATCAATGGTACCCAGTATGCGCCGCAGCAATTCGTGACCGACGAGGTGTTCGACGTATTAATGAATCAAGCCGCGCTCCTCTCAATGGTTGTCATGGATCGATATGGACGGGTCAGAAACGCACCTCGAAATATCTCTAAGGCTGAGCTGCTCACCGCTACATCCTATGAGCGGCGCCATGCTTTGCTTGGGCGGCGACTTAGTACAATCGCGGACGAAATCGCAGCGGTGCAGAGACAATCGGATCAGGTCATCAGGATGTCGTTCACGACCGCCGTCAAGAAAGGGTATGGAGAGGTCGTAAGGAGCAATCTTCCAGGCTTGGATGTCGTGAGCTATCTGATGCAGCATGGTTTTCTCGATGCCGATTACACCGACTACCTAGGTTATTTCTATCAGGGATCGCTGACGCCTGGTGACAAAGATCTGATCCTTTCATTGAGACGTGGCGTGCTGCCTAAAGTATCCACGCCTGTCGACAGCCCGAGTACCGTGCTGGAGAAGCTCAAGAGCGACGAGCTCGACGAGGGTAGGGGGATCATCGTCGATTTGATCGCCTGTCTCAGCGCCCGACCAACCTCGCTCGCGGCTGGCTCAGCAGACACACAGCTAGGCCATATACTGAGGAGCGGTCTGAACGAGCACACCGAACGAATGGCCATCGCAGTGCGCGAGCTTTTGAGTCGAACAGACGCGGCTGGATTTATTCGCGCCGTGTACCGCCTCGAACCCAAACTGTTTAATAGCCTTTTCAACGCTAGGGAAACGGGGGACGCTGGTGGCGTTTTTGAAGGAAGCGAGGCCCGTCAGTCCTTCGTCAAAGCAATCGTCGACAACCTGCCGGAATCCGACTTCAAGACCCTGGCCGGTGATTCCTCGACGGATCTGGTGCCTACAATCGATGGGCTGGAAGATGCTTCACGGCTGATGTCAGGACTAGAGAGCAATGTGGGAGCATGGGCGTGGCTCAGGGCGTGCCCAGTCCAGTTTGCCTCACTGGGCCATACGATGAGTCTCGCAGACCTCGAAAGGCTGATCGACTGGGGCTGCATCAAGATCAACCTGCCTATGCTATCGCTGATATGCGCGAAGTCAGAAGCTGGGCAGGATTCTAAAGACGCCAAATCCGAACCTGCAGATGTGGGCATCGTGTCCTTGCGTAGGCTGCAGGCTTTGGGCATCAATGGGCTCGGTAATTATCTGCTCTCTCACGCCGATGAGCTCGGTAGCGCATTGCTAGATCAGTCTGCTGTCCTGGATGAATCAAGCGACTCCTTGACCAGCTTACTAGCAGAAGTGGACGCAGATCACGATCTGACAAATAGACTCTTCGATCACACGACCTGTGACCTACACACACTCACTGACGCCCCGAGATATCTTTGGGCAAAGGCACTTGAGAGTGATCGCCTGGTGGCCAAAGCTGACGCAGTGTGGATTTTTTTTGAGAAAGTCGTTGGGCCAGACGGCAACGTCTCGGACGAAGAAATCGGATCGGAACCCACAGCCGTATTCACCGGCTTCATCGCTCGGAATGCTTCGCCTCTCAAAGGCACGCTGTGGCAGTCAACGAGCGCAGACTGGTCGCTGCAACAGTATCTTCTGGGCTCCACCGGTATCAGTAATGACGTGCTCCAGGTATTGCTCGATGGCGTCGTGCTTCAAGACCTAGCAATGATAAAAACAACGCTACCTGAGGGTCGCTGGGGCATGCTGGTAGCCTCATCATTTTTGCCATACAGCTCGGAAGTCAGGGAGATCGTACTGAATACTTGCCCACACTTCGAAGGCAAGTACCTGGTTGAACGGTGGGATCTAGCAAAAGCAGAGATTGATATGAGCTCGCTCCAGCTTGACACGATGCTCACGCTCAGCAGAAGCAAAGCGCTGTCACTCACACAGAAAATTCAGATGTGGTCAGGGCTTAGCCTGGAGACGATTGAAAGCAAACCGGAAGCGGTTCCAGAGCTCGGCCGTGTATCGATGCTGGCCAATCAAGCTGGCGAAAGGTTTGCTGATTCGCTGATGCCTGTGCTGCGACATCTGGTTCGCAACGCGAGCCTCACCCCGGAGCAGCGCTCTGAAATGCTGACACAATGTCTTCTCGGGATGAAGTGGCCGGACATTGCTGCAGCTCTAGGGTTGCTCGACGATGAGGACTTCAAAACCGTGAGCGCGAAGGTCAAGAAGATCAAGGTGAGAAACACCGAGTCAAATCGAAGGTTGGTCAACGCGATGAAGTATGAAGGGTACTTGGCAACGGTGACCACTGAGGACGACGTCATCATCGCAACCACCAGGCCCTCGTCAATGGCATCTGAGAACGGATGGCTCTAGCCTGAGCGCCGAAGGTAGCAGCTTAGCGACCACCGTAGAGCGCCAGATAGGGCTTGATGCTGACCGCATGGCGGTAACCTGACCCTCGCACATGGCTTCTCTAGCTGCTCGTAAGAACAGCATGGGCGAGGGGAGTGCAGACGTGAAGCATGGGGCTGTTCTTGTGCCAGCAGGCGGGCGATGCTGGAGCTGTAGCGTGGATACAAACCAATTCGATAGGCCCCTCAGCCCTGACGCCCTAGGACTATTTCTCCCGGAATAGTCTGAGCCCGTTTGCGCTCGCTTAGCATCCATGGCAGGCCCGAACCACCATCTGATGGAAACAAGGATGCGTCCCAGCGCTTTGGGATAGTAAGAACTCCGATCGTCTTTGGGGAAAGTTGGAATCGATGGGAGAGGGTGGAGCGGATCAATATTCAGGTAACGCAGGTAACGACCAAAGACTTCATCGAAATGAGGTGACAGCGGCAGCCAGCCATCCTTGGCTGAGCGAAGCTCAACCGAGCGTCCGTCCGACCTATGATTGAACTGATCGAGATGGCTGGGCGACCTGGCGTTTCCCATGACGCTCCAGAGCCGGCGGCCCGAGTACCTAGCCATGCTCAGGTACATCTCAATTATTCGGAATTCATGCACGCCCAAGAAATTTGGGAGTGACTTCGGGTTGCTTGAAAGCAAGATCAGCAAGGGGCTGTGCGGCAACGTTTTCACGTGAGGCTGAAGTATCCTTGAGGTGAAAATCCAGAAACTGCGTCGCGCAGCGAATCTCTCGCTTCCAGACATTTTTCTCGATTTCGCCGTCATCACCAATTGATCTGGAATCAAGGAACGGGCGCCAGATTGGGTTTATAGACCAGCCCTCAAATGCGACGCCGGGTTCCTGCACGAAGCGAGCCTGTTTGCCGTACACAGTCCAAGCTTTTGGCGGGTTGAGCACAAACTCTGCGTAGTTCTCAAAATCGTTGCGGCGCCAGTCAACGAGTGACAGGCCATGAGCAAAGCTCCAATTGAGCATTTTCTCCAGACCCATAATGCAGCTGTGGTACTGGCGGTGAGGATTTTCTGTGCCCAATTGTGAGCAATCCAATTCACATACCTGTCGACGTACCAGATGTTGATGAAGGGATGGGCTGCCGGGTCTATCTGGGCTAGCCGATCAGCCACAGCTAGATTCGTAGGAAAAGATTGAAGCTGATTTGGCCTCCAGTAAACGTAGGGAGGGAAAATCCGGCCGAGTCATGACAGAACCAGAGGGCTAGAATGAGTAATGGCTCCTTTAACCTGTAGCAGAAAGCTGCAGCGTCGCCATGGTGGGTGTCATGGTCGAGTGGGTTGAGGATCGGATGGGATCAACCGGAGGTTAGTGAAGGGCCATGCGCAGAGATAGGATTATGAATGGAGCCCAAGCTTTTGAATTTCTGGGAAACGGGGGTTTGTGGGATTTGACCGGAGGTATGTGGGATTGGACAACATGAACTTACCAACGCTACACACGATTTAACATAATATACATTATGCGTACTGCCGTATCATCCGCTCAAGACTACGCCAGGCCAGATTTCAACCCTGAGCCCCCGTGCTTTCCCACCACGAATCGCTTTGCGGCATACTCACAAGCTTTGTACCGCTTGCACGCACTTCAAGGGACGACATGGTAAGAACATTTGAACCGCAAGACATGGAACGCGTCCTCGACATCTGGTTGCGCGCTTCGATCAAGGCCCATGACTTTATCGACGCGTCGTATTGGCAATCCAATGTCGTGGCAATGCGCGAACTCTACATCCCTGCATCACAGACAATTGTCATCGAAGACAAATCGGCGGTTCAGGGATTTTGCTCGTTGCTGGACAACCAACTGGCGGCACTGTTCGTGGACCCTGACCAGCAAGGCCGTGGGCTGGGTCGTCAATTGCTCGAACACGTCAAATCGTTGCGCACCGAATTGAGCCTGGGGGTTTACAAGGAGAATTCACGCAGCATCTCTTTTTACCAGTTTCAGGGTTTTACAGTGATCAAGGAGCAGATCGATCCGCAGACAGGCCATGCCGAGTACCTGATGAGCTACAAGAGCCACCTTTAAACGTCTGGACACCACATTCGTCCGTTGGACCCCTCAACCTTCGAGGTTTTTGCATGAAGCAATGTTTCGCCGTTCTAAGCAGCCTGTTACTGATTGCCGGTTGCGATGTTTCATTCAACACAAACGCCAGCGGTACACAGGCGTCCGCAGTCGTAGTATCCGATCCAGGCTCTGCGCAACAGCAACGCCTGGTGGTCGATACCGCTGTGCAGTTCCTGATGTTGCTCGATGCCGGAAGAACCGACATGACCTGGGCCACAGCGGGCTCCGCGCTCAAGGCAACCACGACCGAGTCGAACTGGGTAAAAGGCATCGGGACGTTGCGCATGGGCCTGGGCGAGCTGAAGCAACGTGATCGAGCACAGATCACCTTCACCAAACAGCTGCCTGATGCGCCGCCTGGGCATTACGCTGCAGTTCAGACCCAATCGGCCTTTTCGAACCTCACCGTCACCGAGGCTGTGCTGCTGGCTGAAGAAAACGAACAGTGGCGCGTTGTCGGCTACAACCTCAGTAAAACCGTCGAAGTTGCTGCAAAATTGCGGCTCTTCTAGTAGCGTTCGTGAGGTTGGATTCGCAGCGGATCAAGGATGCCCCTGCTCCCCGCTAAACTAGCCTTTTCTTATAACTCAACTAAAGGACTATTTAGTTGAGTTATATTGAAATGTGGAAAGCAGCTGGTCACGCCTACCTGTACCCTGCCCCCTCCTGGTCAATTTGCTGCCTCATCAGGCAAACAATTTCAGCGCATCGTCATTCCACTCATGGCTCTGCTCCGACCAGCCGTTACCCACAGGTGGTGGAAATGCAGTATGGCAATAGCCCTGCTTGCCCGTGAAATCAAACACGGCATGAGGGCGATCGTTGATCAGCAATACCGCCTTGCTATGGTCCATGGACCAGCCGACCTTCACTGTCGAAGGCTCTTGCCGATCAGTTACCTCGTCCACGTTGTAGATGTGCAACGCATCCTGAATCGGGTTATCGGTAGCGGTGGTGTCAAGTGCATAGAAGTAGCCGGTCTCCTCGTCGTCCTCGAACACCACAACAAAGGCCCCCTCCTGTGCGGGCGCCTCGACTACAGTGGCTTGGCCTACGATGAGTTCCTGCTCTGCTGCGAGGTAGATGGGCATGCGAACGGTCCTTGTCACCGAATAAAAAGAAGGCGCGAATGATGCCTAGCCTTGCGTAGTGCTCGCAAGGCCCGGCACTCACATAAGTTTGCGTATGACCTGCAGCGCGCCAAGATGCACCGGGTAGAACCAGTACGCCCAATGGCGTACCGGCCAGATGCCGGTGGTGAGAGGCATGCGTAACAGCCACAGGCCGAACAGCGGTGCAAGGAACGCGGTGCCGAGTACCGCCAGTGAGTAGGCGTCCACTTCCATCGCCCTCGCCCACAAACTGCTGCGGGTGTTGACCGCCACGCTGAGCAAGGCCGGCACCAGCCATACCGGCCCCGGCCGCTTGATGGCCAACAGCAGGGCCGCCGGCAGCAGGCAGCCGAGAAATCCGTACATCAGCCGCTCGTCCAGCCAGGCGGCCGCGACAGCGGCGCCCACGGCCAAGGCAGCACTGAGCGTGTTGCGATGCTGAAAGCCCCAGGCAATCAGCAGCCCTAGGGTCAGGGTGAACATCACATTGAGGGCGCCCAGCGCACTGATGGGGCGGTAAACCCCTTCGGATATAACGCTGAACACCAGCATCCAGCCCAGGTAGCGCGTGTTGCTTTGGCTGAGCAACTGGCCAGGGCGCGAACGCGCGACGTTGGCGGCGATCGCCAGGCAGAACAGCGGGAACGCCAGCCGTCCGGGTATGAACAGGGCGTGGGCGTCGGGCCACAACAGGCGCAGATGATCCAACAGCATGGTCAGCATGGCCAGCCACTTGATCAGGTCCAGCGGGATATCGCGCCGTGTCGCTACAGTCATGGCTCCTCGTTTGGGTCAATGGAAGGCCAGGCCATCATCACACTTGCCGGGCTACCCGCGCCAGCAACACCTCAAGCGGGTGCTGCAACCCCTGCCCCTCCTGGCGCTTGACCTGGCTGCGGCACGAATAACCATCGGCCAGCAGCCGGCCACCCTGCCCATGCCGGGCCACGATCGGTTGCCAGGACTGCTGGTAGATGATCGCGGAGGTGGCCACGTTGCGGGTCTCGTGACCATAGGTACCGGACATCCCGCAGCAACCGCTCGCAAGCACTTGAAGCTTGAGCCCCATGCGTTCGAACACCTTCTGCCACAGCGCGATCGCCGCCGGCTCGTTGGTCTTTTCGGTGCAGTGCGGCAGGAACTGGTAGACCTCTTCGTCGACCACCGCTGCCGATTCGGGCAGCACCGACGCCAGCCACTCCTGTGGCAAGGCCACGGTCGGGGCACCGTCGTTGCCCAGGGTCTTGCGGTATTCCTGGCGATATACCAGGGTCATCGCCGGGTCCAGGCCCACCAGGGGTACGCCCGAGGCCTGCAACAGCAGCAGCGACTTGGCGTTGAACTGCGCAGCCTTGGCGAACGCCCCCAGAAAGCCCTGCACCTGCAACGGCTTGCCATTGGGTGCAAACGGTGCCAGGTACACCTGATAGCCGAGGCGGCTGATCAGCTCCAGCCACTGGGCTGCCAGAGGCGTTTCGAAGAAACGGGTGAACGCGTCCTGCACCAGGATCACGCTGCGCTTGCGCTGTTCGTCGGACAACGCGGCCAGGGCGCCCACACTTGCCTGCTTGACGTTCCAGCGCTTGCACTCGGCTTCGAAGTCATGGGTGCTCAACAGCGGGCTGTCGACCATGCCGGCCATGTGCTGCAGCGCGTAGCGCACCGGTGTGGCGGCCATGATCGCGTTGTACAGTCGCGGCAAGCGCGCCAGGTGCGGGATGCTGAACTCCAGCGAGCCGATCAGGTAGTCCTTCATCGGGCGCAGGTAACGACTGTGGTACAGCTCCAGAAAGCGCGAGCGAAATTCCGGTACGTTGACCTTGATCGGGCATTGCCCTGCGCACGACTTGCACGCCAGGCAACCGGACATCGCCTCGTACACCTCATGGGAGAAGTCCTTGCGCCCAACCAGGCGCGCCAGGGAGTTCCAGGTGCGCTGCGCTACACCGGTTACCCTGCCCGCTCCCGCCAGGTTCAGCACGTCCACCCCCGCCTCGCCCTGGCGGCGCAGCCATTCGCGAATCAGCGAGGCACGGCCCTTGGGCGAGTGGATGCGGTTGCGCGTGGCCTTCCACGACGGGCACATGGCGTCGTTGGGGTCGAAGTTGTAGCACGCGCCGTTGCCGTTGCAGTGCACGGCGCTTTCATAGTGTTGCCACACGCGCTCGTCGATGGTGCGGTCCAGGTCGCCGCGCAAGGTAACCGCGTCCACCTCGGTCAGGCGCGCCGCCGGCACGCTCGACGGGGTGGCGATCTTGCCAGGGTTGAGCTGGTTGAACGGGTCGAACGCGGCCTTGAGGTCCTGCAGCGCCGGGTACAGCTCACCGAAGAAGTCCGGCACGTACTGCGAGCGCAGGCCCTTGCCGTGCTCGCCCCACAGCAGGCCCCCGTACTTGTGGGTAAGCGCCGCGACGGCGTCGGAAATCGGCCGGATCAGTTGGGCCTGGGCCGGGTCCTTCATGTCCAGGATCGGCCGCACGTGCAGCACGCCGGCATCCACATGGCCGAACATGCCGTACTGCAGGCCGTGGCTGTCGAGCAAGGCGCGAAACTCGAAGATGTAGTCGGCAAGGTTCTCCGGCGGCACAGCGGTGTCTTCTACAAAGGGCTGCGGGCGTGCCTCGCCCTGCACGTTGCCCAGCAGACCGACCGAGCGCTTGCGCATGGTGTACACCTGGTTCACCGCCTGGGCACCCACCGCCAGGGTATGGCCCAGGCGCACCACCGAGGTGTCGCGCTGCAGGTGCTGGATGAAGGCGTCGACGGTCTGTTCAAGGGCATCCAGGTCGTCGCCGCTGAACTCGATCAGGTTGATGCCCAGGGTCTGGGTGTCGGGGTGCGGCGGGAAGTACTGGGCCACGCCGTGCCACACGATGTCCTTCATCGCCAGCATCAATACCTTGGAGTCCACCGTCTCGATCGACAGCGGGCTGTGCGCCATCAGCGCCTTGGCGTCGCGCAGTGCATCCATGAACGCGGCGTACTGCACGTTGACCAGGATCGAGTGTTTTGGAATCGGCAGCACATTGAGCCTGGCTTCGACGATGAAGCCCAGCGAGCCTTCCGAACCGCACAGCACGCTGTTGAGGTTGAAGCTGTCGGGGGTTTCGCGCAGGTGCGCCAGGTCGTAGCCGGTCAGGCAGCGGTTGAGCTTGGGAAAGATCGCCTCGATCAGCGCCGCCTTGTCGTCGGCAATGGCCTGGGCGCAGCGATAGACTTCGCCGACCTTGTCGGTACGGGCGGTACAGGCCTGCAACTGCGGGTTGTCGATCGGTGCGGTGTCCAGGCGAGCGCCGCCCAGCAGCACGGTGCTCAGTTCGAGCACGTGGTCGCGGGTCTTGCCATAGGTGCAACTGCCCTGCCCGCTGGCATCGGTGTTGATCATGCCGCCCACGGTGGCACGGTTGGAGGTGGACAGTTCCGGTGCGAAGAACAGGCCGTGGGGCTTGAGCGCGGCGTTCAGCTGGTCCTTGACCACCCCGCTCTGCACCCGCACCCAGCGCTGCTCGACGTTGATCTCGAGGATGTTGTTCATGTGCCGCGACAGGTCGACGATGATCCCGTCGGTCAACGACTGGCCATTGGTACCGGTACCGCCGCCACGCGGCGTGAGCACCACCGAGCGATGCTGCGGCTGGGCGACCAGGCGTGCCAGCAACTCGACATCCTGCGCGTCACGGGGGAACACGGCCGCCTGGGGCAGGCGCTGGTAGATGGAGTTGTCGGTGGACAGCACGGTACGCAGGCCCATGTCGCGCGCGACCTCGCCCCTGAAGCCCTCGCTCTGCAGTGCATCGAGAAAACGCTGGTAATGGCTGGCGGGGACACGGTCGGGGGCAAGCAGAGCAATCATGACAAGGGATCCTGAGGCGATATATGACGCAGCGTCACATTCAAAACACGTATGCTTGGCAGCCAGGCAAGGTCTGCCGCATGCTTTATGGGGCTATGTTCCCGTGTGCGGCGCGGGCCTACAACTGAATTTCGTGTGACTTTTGCATGAGCTTTATGAATGAATCCAAGACGACTCACCCCTTCCATGTCGGTGCTTATCGCGTTTGAGGCCTCGGCGCGCCATGGCAGCTTCACCAAGGCGGCCGAAGAACTGGCGCTGACCCAGAGTGCGGTCAGTCGCCAGGTGCAGGCGCTGGAGGCGCAACTGGAGGTGGCGTTGTTCAGCCGCGTGGGCCGGCATATCGAGCTCACCGCCGCCGGCGCCCTGTATCACCACGAGCTGGCCGCGGCCCTGGCCCGCATTCGCAACGCCACGCTGCAGACCATCGCCCACAAGGCCGGCGACGGGCCGCTGCACCTGGCGGTGCTGCCCACGTTCGGCTCCAAGTGGCTGCTGCCGCGCATGAATGACTTCTACCGCCGCCACCCCGGCGTGCTGGTGCACATGCATTCGCGCATTGCCCCGGCCGAGCAGGACAAGGATCAGATGCACGCCTTCATCAGTGTCGGCACCGGGAATTGGCCCGGCCATGTGGCGCATCGGCTGCTGTCCGAGACGCTGGTGGTGGTGGCCAGCCCTGGCGCCCTGCCCGGCTACGCCAGCCTGACGCCGGCGGACATCTCGCAGCAGGCCCTGCTCAGCGTGGTGTCACGCCCCCATGCCTGGGCCGACTGGTTCGAACAGAACGGCCTGCAGCACCGGGCCATGCGCATGGGGCCGGGCTTCGAGCTGACTGCCCACCTGATCCAGGCGGCGGTGGCCGGTATCGGCATCGGGCTGGTGCCACGCATCCTGGTGCAGGACGAGATCGCCAGCGGCGAGTTGGTGGCGTTGTTCGAGCCGGTGGACAGCGGGCGTGGCTACTACCTCACCTACGCCACGCGCTATCAGCAGTTGCCAGCGCTGCAGGCGTTCACCCAGTGGCTGCTGTCGGTCGAGTTTCCCGACAGCTGAGCGACGTTACCGGCGCCATGTAGGAGCCGGCCTTGCCGGCGAAGGCACCGACGCCGTTGCCACAAGGTGCGCGCTGCCCTCTTCGCTGGCAGGCCAGCGCCTACCGGGTTGCAGGGCACAAAGCCCACTGTGTTCGCTAGCGAACAGACGCCTGCGCCATGTGTCGCCACACTGGGGGCCAGACCCCGCGACGCGAGCACCTACAGGCCTTTATGGATAATTACTGGAGCCGTGCACGCGCCAGCCTGCGCAACGCAGGCCTTTGGCGCACCACACCCCGCAAGTTCGAATACGAAGCCATCCTGCGCTCCGAACTGTTCAGCGCCGAGCAGATGGCCGCCCACGGCACCTTTCTGGCCCAGCACCACGCCCTCAGCCCCCGCAGCGGCAAGGACACCCTGCTGGCACGGCTGGCCGACAACGAACGGACCCTGGCCAGCAGCTGCGCGGTGCTGATCGCCGAACAGCCCACCGCGCGACGGGTCACGCCGGCGGCCGAATGGCTGCTGGACAACTACTACCTGGTCGAAGAACACATCCGCATCGCCAAGACCCACCTGCCCAAAGGCTACAGCCGCGAGCTGCCACGCCTGGCCAACGGCGTGTCCAGCAGGCTGCCGCGGGTCTATGACATCGCCCTGGAAACCATCGCCCATGGCGATGGACGCGTCGACGTGGACAGCCTGAGCCACTTCGTCGAGGCCTACCAGAGCGTCACCTCCCTGGCGCTGGGCGAGCTGTGGGCCATTCCGATCATGCTGCGCCTGGCGCTGATCGAAAACCTGCGCCGGGTCGCCTCGCGGGTCATGGCCAGCTGGGCCGACCGCAACCTGGCCAACGACTGGGCCGACCGCCTGCGCGAGACCGCCGGGCGCGACGCCAAGAGCGTGGTGCTGGTGCTGGCCGACATGGCGCGCTCGCAGCCGCCGATGACCGCCGCCTTCGTCGCCGAGCTCGCACGCCGCCTGCAAGGCCAGAGCGCCGCGCTGATCCAGCCGCTGACCTGGGTGGAGCAGATGCTCGCCGAATCCGGCCTGAGCATCGAGCGTCAGGTGCAGCTCGATGCCCAGCAGCAGGCAGCCGACCAGGTCTCGGTCAGCAACAGCATTGCCAGCCTGCGCCTGCTCGCCACCAGCGACTGGCGCGAATTCGTCGAGCACATGAGCCACGTCGAACGGGTGCTGCGCAGCGATCCTGCCGGCATCTACCCAGCCATGGACTTCGCCAGCCGCGATCATTACCGGCATGTCATCGAACGCCTGTCCCGGCACAGCGCACAGTCGCAGGCGGCAATCGCCCGCGCCGCCGTCGAACTGGCCGCCGGTGCACCCAGCCCGCTGCCACACGCCAGCGCCACCACCCATGTGGGGTTCTACCTGGTCGGCGCCGGGCGAGCGCAGCTCGAGCGCCGCGTGCACGCCGGCGTGGCGCTGGGCGAGCGTTGGCGGCGCCTGCTGCATCGCGCGCCACTCACGTTCTTCCTCGGCCCGGTGGCGCTGCTCACGCTGGGCCTGAGCGCACCGCTGCTGTACACCACGCTGCGCGATGGCTGGCCACTGGCAGTGTTGCTTGCGCTGGCCCTGCCCACGCTGGTGATGACCAGCCGCCTGGCCATCGACCTGGTCAACTGGCTGGTGACCCTGAGCGTGACGCCCCGCCTGCTGCCGCGCCTGGATTTCAGCGAGGGCCTGCCCGCTGAGGCGCGTACTTTGGTGGTGGTGCCCACGCTGATGGCCAATGCCGCCGATATCGAGGAGTTGGCAGAGGGGCTGGAAGTGCGCTTTCTGGCCAATCGTGACGATTACCTGCACTTTGCCCTGCTGACCGATTTTCTCGATGCGCCCAGCGAAACCCTGCCTGAAGACGCCGCGCTGATGGCCCTGGCCGCCAGCCTGATCGAGGGCCTGAACCACAAGTACCCGAACGATGCGCGCTTCGTGCTGCTGCACCGTCCGCGGCGCTGGAACCCCGCCGAGCAGGTGTGGATGGGCGTGGAACGCAAGCGTGGCAAGCTGGCCGATCTCAATGCACTGCTGCGCGGGCATGGTGAGGGGCGCTTCATGTTGCAGGTGGGGGATGTCCAGGTGCTGGAGGCGGTACGTTACGTCATCACCCTGGACACCGACACCCAGCTGCCGCGCAATGCGGCCCGCCAGTTCGTCGGGGCCATGCAGCACCCGCTCAACCGCGCCCAGGCCGGCAGCGGTTACGCCATCCTGCAACCGCGGGTCGGCATCAGCCTGCCCAGCGCGGCGCGCTCGCTGTATGCGCGACTGTTCGGCAGCGACGCCGGCGTCGACCCGTACACCCGCGCAGTGTCGGACGTGTACCAGGACCTGTTCGAACAAGGCTCGTTCATCGGCAAGGGTATCTACGACGTGGATGCGTTCGAGCAGGCGCTGCAAGGCTGCCTGCCGGACAACCGCATCCTCAGCCATGACCTGATCGAGGGCTGCTACGCCCGCAGCGGGTTGCTCAGCGATGTTCAGGTGTTCGAAGAGTACCCGGCCCGCTACAGCGCCGACGTCAAGCGCCGCCACCGCTGGATTCGCGGGGACTGGCAACTGCTGCCGTGGGTGCTGCCCTGGGCGCCCACCGCTGGCGGCACCTATGCGCGCAACCGGCTGGATGCCCTGGCCCGCTGGAAGCTGTTCGACAACCTGCGCCGCAGCCTGGAGCCCGGTGCATTGCTGTGCCTGTTGCTGTGGGGCTGGCTGGCCTCGGGCCGGCCCGGGCTGTGGACCCTTGCCGCGCTGTTGCTGGTATTGACCCACGCGGTGCTCGGCACCCTGCTGGAGATGCTGCGCAAGCCTGTCGACGTACCCCTAGCGCAGCACCTGTGGGCGGCGCTGCGCGGCTGCGCCCTGCATTTCGCGCGCGCCGGCCTGCACCTGGCCTGGCTGCCGTATGAGGCCTACTACAGCCTTGACGCTATCGTGCGTACGCTGTGGCGCATGCTGGTCAGCAAGCAGCGCCTGTTGCAATGGAGCCCGTCACGGGAAGTCGAACGCACCAGTGTCAATCGTCTGGGGGCTCTGTACCGCAGCATGTGCAGCGCCCCGATACTGGCCCTGGTCGTGGGCCTGTGCCTGCTGCCAAGCCCCATGACCCTGGCCCTGGCGGCGCCCTTGCTGCTGGCGTGGCTGGCCAGCCCGGCACTGGCCTGGTGGATCAGCCGCCCCTCCCCGCGCGCGCACTTCGACCCCACTGCCGAAGACCTGCGCTTTCTGCACAACCTTGCGCGCCAGACCTGGGCGTTTTTCGAGCAATACGTCGGCCCCGACGACCACTGGCTGCCCCCCGACAACGTGCAGGAACTGCCGGTTGCCCGCATTGCCCACCGCACCTCGCCCACCAACATGGGCATGGCCTTGCTGGCCCACCTGGCCGCCCACGATTTCGGCTACCTGGGCGGCGGGCGGCTGCTCGAACGCCTGCAGTCCATGCTCGACAGCATGGACGGGCTGGAGCGTCACCAGCGCCACTTCTACAACTGGTACGACACCCTCACCCTGAAACCCCTGCCACCGCTGTACGTCTCCACGGTGGATAGCGGCAATCTCGCCGGTCTGCTGCTGACCTTGAAGCCCGGCCTGCTGGGCCTGGCCGACACACCGCTGGATGACCCGCGCCAGGCCCAGGGGTTGCTCGATACCCTGGACGTCTTCGGCCAGGCCTTGACCAGTGCCGGCCTGCCCGCCAACGAGGTACAGGCGTTATGCCGGCGTCTGCAGGCACCTCAGCCACACGATCTGGTGCAACTGCTGCAGGACGCACTCGACCTGCCGGCGCCCGCTGACGATCCGGATGCGCGCTTCTGGTTCGACAGCCTGCAACGTCAGTGCACCGAGCAGCGCGACGAACTGCTGCGTTTTGCCCTGCCTGCCACCAACGAACCGGGCACGCGGCCGCCGACCGGTTGCTGGCGCGACCTGGCGCGGCTGGACGCCGAGCAGTGGTGCGCTGCCGATCGCCCGCAGGTGCTGCAGGTACGGGCCCTGGCCCGCCAGCGCATGCAGCAGGCGGCCCAGCTTGCCCAGCGCGTCGAGGCCATGGCCGACATGGACTTCGGCTTTCTCTACGATGCCCGCCGCGAGTTGTTCGTGATCGGCTACAACGTCGATGAGCGACGCCTGGACAGCGCCTTCTACGACCTGCTGGCGTCCGAAGTTCGCCTGACCAGTTTCGTGGTCGTCGCCCAGGGCCAGGTGCCGCAGGAAAGCTGGTTTGCCCTGGGGCGCCTGCTGACCAGCAATGCCGGGGTGCCGGTGCTGCTGTCGTGGTCCGGCTCGATGTTCGAGTACCTGATGCCGATGCTGGTGATGCCCAGCTACGAAGGCACCCTGCTCGACCAGACCTGCCAGGCGGCCGTCACCCGCCAGATCGAGCATGCCAGCCAGCTGGGCACGCCCTGGGGCGTTTCGGAGTCCGGCTACAACACCGTCGATGCGCACTTGAACTACCAGTACCGCGCCTTCGGCGTGCCGGGGCTGGGCCTCAAGCGTGGCCTGGGCGAGGACAACGTGGTCGCGCCCTACGCCAGTGCCCTGGCACTGATGGTCGCGCCCGCGGCCGCCTGCCACAACCTGCGGCGCCTGGCCAGGCAGGGGGTGGCCGGGCGGTTCGGGCTGTACGAGGCGGTCGACTACACCCCGGCACGCCTGCCCCCTGGCTCCGATGCCGCCGTGGTGCGCTCGTTCATGGCACACCACCAGGGCATGAGCCTGCTGGCCCTGACCTCGCTGCTGCTGGGTCAGCCCATGCAGCGGCGCTTTGCCGCCGAGCCGGCCTTCCAGGCCTGTGCCCTGCTGCTGCAGGAGCGCGTGCCCAAACGCGCCACGCAATACCTGCATGCAGCCCAGGCGCCTACCGTCGACGATGCCAGCCAGGGCAATGAAACCAAGCTGCGCGTGTTCACCGACCCGGACCGTCGTCGGCCGGCCGTGCAACTGCTGTCCAACGGGCGCTACCACGTCATGGTCAGCAATGCCGGTGGCGGCTACAGCCGCTGCAACGACATGGCGGTAACGCGCTGGCGCGAAGACATCGCCAGCGACAGCCTTGGCACCTTCTGTTACCTGCGCGACGTGGCCAGCGGGCATTTCTGGTCCACGACCTACCAGCCCACCCAGCATCGCGCGCACAGCCAGGAAACCGTGTTCACCGATGCCCGCGCCGAGTTTCGCGTGCGCGAGTTCAACTTCGACTGCCACACCGAGATCGTGGTGTCCCCCGAGGACGATATCGAGCTGCGTCGCCTGCACCTGACCAACCGCGCCCGTACCCGGCGCACCCTGGAGCTGACCAGCTACGCCGAAGTGGTGCTGGCCTCGGCCATCAGCGATGCGCTGCACCCGGCGTTCAGCAAGCTGTTCGTGCAAACCGAGCTGGTGCGACCGCTGCAGGCGATCCTGTGCAGCCGGCGTCCGCGTGCCAGTGACGAAGCCGTGCCGTGGATGTGCCACCTGCTGGCAGCCCACGGGGCGGACATCGAGCAGATCTCCTACGAAACCGACCGTGCCCGCTTCATCGGCCGCGGCCGCACCCTGCAGGCGCCGGCCGCGCTGACGGACACCTGCGAGCAGCTGTCCGGCACTGCCGGCGCGGTGCTCGACCCGGTCGTGGCCATCCGCTGCCGTATCAGCCTGGAGCCTGGCCAAAGCGCCACCATCGACCTGGTCACCGGGGTGGCCGACAGCCGCGAGGCCTGCCTGCACCTGATCGACAAATACCGCGACCGGCATCTGGCCGACCGGGTGTTCGACCTGGCCTGGACCCACAGCCAGGTGCTGTTGCGCCAGCTCAACACCTCGATGGCCGATGCCAGGCTGTTCGAGCAGATGGCGGCCTCGGTGCTGTATGCCAACCCTGCATTGCGCGCCGAAAGCGCCGTGCTGGCCAGCAATCGGCGCAGCCAGTCGGGGCTGTGGGGCCAGGCGATCTCCGGGGACCTGCCCATCGTGCTGGTGCAGATCGCCGACCCGGCCAACATCGAGCTGGTGCAGCAGATGGTCCAGGCCCATGCCTACTGGCGCCAGAAAGGCCTGGTGGTGGACCTGGTGATCTGGAACGAAGACCAGGCCGGCTACCGCCAGCAACTGCAGGACCTGATCATGGGCCTGGTGACCTCCGGGGTCGAAGCGGCCCTGCTGGACCGCCCGGGCGGCATCTTCGTGCGTCCTGCGCAGCAGCTGTCCAGCGAAGACCGCACGCTGATGCGCTCGGTGGCACGCCTGATACTCAACGACAGCCATGGCAGCCTGGCCGAGCAGGTCCACCGGCGGCGCATCGAGCCGGCCCTGGCGCCGTTCACCCCCAGCCTGCTGCAAGGGCCGCAGAGTGCCGGCTACACGCTGCAGCCGCTGGCCATGGCGCCCACGCTGGGCAACGCCTACGGCGGCTTCAGCGCCGACGGCAGTGAATACATCATCAATCATCGCCCGGGCCAGCCGACCCCGGCGCCCTGGGTCAACGTGCTGGCCAACCCCGGGTTCGGCAGCATCGTCTCGGAAACCGGCGGTGCCTACAGCTGGTACGAAAACGCCCACGAGTACCGTTTGAGCCCCTGGCACAATGACCCGGTCAGCGACCCCGGCGGCGAAGTGCTGTACCTGCGCGACGAAGATTCCGGGCAGGTCTGGTCGCCGACCCCGGCGCCCTGCCCGGGCAGCGGCGCCTACCGAACCCGCCACGGCTTTGGCTACAGCGTGTTCGAGCATGTGCAGGACGCCATACACAGTGAGCTGTGGGTGTTCGTGGCGCTGGATGCGCCGGTCAAATTCTCGCGCCTGGTGCTGCGCAACACCGGCGATCGTGCGCGACGCCTGTCAGCGACCTGCTACGTGGAATGGGTGCTGGGGGACTTGCGCAGCAAGTCGGCCATGCACGTCGTCACCGAAGCCGACCCGTTCAGTGGCGCGCTGTTTGCGCGCAACGCCTACTCCATCGAATTCTCGGGTCGCGTGGGGTTTCTGGACTGCGACTGGCCCCAGGCCGGCCTCAGTGGCGACCGGGTCGAGTTTCTGGGGCGCAACGGTACCCTGGCCGACCCGGCAGCCCTGCGCCGGGCGCGCCTTTCGGGGCGCCTCGGCGGCGGCATGGACCCCTGTGGTGCGCTGCAGGTAAGCGTCGAGCTGGCGCCTGGTGAAAGCCGCGAAGTGGTGTTCCGCCTGGGCGCCGAGCAGGACGCCAAGGCCGCCACCCGGCGGGTGCAGCAGTACCGCGGCGTACGCGCCGCCAACGTCGAACTGGCGCGGGTCACGCAGCACTGGCGCACCACCCTGGGCAGCCTGCGCATCCACTCCCCGGAGCCTGCGCTGGACGTTCTGGTCAACGGCTGGCTGATGTACCAGGTGATTGCCTGTCGCTTCCATGCCCGCAGCGGCTATTACCAGTCCGGCGGTGCATTTGGCTTCAGGGACCAGTTGCAGGACAGCATGGCCATGGTGCACGCCGACCCTGCCAGCAGCCGCGCCCACCTGCTGCTGTGTGCCCGCCACCAGTACGTGCAGGGCGACGTGCAGCACTGGTGGCACCCGCCGATGGATCGCGGCGTGCGAACCCGTTGCAGCGACGACATGCTCTGGCTGGCCCTGGCCACCAGCCGCTATGTGCAGATCACTGGCGACACTGCGGTGCTGAACGAGCCCGTCGGCTATCTGGACGGTCGCGCACTCAACAACGGCGAGGAGTCCTACTACGACCTGCCCGGTCATTCGCCCCTGCAAGAGCCCCTCTACCAGCATTGCCAGCGCGCGCTGGAGCACGGCCTTTGCGTCGGGGCCCACGGCTTGCCGTTGATGGGCAGCGGCGACTGGAACGACGGCATGAACAAGGTGGGCGAGCACGGCATAGGCGAAAGCGTATGGCTGGGCTTTTTCGCCCACGAGGTGCTGCGTCGGTTCGCCGAAACGGCGCAGTTGCATGGCGATGCCCGCTTTGCCCAGCGCTGCGGCGAGCAGGCGCGGCGGCTGCGCAGCAACCTGCAGGCCCATGCCTGGGACGGCGCCTGGTACCGGCGTGCGTATTTCGATAATGGCCAGCCCCTGGGGTCGGCCAGCAACCAGGAGTGCCGCATCGATTCCATCGCCCAGAGCTGGTCGGTACTGTCGGGCGCCGCGCCCCTGGATCACTGCCGCAGTGCCATGGCGTCGCTGGACCGCCACCTGGTGCGGCGTGATATCGGCATCGTGCTGCTGCTGGACCCGCCGTTCGACAAGGGCACGCTCGCCCCCGGCTACATCAAGGGCTATGTACCGGGGGTTCGTGAAAACGGTGGCCAGTACACCCACGCCGCCGTGTGGGCGAGCATGGCGTTCGCCCGCCTGGGCGACGGCGCCCGCGCCTGGGAACTGATGCGCATGATCAGCCCCCAGAGCCAGGGCCATGCCACCCGCATCGAAACCTACAAGGTGGAGCCCTACGTGATGGCGGCGGATGTCTACGGTGTGGCGCCCCATGCCGGGCGCGGCGGCTGGAGCTGGTACACCGGTGCGGCCGGATGGATGTACCGGCTGATCGTCGAATCGCTGCTGGGGGTGGAGCGCCAGGGCAACACCCTGCTGCTGCAACCGCTGCTGCCGCCAGAATGGTCGGGCTTCAGCCTGCAGTACCGGTATGGCGCCAGCGTTTATCACATCGATGTGCACCGGGGCACACAGGCCGTACAGGTGCTGAGCCTGGATGGCGGGGTGATCGACGGCACAAGCCTGTCGCTGGTCGATGATGGCGCCGAGCATCAGGTCACCTTGCTGTGCGCTGCATCGGCAACCGCGACGTTACCCTTGCTAAAGGGAGTACCCTAGGGCCTTACCCTATGGATGCCGGCCCCATGTCCCATGATCCAGCCAGCGGGCAGAACCATCTGCTCGCCGCCCTGCCCGACCCGGTTCGCGAGCGGCTGCTGCCGCACCTTGAGCAGGTTGCCTTGCCGCTGGGCAAGGTGATCTACGAGCCGGGCGACAGGCTGACGCATGTGTACTTTCCCACCGATGCCATCGTTTCGCTGCTGTATGTCATGGAAAACGGCGCCTCGGCGGAGATCTGCGTGGTGGGCAATGAGGGGCTGGTGGGCATTGCGGTGTTCATGGGCGGCGAAAGCACCTCCAACCGTGCCGTGGTGCAAAGTGCCGGGCTTGCCTGGCGCTTGCCGGGCCAGCGGCTCAAGGACGAGTTCGACCGCCATGGCGAGCTGTTGCTGCTGATGTTGCGCTACACCCAGTCGCTGATCACCCAGATGGCACAGACCGCCGTGTGCAATCGCCACCACTCGATCGATCAGCAGTTGTGCCGCTGGCTGCTGCTGTCGCTGGACCGCCTGACCGGTAACGAGCTGAACATGACCCAGGAGCTGATCGCCAACATGCTGGGCGTGCGCCGCGAAGGCGTCACCGATGCGGCCGGCAAGTTGCAGCGCCTGGGGGTGATCGAGTACAGCCGCGGGCACATCAAGGTGCTCGATCGGCCGCAGCTGGAACGACTGAGTTGTGAATGCTATGCGGTGGTGCGCAGTGAAACCCAACGCCTGTTGCCCTATTTGCCGTTACGTACCTAGTTTTCCATTCCCAATACCCTACGGTACGTAACTCGTCACCGGTGCCAGGTTCTTGTAGAACCTCAATGCCTGATCATTTATTCCAAAGCAAAAGCCGAGAATCACATGGCTGTCGTTATTGTTCAGGTAGCGGCCAAACTCCACCTCCGTCATTCCCTTGAGGTCGACTACCCTCACTCTTCCTCCCACTGCGCCACCATGGGTCGCCGTATCCGATAGGAAAAAATCTGAATTGATCAAGGTTGATCTGCGGATGCCATTACTGGCCCAGTTGGCTCCATCGGGGGCGCCGTGAGAGCCCGAAAAAATCAAGATCTCCCGTGGAACGGCATTCACACTCGTTCTACGGCGGAAATAATTCAGGGGCGTATTGAAGTTTTTTCCTGCAACGGGGCGGTTGCTACCGAAGATGATTTTATCCTGCCCCGTCGAAAAGCTTTTCCAGGCCGCCTTCGGTGCCGAACTCAGGGGTTGCGTGGTCACAGTCGGCAGGCTGGAAAACTTCGAAGCGCTTCTTTTCAGCAGTTGACCATTGCGCAGGCCACCCACTAGGCGATTGGCCTCCGCGGCAACTTTTGGCGCAGACGACCCAATCGACATACCTAACGAAGCCAGGCCTGTTCCGAACGATATCCAGCCCAGAATGCCCGCAGCCTTTTCGTTGCCACTGGCCTCAAGCGCCATCGACGCAGCTCCGCTACCCAGGGCAATGGCTTCCACCGCTACCGCTGCCACCGATACGGCTCCTGCAATCGACGTGGTGGCCACCGCCGCGACAGCGCCTGCCGCAGCACCTGCAGTACTCGCACCGGCACCGAGCAAAGCTGTGTATGCCGCACCTATTGCAGGCGCTGCAGTGCCGGCAGTCGCTACCACTGCAACCGCTCCCAGCACCAGCCCGATACCAGCCACGACCCAGTTCCACCACGCATGCCCGTCCGGGTCAACGCGGTTGACCGGGTCGCCGCTGCAATACGCATAGCGGTTCAAGCCGCCCGCACCATCGGGGCTTGCACTGTCGGGGCTGAGGAACATGAACAGGCACGGGTCGTAAGGGCGGTTGCTGCCGGGCATGTACAACAGACTGTCGGTTTCGCGCACTTCACCGGCGTAGCCCACCCTGCTTTGCGCGGTGCCGTTGTCCAGGCCATGTGCGCTGTAACCCACAAAGCAATTGCTCTCGCCGGTTTCAATCTGCACGCTGCCTTGCCCATCGCTGGCGCTGATCATAACCGTGCGTACCGCCTGGCTCAGCAGGGTCTGGGCGAACACGGTGCTGCCGGCACGCATCAAGGTCAACCAGCCCTGGTCGCTCTGCTCGTTGACCATACGCTGGCCGTCATAAAAACGGTGGCTCGTGGTGCCATTGACGCGGGTCTCGATCAGACGGCCCAGCGGGTCATACGCATAGTCGCAGGTACTGGTGCCGTCCTCCCGGCGCGTCAGGTGCCCCTGGCTGTCCCAGGACAATGCCCGCCACAGTTGTCCGTCATGCCGCTCCCTTGTCAGTTGACCAGCGGCGTCGTATTCAAGGTCGATGATCAGAGCCTGCGGCCAGCTGTGGGTGATCTGAACCGGACGATCTGCAGCCACATCGCTGTCGTAGGCGAACCTCATGTGGTTGCATTGACCATTCTCGTACTCGGTGTCGATCTGTTCATAACCGTCGAGCGCATTGAAACAGAACGTCTGGCGACGAATGCGCTGCCCGGTGCGGGGGTCGGTGACCAGATGAGGCCCTTGCGTGGTGGCTTCGACCAGGCGATTGCGCACGTCGTAGCGGTAGTGCTCTTCGCTCAACAAGGTAGCCTGCTCCGCCTCCAGCGATTCCCACGTGCGTGTCGCTAACTGATCCTGCTGGGTCCAGCTCAAGCGCTGGCGAAAGCGCTGCATACCCGAGATACCATGGCACACCCATGTCCGGGTGTACTCACGGCCCAGGAGGTCGTAGGTCAGGGTCTGCTGCTGTGACTGGCCGTGCTGGCCGTCGGTGGTGAGGGTCTGCGCCAACCGACCGAATGCGTCGTAGCCCAGTTGCAAGGCCAGCGGGCCGCAGTGCTGGCCACTGATACGCCCCACGGCATCGTAGGTGCAGTAAGTCATCTGGCCGTGTACATCGGCAAACGACAGCACGCGACCGTTCAACGAATACTGCCAGCCGCAGGTTTGGGGCTGTCCTGCATGGTGCCAGTGCTCGGCACTGGTCAGACCCGAGGCGGTGAAATCCCAAGCTATCTGCCCCAGCCCGCCGGTGGCCCGGGTAAGGCGACCGTGGGGCGGGCTGTAGGTGAAGGTACTTTCACTGTTTTCGCTCGGCCGCGCGATGCGCTTGAGCTGATAATCCAGCTCGGGTTCATAGCCGAAGTGCGTGACACTGCCGTTGGAGCGTGTGAGTGCTTCGGGAGGAATCTGCCCCGACACATACGCCAGGGTTTCCTGCTGCCCGCCGCAATCGCGCGTCAGGGGGCGATCCAGGCCATCGAACGTCTGCTTGAGCAGCAGCGTCTCGCGGGTTGCGGTGCATAGTGAAAGGGTTGCAATGGCATCGCCATCGCTGTGGGGGGCGAAGCGCCATTTCACGCGGCTGTGGTCTTGCAGGGTACGCTGCGCGACCCGGCCGTCACGGTCGTAGACGGTGGACGTGGTGCGCTGCTCGCCATCGGGCGTTTCTATCGTATGGGCTACCGGACGCTGAAGCGCATCGAGTGTCCAGCGCTCCCGGCGCAACAACGGGCCACCCCCAGGCTCATGCAGCTCCACACGTTCGACACTGCCGCTTGCATTCAGGTACAGCGTGGTGCGAGGCCCTTGCTCCCCGGTGGCGCTCTGTTGCCAGGACACTTGGGTACGCTGGATGGGGTCGTGCTTTGTATGGTCCACCGTGCCGTCTGCATGCTGCACCCGGCATGCGGAGCCCCAGTCATCGTAGGCGGTGAGCACCGTACTGCTACAAAACGGGGTGTTCTGGGCGGCAGCCCAGTCCTGCGAGGTCTCACTGGTGACATTGCCCTGTACGTCGTAGGTCACTCGGCGCACTTCACGCAGGGGGGCACCGGGGCTGTCCAGAAACTCGAGCAGTTCGCGCACCGGGCGTCCCTGACCATCCAGCTCCACACGCAGGCGCTGGCCGTTGCTGTCGGTCTGCTCGACGTACACCGTTCGATCACGCTGCAGGCCAACCAGCTGGTAGGTACAGCGGGTGCTGGTCGCATACGGCGTGTTCGCGCTTTCTATGCGGCGTATGGTACGGCCCAGTGCGTCGTGGTCAAAACGGGTCACGGTACCGTGTTCGTTGCGTTCTTCGATGGTCAGGCCCGTCAGCACGTGGCGCAGGGTCGATGAGCTGATTACCAGGTGGTCATGGCTGATCCGTTGCTGGGTTTCGCACAGCAACGGGCCTTCGAAGGTGCGCAGGAAATTCGTGGTGGCGGCGTAGCCGTTGTAGAGCGTTACACTGGATATCGGTAGGCCATGGAACGGGCTGTCTGCTGCCTGCTCGACACGCTGCAGGATTCTGGCCGTTTCAACTTCCCCGCTATCAATCGCTTCCCGAGCCACTTCGCTGTCCAGCACCAGGTGCTGTCGATCCTCTGCCTGGCGCTTGTGCAGCCTGACGTAGGCATAGTCGGTGTGCGCCACATGACCCGCTGACCGTGCATCGGGTGCCGGGGCAGTAGTGGTGAAGCGCTTGAGCCAGCGCACGAACCTTCCCCCGTCATCCGGGCAGCCCTGCGCGCCACCCAGCGGATAGTATTCGCGGCTTTCGCTGCGCCCATCGGCGAATCGCTGGTTCAGTACATTGCCATAGGCATCGTATTCGCACGTGTCGCGTTCCTCCCTGAACCGGTTGCCGGTTTCATAGCGGGTAATGCGGGCAATCGGCAGCTGACACCAGGCCGGCTGGTCGTCCCAACCCACTGCAGGGTCGTCTGCGTACACGCTCTGCTGGCAAACCCTGCACTCGCCGCGCACGGTCAACTTCTGCGTCTGCAGGTGATAGTGATTCCAGGTGTATTCGACACTTTGCACCTTGCGCCCCTGTTCGTCGTGCAGGGTTTGCAGGCATCCATAGTCATAACGTGGCAGAAGATAGAGGTTGTCCTTGCCGTCTGCCCATTCACCTGCCGAGACACCCCCGTAGCCAAAGCAGTTGTTCGAGCCGATCAGGGCGTAGGTGGTGTAGGCCACCGGCTGGGCCGCACCGGGGTCGTGCCGATGCGTGGACACCCTGGGCAAAGCGGTCAGCGGCGCGCCCTGTGGCAGCCGAAGCCCATTGTTCCCCGTGGCGTAATCGACTTCGTCCGTGCTGCCCAGCGGCCCCAGCACCTTGCTCGGGAACAGCAATCGGCTTTGCGGATCCTGCCAATAGGTGAAGGCCCAGCGGTTGCCGCCATCAGGCAGGATCAGCTCATTGAGCCGGTCACTTCGCAGCAGCGTGACGACTGTGGTGCTGTCAGAACCCGGAAACATCACGAAGCGGGTTTCATCCCTATCATGCTGGACGTCCAGCAACAGACGCTGCTCGTCGCGGATGGTCCACAGCAGGTAGGGGCCACTGCCTGCAAGCCATTCAAGGTACGCGCGGCGCCCCTGGGCAGAAACGATCTGCTTGAGCATGGCCATGCCGCTGTTGTCCTGGACCTCGAGGTACTCGCAGACGCCATCCTTGTAGTCGATGCGAAAACAGCGAGCCCTGTCGTCAACGGTGAACACCTCGAACGAACACAGCTTCTGGTCTTCGAACACCAGTTGCCCGCCCTTGCTCAAATCCGAACGGTCGCTATCGAACTTGAACGTGTCGCCCGAATTGATCCGTAGCTGACCGGTGTTGAAATCGAGCATGGACAACCCGAGCGTCCAGCCGAGGCCATACCCGCTGTCGGTGTGCGAGCCCAGTGGGCTGAAATGCAGCGCAGGTTGAATGACCGGCCCGGCAAGGTGGTTGGCGTGCAGTGCCGGCAGCTCGCAAGCCAGCGTGAACTGGCTGGTTCTGGGGTCCACGCCGGTGCTTACATGGCTCAGAAAATTACTCGCCTGGGTGTAGAGCGCGCCGGCGCGCAGGCGCCGGGTAACGTCGTCAGGCCTCGTCATCCGTGGCGCTCCGGCTTTCGGCACCCGTTGCCAGCGACAGCCGCAGGCTGCGTGAGCCGGACGCAGACGTATCGGCGTAATGGATCATCAAGGTGTGGTCGTTGCCATACGCGTCAACGAACAACAGCGGGCGCGGGCCACCTTGCTCTCGGGAGGACTGGCTATGAAACGGTATGTTGTTGCCCCCCTGAAGGACCACGACGACGCTCTGCGGGCGTATCCTTGACACGCTGGGCACTGGCCTGAAGTCGTCGCCCAGCTCGATCAGAGGGTTGTAGGACACCTCGCTGTGGCCCGGGGCGGCGTAGCCGACGTGGGAGGCCCGGGTGTCACTGGGCGAACGCACGGCCCACTGGATCATCCCGAAACCCGTAGGTTCCACGGCACGCAAGGCCACCCAGGTGCTCAGCACATATTCCCAGATGAAAAGATCGGAATTTCCCTCACCGCCTACCAGTTCCCGCTCAAAGCTGTAGTCGTCAAGGCCGAACACAGGGATGGGCTTTGTGCTGATATCGACGTGCTCGTCGAAACTGGTTTCGCTGCCGTCCGTGACGTAGAAGTACTCTTCAGCGCCCTGTATGCGGGTGATGCCCGCCCAAAGGGTGACATTGGTGCCCGCAAGGGCACGGGAATGCACGTAGAACCGGCGGGTGTAGACGGCAAGTGCTTCGCCCTCTGAAGCTGCATGCACGCTGGCCTGTGCTGACGTGCCTGGGTAGTAGTCGTAGGCGTTGCGTACCGTCCTGTAGAACCATTGGGCTTGCCCGTTATCCTCGCACTGCAGCGCAGTGTAGGTACCGTCATCGTTGCGTAGCAGCAGGCACACGCTGTCGAGCTCTTGCTGGGAGACGTCCTGATTGGTGCGTGGCTGTATTTCCACTACAACTTCCACCTGCTGGCGCAGATTCGGGTAAAGGTGTCCCGTTGGCGAGCCTAGTCTCATACGTATCTGCGACAGCCAACTCCCCAATGGTGGCGCAGCTCGCGAAGATGCAAGCGCCTCGAATGATCGGGGAGGCACCCCTTCAACGGTCAAGGTATACCCCCACGGTGCCTGGTTGCTTGCATTCGGGTCTTCGGAATGCAGGTGCACCGACAGATCGAAGCGGTTGCCATAGACATCCATGCCGTAGGTGTAGCTTTGCTGGAGTCTCTTCAGAACGACGTTGAAGTAGGCGATCATGCCCACCGCAATACAGATTGCGTCACGCGGTGATCTCAGGGGGCTGAGAAGGTCGTAGTAGGCCATCATCATTTCGGTTGAGCCCACGATCGTGGGGGTCGATGCCGTGCTGTTGGGGGCTCCGATGCAGGTTGCCTTGTTCAAGTGGAGCGACGATCCATAGGCGGGTTGTTGCATGCTGTGGATCTTCACGACATTGGCGGTTCGTGGGTTCTGCAATGTAACGTAGGTATTTTCGACACGTGCCGCACGCCCTCCGGCCTCTGAGGAGGCGCCCTGGAACACCACCACAGGCCTGGATACGACCAACCCGTGCCCTACCCTGTATTGCGTTGGTTCTACAGCCTCTATCTGAACGCTGCTATTGAAACGCCCTCCTTCGCCTTGGCCACCATACGGGACATCAAGATTGTTGGTCGTCCAGACTCTGCTTTGCACTCTGATCCTGGCTGCAAACTTGAACACCGTGCGCGCATCAACACTGGGGTCCAAATGCAGGTAGCGTACAAAGGTCTGATAGTCATTGCTGTCAGTATGTTTTTTTTTTGAAGTCTTGCCACTTCTGACGGTGCCTTCATCATAAGGCAGTATCCCGGTTTCGGGCGGCTGCGTCCCAGAAACCCACCCCCCGGGCGCGGTGGTGTACGGAATTATCTCGAGGCCGCCAACCGGTAACAGTACCACTTCGCCATACGAGTTACGGGCTTGTAAGGTTATGATCACTTTTGATTTTTGACGACCATTCGCGAACAGATGTGCTTTGGCATTCTGTTGTCCTCTGAACGCATCTGCCTCGATCAGAAAATAACTCAAGGTTGCAACTGCAGTGTCTGTAACGTGGGCCATGATGTCGCTTCCTGCGGTTGAGTGGAACGGGTTGCCGGGAGTGGGCTTTATCCATCGGCTGATACATAGACGCAGGACACCTTGCCCTCCAGCTTCCCATCCTTGAAGCCCTCGGAGATGATGCCCCGGGTTACCTCCTGGCCAATAGCGACATAATGGGCCCTTGAAACACTTATTTTTGCAGTCATCTGACCATAGATCGGATTGACGATTTTATAGTGCGAATAGGACTCATCCGAATTGCAGTGCCCGGCATTGTAAATGCCGAACCTTACGCCATCCCGAGGGTTTTCAACGGCGAAGTTATACATCTCGTCATTGTCGCAATCATTGTTGGCAAAGCGATGCATGCCGACGGTCATCTGGATAGTGCATCCCCCGCTGTTTTTCTTGTACAAATGCAACACTGAAATACCCTGTGGTGCAGGAGGAGGCGTTGTGGACTTATTCATGAAAAGGATGATGACCAGCGAGAGCACAATCATTATCACGAAAAGCGTGAAAGCAATAAGGGTGCGCGAAAAATGGAGGTTCATGAGGATGCCCTTTATCTGGCAGCGTGGCATTCAGAGTGTAAGATCACTGCCCTCCCGGTCAAGTTGCTAGTTAAACAAGTTCATGCTGAGCACCTGTGTTTTCAGACTGGTAATATTGCCAGTTGCAAGGCATGAAACGTGTATGGCAACACTGGGCACATCGAGTGAAAGTTACGCGTGCTGAACCCTCTGCCCAGGCTGGCACACTCATTCACTTGCAACAAAAGCCTTGACCGGCTCGCACCATGGCGTTACGTTCTCGCCCGCATTTTTGCAAGCCTGCACAGGAGTCCTGCATTGGACAGTTGCCCTAGTCGATTGCGACAGGTACAGCCGGCGAGCTAGTCCAGCAGACCCTTCTGCCACTGCTCGCCGAACACGGTGGTCAGTGGCGATCCGCATCCCTGGCGGGATGACGCATCTTCATTTCCCCTCCCCGCTTGACGCCCCTCATCGTGACGAGGTGTGTCGGCTGCTCGTACCCGTTGCCATCCCCGAAATCTTTACGCGCACAAGTGCGCTGACGCCGGCTGTCTGCCGGTGCCTTGAGGTGGTTCATGGATTGGAAAGTATTCTTGCTGCGCGTGGCTGTCGCGCTGGTACTGGGGGCGCTGATCGGCGCTGAACGTCAACTGCGTCAGCGCCTCACCGGGCTGCGCACCAATGCGCTGGTGAGCACCGGCGCCTGCCTGTTCGTGCTGGTGACCCAGGCCGTACCGGGCATGCTCCCGGCCGACGCTTCGCGGGTGGCGGCCTATGTGGTGTCGGGCATCGGTTTTCTGGGCGGTGGCGTAATCATGCGCGACGGCATGAACGTGCGCGGCCTGAACACCGCTGCCACGCTGTGGTGTACCGCCGCCGTCGGTGTGCTGTGCAGCCTGGGGTTACTGCTTGAGGCGAGCCTGGGCAGCCTGATGGTGCTATGCGCCAACATCCTGCTGCGTGACATCGCCCAGCGGCTGAACCAGCAGGATGTGTTACCGGCCAGCGAGGCCGAGCAGCGTTACGAGGTGCGCATCGTATGCCGCGCCGAAGACGAGATCCAGGTACGCAGCCTGATGCTGCATAGCTTTGGCAGCAGTGGCCTGCGTCTGCAATCGCTGCACAGTGAAGACCTGCCCAACCCGGCCAAGCTGGAGGTGCGGGCCGAGTTGATGGGCGACCCGCAGGCGCCCTCGCAGCTCGAGCACCTGGCCAGCCGGGTGAGCCTTGAGAAAGGCGTCAGTTCGGTACGCTGGCAGGTATTCGAGCTGGCGTCGGACTGACCCGCTTCAGCAACTGGCGCGCCACTCGCGGATCTGTTCGTGGGTGGCCGTCACCCCGCCGCACACCACCACCAGCACCGACTGATATGCCTTGAGTGCCTCACTCGGTGCATAGGCCAGCGCCAGCGCTGCACCACAGGCCGGCTCCACCAGGATACGGTGGTCGAGCAGAAAACGTTCGCAGGCATCCAGCGCCTGAGCGTCAGTCACCACATGGCTGTGAATCGGCCGTTGCTGGCTGAGTTCGAAGGCCTGCTGGCATACCTGCTTGGCCCCCAGCGAGGTCGCCACGCTGGTCACTGCGGGCAGGGCCGTCGGGGCCTTGCTGGCCATCGCGGCAGCCAGCGAGGCGGCGCCGTCGGTCTCCACGGCAAATACCGGCACGTCAGCCCAGTCGTTACGTGCCAACCCCTCGCACACCCCGGCCAACAGGCCGCCCCCGCCCACCGAGAGCACGATCGCATCGGGCTTGAACCCACTGATGACCACCTCGTCGATCAGGCTGGCATGGCCTTGCCATAGCAGCGGATCGTCGAAGGGGTGGATGAAGGCCGCGTCGTCGGTGAGCAGCGATTGCGCATAGGCATTGGCCTCGTGCCAGGCGCTGCCGTGCACGATGACCTCGGCGTCCTCCTGGCGAATCAGCTGCCTGGCGCGTTCGGTGGTGGTTTGCGGCACCACCACGGTCACCGGCAAGCCCAGGCAGCGGCCCGCATAGGCCACCGCAATACCGGCGTTGCCCCCCGACGAGGACACGAAGCGGCGCTTGCCTTGCCTGGCATAGGCCTGGCAAGCCAGGCCCACGCCACGCAGCTTGAACGAGCCACAGGGCTGCAGGGCGTCGAGCTTGAGCCACACGTCCTGGCCGCTGGCCAGGCTGAGCGGGCGCGAAGGTACCAAAGGGGTTTCGAGATGCAGGGACATACCAGGCTCCAGGTCAGGCCAGTTCGACGATCGATTGAATTTCAACGCTTGCTCAGCGGTTGCGGATTTCATCGAGGTAGTTGTAGATGGTGTAGCGTGTCACCCCGAGTGCGGCGGCAGCTTTCTCGACGGCGCCCTTGACGATGAACAGTCCGCCATCGTGCATCTGGCGCACCGCCTCGAGCTTCTGCGCCTTGGCGATACGCCGGCCCTGGCTGCGTGCGTCGTGCAGGGCCGCATCAATGATCTGCGCCATCAACTGCTCGAGGTCGGGTTGGTTCTCGGTGGGCTCGCCGGGGGCTGCCCCGGTGCCGGGCAGCAGCTGTTCCAGGCACGCCTGGGCGGCGGCGATGCCACTGAAGTCGGTGTTCACGCACAGGCTGGCATAGGGCTCGCCCAAGGCGTCGCGGAACACCGCAGTGGCACTGCGCAGGGTCTTGCCGTCGCGGCCCAGGCTCGGGTAGTTGCCCACCACCACCGGGGTATGGCTGCCCTTGTCGCGCAGGGCCTGCAGCACCGCATTGAACCCCTGGTCTTCACGAGGCCCGGCCAGTACCGGGCTGCCGATCTGACGCCCACTGACATGCCCGTTGGCAATGGCAATCACCGAATGTTCCGGCCGGGTCAGGTCGTGCAGGACCACCTCGGTGGTGCGTCCCAGCACAGTGCCAAGCATCTGCACCGTTGCGTGCAGTACGCCCAGCACCAGCTGGCGTTCAGGGGTTGTATCGAGGGCCATCGAGCGCACCACAAGAAAAAACGAACCGAGAAAATATCAACATAAAGTTTAATTTTCAACGGTTCGTTAAAATCATCGCAGCACAAAATCGCCTGCTAGCCACCATCGGTATCGATATCGGCATCAGTGCGCGGCTTGCGCTCACGTTGTGGCTTGAAGTCAGGGCTGTAGGGGTTTTCCTTGTGAGGTTCGGGTGTATTGCTCTGCTCCTGCCCTCCTTCGTCCGGGCGTCCGGCATCCTGCAACGGCACCTCCACATCGCGTTCAGGCAGGCTCTTGCCATCGTCCGGGCGTTTCCAGGTTTGCGGCAGCGGTTGTGGCTGGTCTTCAGCAACGGGCTCGCGGTTGCGCGGGTCATGAATCATGCTTGGCGTCCTCCGGTACAGGTTCAGCGTCGTTCATCCGACAGTGGCGTCGGCTCGTCAGGTTCGGGCACTGACGGGTTGGTGTCGGGAATGCCCTCGACGTCGTTAGGGTGTTCGCGGCGATCGTCGTCGCCACGCACGTTCGGGTCAGTCACCGGGTCGTGTTCGCGTCGCGGGTCGTTGAGCGGGTCCTTCCACAGGGGGTCATCCTGCGGGCGTGGATCGATAGCCATGGCGGTCACCTCAGGTCGTGGTCCGACAAATGCGGGCCCTGCAGTTTTTCGAGGCCCCTGGACGTGGTAGGTGCCAGCCAGCCGATCAATGGTCAGGGGCCGCGTATCCGCCAGCGAAGGAAAAATATGCTCTGTGCCCCGCAAAATCCGCTGCAACCTGCGGGGCACGCAAGGCCAGCACGCGGTAAGGTAGGCAAAAACTACAACCTGAGGTGTTTGCGTGGCGTCCTATACCCTGCGTCAGCTTAGATATTTCGTCACCACGGTCGAATGCGGCAGCGTGGCCGAAGCCTCGCGCAAGCTGTACATCGCACAGCCATCGATATCCACGGCCATCAAGGGGCTCGAAGACGGGTTCGGCGTACAGTTGCTGATTCGGCATCATGCCCAGGGGGTTTCACTGACCCCGGGCGGTGCGCGGTTCTACCGCAAGGCTCAGGAACTGCTGCGCATGGCCCATGAGTTCGAGCAGAACGCCCTGGCGGACAACGACGTGGTGAGTGGGCAGATCGACATCGGCTGTTTCGAAACCGTCGCCCCACTCTATCTGCCGCGGCTGATCGCCGGGTTTCGCCAACGCTTTCCGGGCGTGGAAATTCGCCTGCGCGATGGCGAGCAGCAAGAGCTGGTACAGGGGCTGACGGCCGGCCGCTTCGACCTGGCGATCTTCTACCAGCATGACCTGGACAGCACCATCGAAACCGAGCCGCTGACCGCGCCGCAAAGGCCCTACGCCCTGCTGCCTGCCGGCCATCGCTTCGCCGGTCAGGCCCAGGTTTCGCTGCGCGACCTGGTACTTGAGCCGATGATCCTGCTGGACGTGCAACCCAGCCGTACCTATTTCGTGAGCATTTTCGAGGAACTGGGCCTGAACCCGAACATCGTGTTCGGCTCGCCCTCTATCGAGATGGTGCGCGGCATGGTCGGCCAGGGTTTCGGTTTCGCACTGCTGGTGACGCGGCCACGTTCCACCATCAGCTATGACGGCCAGCCACTGGTGTGCGTGGATATCGCCGAAGACGTGACCGGTTCGGCACTGGTGGCCGCCTGGCTCAAACGTGCGCAGCTGACCAAGCCTGCGCAGTTGTTCGTGGATTACTGCAAGGAGCAGTTCAGGCTGTGGCTGGCGTGAAAGCGGGCCGATCACTGCACGCTGTAACTGCGTCTGCCTGCCAAGTGCTTAGTTTCAGCAGGTATCAATAAAGCGACAACTCACGACCTGTGCTCGGCCGCAATAAAGTGCGGGCCTGCAACAACCTAGGGGTTGCAGTTGGCCTTGACCGCCGCCTCGTGGGACACATAAGGGCGATGCGGCTCGATGAACCAGGATGCTTTGGTTCGGTACGTGGTCAGCAGGCAGACGAACTGGCGACGCATGCTGTTGGTGTTGCTCCACTGCCGGTCACTGCCGGCCTTGTTCAGCAGCTCCTGGAACGCCAGGTCGGTCTGGTCTGCGGCAATAGTGCGGGTACAGGCGGAAGGCTTGATTTCCAGGCTCCACTGGTTGCCATTGATCGCGCCCCATTTCACCGAGTCTATGTAGCGCGGGCAGCGGCCTGGCACCGGTTTCGGAGGCACGACCCCGGTCGAACCTGTTTCGGCTTGATCGGCAACGATAAAGTCGAAGCGAAAGTGATCATTGATGTTGGCAGGTGGCGTCAGCCGCACAATGGGCACGATGATGCCGGTGTCGGCCCGAAACTCCTTCTGGTTGAGCCTGGCAGCGGCCAGCCCGTTCGGTACCCCTGCCGGCCAGTGGGCAGGCACACCCACTGGCATATAGAAGAATGCCTGGATGGGCAGGGTTCTGGCACGACCCGCCGGCCATGTCGTAACAACAAGTTCGTTCTGCTCGCTGAACCCTTCTGCGGCCAGTATGTTTTTCATCTGCAGCATGAGCATGAAGTAACCGGCACTGTTGGCAACGCCCCTGCGCATGTCGAAGCCGCATTGATTCAGCGGGCGGTACTTGGCGGGCTGGTACCAGATCCCGAGCCATTGTTGAGGCGTGGTGACGCCCTGGCTCTGGCATGGCCGGCTGTGTGGGTAAACAACTCCCTCGTAGACCATGGTGCCGCAGGGTGTGTTCCTGAACCAGTTCCAGCCATCCATGCTGTAGGCGCACTGCACCATCAGCAGGTCCTTGCCCGCTGGCCTGCGGTCCTGGGGATACATGATCAGACCGTCGTTGAATCCCCACGCCACTGATCTGAACCTTGCGTCGTAACGTATGTAGGAGAACGACGTTCCGCCACTTCTCGCCGAGGTCGGGCTAGGGTCCCAGATGCGAAATGCCCCGGGGTTCTGCGGCCGCTGGGTGACGCGCATCAGGACACCGCTGCATAGAAACGGCGGTTTGCCTGAATCACCGCAATGCGAGTTGCCTGCGCTGTAGTTGTACCTGAGGTCGGCTACGGTGGCATTGCCGTCCTCCAGCGAGCTGCGTGGTGAGCCAGGCGCCCACTGTGCCAACCCCGGCGCACTGGCTGCTACGCACCCCAGAAACATCAACATCTTTAACCTGTTCATGGTCCACTCCTTGTGCTGCAGTGCTGAAACTGCCTGTCAACGTGGCGTCGGATTGCAACCGGCAGCCACCGATACGCGATGAGACACATCGGGTCGAAAAGGCTCCAGGTTCCAGGTTTTCTTGTAGCGGGCGGTGGCCAGGTGGCACACCAACTGACGACGCATGCCGCCCCCGTTGTCGAGGCGCCAGCGCCAGTCACTGCCGTAGCGCTTGTACAGTTCCGCGTAGGCGGCGTTGGTTTCGTCCTGGCGGATGCGTCGCCCGCAATAGGTAGGCGTGAGCTCCAGGGTCCAGGCGTTCTTGCGGATGCCTGGGTCGTAGCGGTAGCTCCACTGCCCCGACTCGAAGTAGCGCGTGCAACGTGCGCGCGCAGCGGCTTCGCCAGGCGAAGCGTCGACGGAGGAAAGCTCGCTGCTCGACGCCTGGGTGCCTGGCGCATGAGGCGTCGACTGCTGGCTCGGATGGATGCAGCCAGTCAGCAGTACTGCTGCCAGCAAACAACAAGCTCTGGTGGCAAGATGGATGGGCATCACCGGCTCCTTTGGCAGGATTGCCCATGTCGATCACACTTCAGGGGTTGCCGTTGGCTGCCATTGCGGGCTGGTGACGCGCATACGGGCGGCGCGTCTCGATGTTCCAGGGGGGCTTGTTCGGTACGGACAGGCCGGGCCAGCGTATGTCGCAAGGTGTTCATGTCGCTCTCCCACTGTCTGCCCAACGGCAAGGCAAACAGTAACGGTGAGCAACACCAGCCCGCTACTGACAGAAGTATCAGTAGCGGGGGCTAAGGCCTGGGTGGGATATTGGCTCGAATCAGCGTGCCGCCCAGGCATTGAAGCGTTGTTCCAGCTCCTCGCCATGGTCAACCCAGAACGCCGCATCCACTGCTCGCGCCTGGGCCAGGTTGGCTTCGGCAGTGGGCAGCTGCTTCTGTACTTCGGCTGGCAGCAAACCCAGGGTCTGCTTGTTTACCGGGCCATACGGAATGTTTTCCGAGAACACCTTCTGCGCCTGTGGCTGGCTGGCGAACGCAATGAAATCCTCGGCCAGTTTCTTGTTCGGCGTACCCTTCACCACCGCCCAGTATTCAGGGTCGAACAGGCTCTGCGGCCATACGATGCTCAGCTTCATGCCCTCCTTCTGCGCAGCCGCGATGCGCCCGTTGTACGCCGCGCTCATCACCACATCGCCGGCAATCAACCACTGCGCAGGTTGCGCCCCGGCTTCCCACCACTGGATGTTGGACTTGATCTGGTCCAGCTTGGCGAACGCGCGGCTCACCCCTTCAGGGGTGCCGAGCACCTTGTACAACTCATCGGGCTTGACGCCGTCGGCGAGCAAGGCGATCTCCAGGGTGTACTTGGCGCCCTTGCGCAGGCCGCGCTTGCCGGGGAAGTCCTTCACGTTCCAGAAGTCCGCCCATGAGGTCGGCCCCTTGGCCAGCTTGGCATGGTCGTAGGCCATCACCATCGACCATACATAGGTGGCCACGCCGCACTCGGTGAAGGTGCCGGGCACAAAATTGGCCTGGTCACCGAAACGTTGCGGGTCGAGTTTCTCGAACAGGCCTTCATCACAGCCGCGCAACAGCTCGGGGCTTTCGACCTCGACCACATCCCAGCTGGTGTGGCCGACGTCGACCATGGCCTTGATTTTCGACAGCTCGCCGTTGTACTCGCCTGCCACCACGGTGCCCGCACCGCTGGCATTGAATGGCTGGAAGTAGGCCTTTTCCTGTGCCTGCTTGGTGGCGCCGCCAAACGAGATGACGGTCAGGTTCTGCGGGGCGGCAAACACGGCACTGCTCAACAGGGCCAGGGCAAACGGAACGCTGCAACGCAAGGATCGGGTCATGGCTCACTTCCTCGACTAGGCCGGCACGCTCGTGCGCGCCGGCGGGGTTTTGTTAGGCGACCGCGGGTACGGTCGTCCTGCTCTACGGCAGTAAAAGGTGCAACGTTGGCCGGCTCGTATGCCGATCTGTGTGTTATGTCCGCTCAAAAACGCCGCCAGACGCTCCATCAACCGGTCACAACCAGCCAGCTGTTCGACGCTGACGTATTCGTCCGGCTTGTGTCCCTGGTCCATGCTGCCCGGCCCGCAGACCACCGCCGGTATCCCGGCCTGGTCGAACAGCCCGCCTTCGGTGCCAAAGGCCACCGTGCTGAAGGCATCGCTGCCGCACAGCCGGGCAATCAGCTGCGCCGCCGCGCTGTCCGGTGGCGTGGCAAGCCCCGGGTAGCTTGACAGCGCTTCGAAACGAATGCCGCTGTCGGCATTGACCGCCTGCATCGCCGGCACTACTTCACGCGCGGCAAACGCCTGCAATTCATCGGCCACCGCTTGCGGGGCGAACGCCGGCAGCGCCCGCACCTCGAAATCGAAACGGCAATCGGCCGGCACGATGTTCAGCGCCGTGCCGCCCTGGATCGTGCCCACCTGCACGGTCGAAAATGCCGGGTCAAATCGTTCGTCGTGAAGCTCCGGCGCCGCCAGGCGCGTACCGATTGCGCCCAGCTGGCCGATCAGCCGCGCCGCCTGCTCGATGGCGTTGACGCCATAGGGCGCGTAGGCCGAATGACAGGCCGCGCCGTGCACATGGCAGCGCATGGCCAGCTTGCCCTTGTGCCCGAGCACCGGCTTGAGTTCGGTGGGTTCGCCGATCAGGCACAGCGCCGGCATCGGGATACGCCGTGGCAACACCTCGAGCAGGCTGCGTACCCCCAGGCAACCCACCTCTTCGTCATACGAAAACGCCAGGTGTACCGGGCGGCGCAACGGGCTTGCCAGAAACAGCGGCACCGCCGCCAGCACCGAGGCCAGGTAGCCTTTCATGTCGGCAGTGCCCCGGCCGTACAGCTTGCCGTCCTGCTCGCTCAGGTCGAACGGCGGCACCGTCCAGGCCTGGCCGTCCACCGGCACCACATCGGTGTGTCCGGACAGCACCACGCCGCCCTCCACCCCCGGGCCGATGCTGGCCAGCAGGTTGGCCTTGGTGCGTTCGGCGTTGTAGATCAGCTCGCAGTCCACCCCCAGATCGTCCAGGTAATCGCGCACGAACTCGATCAGCGCCAGGTTCGAATCCCGGCTCACCGTGGCGAAGCCGACCAGCTGCGCCAGCAGGGTGCGGCTGCGCCATTCACTCATCGCCGGGCACTCCGTAGCTGGGCGCCTGCGTCGGGTCCAGGGCGCGGGTCAGGTAGTCCTGCAACTGGGGTTCATAGGCGGTCCACAGTTTGTGCAGTTCGCCGATGGGATTCTCGTCGGCCCAGTCCACCCGTAGGTCGACGATCGGCCAGGTCAGGTCGCCGACCACCGACAGTGCCGCCGAGTGCACCGCCCCGGCCTCGCCGCCTGCGGCCTGCCCCGCCTGCAATGCCGTGAGCAACCGGGCGGCCAGGCAGCCCTCGCTGCGCTCGAAGGCCTCGACCATGCGTTCGATCACCGCGCTGCTGGCCAGCAGGTTGCCGGCGGCCACGCATTGATCGCCTGCCACTGCATTGTGGGTGCCCAGTGCGTGGCTGCCACTGAAGAGTGCGGTGCGCCCCTGGGCATCCACCACCGCTACCTGACGGTACTGGCCATAGCCATTGCTCGACAGCGCCTGGTCCAAGGCCGTGGCAGGTGCCAGCCCGTCGGCCAGGCCATCGAGTATCTGCGGGCCCAGCGCCGGCAACGTGATGTTCTGGCTCGACACCGCGCCCACGCCGGCGCGCAGCCATGGGCAACGCGCGCCCACGGCGATGCTCGACGAGCTGATGGCGATACCCAGCTGGCCGGTTTCGGCGCAGCGTCCGACGATAGAAAAAGTCATGTGCCGCTCCTTATTCGGGGATCACCGCGATCACGTCGATTTCCATCAGCCATTGCGGTTGGCCCAGGGCACTGACCACCAGCCCGGTGGAAATCGGAAACACGCCCTTGAGCCATTTGCCGACCTCCTGGTACACCGGCTCGCGGTAGCGCGGGTCGATCAGGTAGGTGGTGGTCTTGACGATGTGGCTCAGGTCGCTGCCGGCTTCTTCGAGCAGTTGCTTGACGTTGCGCATGGCCTGCTCGGCCTGGGCCCGCGGGTCGCCAAGGCCGACCAGTTGGCCGTCGAAATCGGTGCCCACCTGGCCACGCACGTAGACCGTGTTGCCGGCACGCACGGCCTGGCACAGGTCGTTGTCCAGGGTCTGGTTGGGGTAGGTATCCTTGGTGTTGAACATGCGGATGCGGGTATGGGTAGGCATCAACGTACTCCCAGTTTCTGGACGTTGGAATCACAGTGGGCGGCAGCCTCGCGTTGCGCGGCGTCGCGGTAGTCGAAATAGGTGCGCTGTTTCACGATGTGCTCGGCGATGTGCCGGGCGTCGTGCCACACGCCCCAGATAAAGGCGGAGCCACGGCGCGACAGCCACGGCAGGCCGACGAAATAGATCCCCGGTTCGCGGGACACACCGCGCTGATGCTGTGGCTTGCCGTCGGGCTTGAAGGCATCGACCTTCAGCCAGCTGTAGTCGGTCGAGTAACCGGTGGCCCAGATGATCGAGCTGACACCGGCCTTGGCCAGGTCCAGCTCAAGAATAGGTTGGGTCAGGCACTGCGGGTCGGGCAGCATGTGGCGTGCTTCGGGTTCCTCGGGCAGGTCCAGGCCGTTGCGTGCAATGTAGTCGTCGGCGGCATCCAGCAGCGCCAGGTAGTTCTCGTCGCCGCGGGCGATGTTCTCGGCCAGGTTGGCCTCGAAGCTGACCACACCTTGATCGAATGCGCGGGTCAGGCCCACCAGCGTGATGCCCTGGTGGGCCAGCTTGCGAAAGTCCACGGTATGTCCGCCACGGGCACCGCTGACCGCGATGGTCACGTGCTCCTTGCCGGGCTGCACGCCTTCGGCGTCCCACAGGCCGAGCACCCCCAGCCACCAGCAGAAGTCGCGATTGCGGTAGGCACGTGGCGGGCGATCGTGCGCGCCCACCGACAGGTACACCTGCTTGCCGGCGCGCTGCAGTTCATCGGCGATCTGCACACCCGAGGAGCCCGCGCCCACCACCAGCACCGCGCCTTCGGGCAATTGCCGGGGGTTGTGGTAGTCGGCCGAATGCAGCTGGGTGATGCCGGGAAGCTGCGGGGCGATGGGCGGGATCACCGGGCGCTGGAACGGCCCGGTGGCCACCACCACCTGGTTCGCCTCGATCAGGCCCGTGGAGGTCTGCACCGTAAAGCCCTGGCGACCTTCGTTGCGTTCGACCTTGAGCACTTCGACACCGGTACGAATGGGCGCGTCGATCTTCTTGGCATAGGTCTCGAAGTAGGCCGCCACCTGATCCTTGCCGGCGAAGGCGTCGGCATCCAGGCCTTCGAATTCCAGGCCCGGGAAGCGGTCGTGCCAGGCCGGGCCGTTGGCCACCAGCGAGTCCCAGCGACCGGTGCGCCAGGCTTCGGCGATGCGGTTGCGTTCCAGCACCAGGTGCTGCACCCCGAGGCGGCCCAGGTGCTCACTCATGGCCACGCCGGCCTGACCGGCGCCTACTACAAGCGTATCAATTCGGGTTTTTTCAACGGTCATGGCTGTGCGCTTCTGCATGAGGGGGTTGCCCGCATTCTGTGCGCCGCCGGGTATTAGCGAAATTATGATTTATGTCGCCACTGGCAAGGAAAAAGCGTGCCCCCGTATTGCCCATGCCAGGGGCGCTTGCACAACCCTGGTGCTTTGCACAGACTGCGTGGGTTCCCATTGCAGAGCGTGCCCGATGTCCTTTTCCATTCGCCTGGCCACCCCTACCGATGCTCCCCTGCTGCCTGACATAGAGCGCTCTGCGGCCCAGGCCTTTGTGCAAGTGCCGGCACTGGCGTGGATTGCCGAGCACACGGTGCTCAGCAGCGTCGAGCACCTGGAGTTCGTGGCTGCCGGGCTCGAGTGGGTGGTGGTGGATCGGCGGGATCGCCCAATTGGGTTCGTGTGTGCCAGCGCGTTCGATGAGTCGCTGCACATCGAAGAGCTGGCGGTGGATCATGCGCAGCAAGGCCAGGGCCTGGGTCGGCGATTGATTGCGGCCGTGCGCGCGCATGCCGAGGCCCAGGGCTTCGCGGCCCTGACCCTCACCACCTTTGTGGCGGTGCCGTGGAATGCACCGTTTTATGCACGGTTGGGTTTCGAGAGGCTGGAAGAGGCGTCGTTAAGCGGTATGTTGCGCCGGCAGATGGCGTACGAGGCTTCGCGAGGGTTGCAGGGGCGGTGTGCGATGCGCTTGTCATTGCGCGACTAGCTTGCGTCTCTCCCAGGACCTGAGCCGGGCGAACAAGGCTGACAACTCAAGTCCTGCCGGCCATGGTGCGTTGCAACAACTGTAGGAGCCGGCCTTGCCGGCGAAGCGCCGCGCGGGCGGCGCTCGATTTCAAGAGCGCTGGGCAAACCAAGGTGTGCACGTTGAGGCCCTGACGCAGCACCTGATATTTATGTCAGGTGCGCTCTTAAGCATGTGAGGTTATATAAGCAAGGTATCGCTGAATTTAATCCACGCAAAAAGGAAATCTCAGAAATGTGTGCCGATAATTTTTCAAGTGACACATTACCCGCTCCAGAATTGACGAATACGGACATGATTGAGGGGAAGCACCACCTTACCGATCCCAGTGCCGGCCTCGACGTTTTCATACCAGGCTTCCATTTCAACACCTATGGAGACCACGGAAGCCAAGATATTTTTGAGGTTCTTGTGGGTTGGGTAGTCGTAGATACTCGCACTTACACCCTCCCGATAGCTTCATATCCGCCCCTGAGCATTACAGTTCCCGCAAGCTCCTTGGGCGCATCCGGTGCCAAACAGGTTCGCTACAGAGTAACGAATGACGAAATAATGAACGTCTCGGAGTCACCTATCGTGGAAGTGATTGTGGGTAGCTAGTGATTCAACCTTCGGGCTCGCCTTGCGGTGGCTGCGCGGCGGCTTTGAGCGACTCCAACTGCGCATCGCGCTGCTCGACCTGCGCCTGCAATTGCTCAATCACCTGCTGTTGCTGGCGTTGTTCACCCGCCCCCTGCTCCACCTGCTGCCCCAGCACCTGGTTCTGCCGCAACAGCTCCTCCCGCGCACCCAGCGACTGCGCCAGGCTGGCCATCAAGGTCTTGATCTCCTGTGCCTGTTGCGCCTGCTGGTCCTGCAGCGCCTGCCGCTCACGCTGCACCTGCCGCGCCTCCACCAGCAAGCGCTCGTTGTCGCGGTTGAGCCGCGTCAGTTCGTCCTGCTTGACGATCAGGCTCTGCTGCAACTGACGCACCTCGACCTGCAACTGCTGTACCTGCGCCTCATGCCGACGCTGATCCTGTTCGCGCTGCTCACGCGTGGCGGTGCGGTAATGCTCCAGCGCATCGCGGGCATGCTGGTGCTTGTCTTCCAGCGACTGGATCTGCTCGTCCTTGTCGTTCAGGCGCAGGTTCAACTCACCTACCGCCTGATTCAAGGTGGCATTGCGCGTCTGCTCGGTCTGCAGGGTACTGCGGGTCGTGGCCAGCTGCGCCGACTCACCCGCCAGCGCCTCGGCCTGAATCTGGTGTTGCTGCTGCAGGGTCGCCAGCGCCTGCTGGATCGCCTGCAGTTCGCCCTGCAACGCCGCCTTTTCATGGTCGAACACGTTCTGCGCCGCCTCGATACGTGCGTCGCCCTCCTCCACCAGTTGCTGGGCCAGCTGACTGACCAGGTTGGCCAGGGCTTCGCTCATGCCCGGCTTGTCCGCTGCCAGTGTCGGTTGCTGCGCGTCCAGCTCCTTGAGGTAGCGGTGAATCGTGGTCTTGGACCCGGTGTTGCCCAGCTCGATACGTACGGCATCGATACTGGGGTGTTCGCCACGGGCCAATAGCGCCTGACGCGCCTTCTGCACGATTGCCTTGTTGATACCGCCACGGGCCATGGGTGCTCCTACTATTTCGTAATGTGGTACGTACTATGTAGATACATACTAAATGAAATTGGAAAAATGCCTATAGAAATCAAAATAAAAGATGAAATAATCACGGCTTATCACATGTGATAGGCAAAAAACGCCCGGTTGCAATCGCTCAGCCGTACACCGATGGAGAACCTGCCGATGAACAAGCTCGATCGCTACCTGGACGCAGCCGTAAGGGACAACACGCGGCGCAGCTACCGCGCGGCCGTGGAGCATTTCGAGGTGAGCTGGGGTGGCTTTCTACCGGCCACGGCCGACAGCATCGCGCGCTACCTGGCCGATTACGCCGAGCAGCACTCGATCAACACCTTGCGCCAGCGCCTGGCCGCGCTGGGCCAGTGGCACACCAGCCAGGGCTTTCCCGACCCCACCAAGGCGCCGCTGGTGCGCCAGATGCTCAAGGGCATACGCGCGGTGCACCCGGCGCAGGAGCGCCAGGCAGCCGCCCTGACCCTGGAACACCTGCAGCGCACGGTCGACGCGCTGCACGCCAAGGCCGCACAGGCGCAACAGGCGCACTGCCTGCCCGAGCTGCTGCGCGCACGGCGCAATGTCGCCCTGCTGCTGATCGGGTTCTGGCGAGGGTTCAGGGGCGATGAACTGGCGCGCCTGCGCGTGGAGCACATTCAGGCCCAGGCGGGCGTGGGCATGCAGCTGTACCTGGCGCAAAGCAAAGGGGACCGGCAGGGCCGCGGGGTCAGTCATCGCACCCCTGCCCTGAAGAGCCTGTGCCCGGTACAGGCCTACATCGACTGGATCAGCGTGGCGGGCATCGCCCGCGGGCCGGTGTTTCGCAAGCTCGATCGCTGGGGCAACCTGGGCGAGCAGGCGCTCAACAGTGGCAGCCTGATCGTGCTGCTGCGGCGGATTTTTGCAGATGCCGGGCTACCCGCCAGCCTCTACAGCAGCCACTCGCTGCGTCGTGGCTTTGCCACCTGGGCCAGTGGCAATGGCTGGGACATGAAAGCGCTGATGGCCCACGTGGGCTGGCGCGACGTGAAATCGGCGCTGCGCTACGTGGATGCGTCGGTGTCGTTCGGGGAGCTGGAAGTGTTGCCGGCCAGAAGGGACGTGCTGACAGCCGACTGAGCATTGCGGTGAGGCCACCCGGCGCTCACCGTCACACCCCTCTCACAGCTTCGCGATCGACACCTCGGTCGATTTCACGAACGCGATCACCTCGCTGCCAATCCTCAGTTCCAGCTCATGCACCGACCGCGTGGTGATCACCGAGGTGACGATGCCGGCCTGGGTCTGCACGTCGATTTCCGAGACCACCGGCCCCTCGATGATCTCCTTGATGGTGCCCTTGAACTGGTTACGTACGTTGATCGCCTTGATGGTCATGGTGTGGCTCCTTAGCAGTTGGGAGCACCGTCGTTGCAGTGCGTGAATGCAGAGTGCACCGCAAATATAAAAATCAAAAAGAATAAATAACGACAAATATAGATCCGTTTGGAATATGAAAAGCTGTATATCAACATTCCTAAACGTTATTTATTTAAGGTTTTTTAGATCATTTAGCATCGACAGGGCCCGGCCTTGAGGCCCGAACCTTTTTGCACAGGTAACCCGCGTGAGCGCCACGTTGCATACCCCTCGATCGACCCCGCTGCAGATTGCCCGCGACCTGGCCGAGACGTTCAGCCGCAGCGTGGTAGAGCGCGACCGCAAGGGCGGCACGCCCAAGGCCGAACGCGATGCCCTGCGTGCCAGCGGCCTGCTGGCCCTGAGCATCCCCCGCGAGTTCGGCGGGTTGAACGCCACCTGGAGCCAGACCTTCGATGTGGTGCGCGAATTCGCCCGGGTCGACAGCTCGATTGCCCATGTGTTCGGCTTTCACCACCTGATGCTGGCCACCGTGCGTCTGTTCGGCGCACCTTCGCAATGGCAGCCCTGGTACGAGCTGACGGCGCGCAAGAACTGGTTCTGGGGCAATGCCCTCAACCCCCTTGACACCCGCACCATCGTCAAGCACCACGGCAGCTGGCGTGAATTCTCCGGCAAGAAGAGCTTCTGCTCGGGCGCCAGCGATTCACAAATGCTGATTGCCTCGGCCGTGGACGAGGCTGCCGGGGGCAAGCTGCTGATTGCCGCGATACCCAGCGGTCGCACCGGCATCACCCTGCACGACGACTGGCACAACATGGGCCAGCGCCAGACCGACAGCGGCAGCGCCACCTTCGAACGGGTACGCGTGGAGGAAGGCGACCTGCTGCTCGACCCCGGCCCGCTGAGCACGCCGTTCGCCTGCCTGCGGCCGCTGATCGCCCAGCTGCATTTCGCCAACATCTGCCTGGGCATCGCCGAAGGCGCGTTCGAAGAAGCGCGCCAGTACACCCTCAACGAGACCCGGCCCTGGTTCAAGTCCACAGCCCTTGATAGCCGCGACGATCCTTATGTACTGGGCCACTTCGGCGACTTCTGGGTACGCCTGCAAGGCGCCCGGCTTTTGCTCGACAACGCCGCCGGCGAACTCGACCGGGCCTGGGCCAAGGGCGCCGCGCTCGGCGCAGACCAGCGCGGCCGCGTGGCGGTGGCCATCGCCACCGCCAAGGTGGCGGCCAGCCGCGACGGCCTGGAGCTGTGCAGCAAGGTCTTCGAGGTCACCGGCGCCCGCGCCACGCAGGCCTCGGTGGGGCTCGACCGGCACTGGCGCAACCTGCGCACCCAGAGCCTGCACGACCCGCTGGATTACAAACTCCACGAACTGGGCGACTGGGCCTTGAACCAGCGCCTGCCGATTCCGACGTTCTATTCATAGTGTGACTGCCATGCAATTGTTGACCCTACCGCCCTCGCCCGCGTTGGCCACCTCGATCCGCGCCACCGCGCAGGTGTTCGAAGACCCCAAGTCACGTGCGCTGCTGGCGCACCTGCAACAGGTGGCGCCCAGCGAAGCCAGCGTGCTGATCATCGGCGAGACCGGTACCGGCAAAGAGCTGGTGGCGCGCCACATTCACAACCTCAGCGGGCGACGTGACAAGCCGTTCGTGGCTGTCAACTGCGGCGCGTTTTCCGAATCGCTGGTCGAGGCCGAGCTGTTCGGCCACGAGAAAGGCGCCTTCACCGGCGCCCTGGCGGCCAAGGCCGGCTGGTTCGAAGAAGCCAACGGCGGCACCCTGTTCCTCGACGAGATCGGCGACCTGCCGATGCCGATCCAGGTCAAGCTGCTGCGCGTGCTGCAGGAGCGCGAAGTGGTGCGCCTGGGCTCGCGCAAGAGCATTCCCATCGATGTGCGGGTACTGGCCGCCACCAACGTGCAGCTGGAAAAGGCGATCAATGCCGGGCACTTTCGCGAAGACCTCTATTACCGTCTGGACGTGGTCAGCCTGGAGCTGGTGCCGCTGCGCGAACGCCCCGGCGACATCCTGCCGCTGACCCGCCACTTCATCGATGCCTACAGCCAGCGCCTGGGCTACGGCCAGGTGCGCCTGAGCGCCCAGGCCGAGCACAAGCTGCGCACCTACGGCTGGCCGGGCAACATCCGCGAGCTGGAAAACGTCATCCATCACACCCTGCTGATCTGCCGCGACGGCCTGATCGAACACGACGACCTGCGCCTGTCGAACATGCGCATCGAACGCCAGGACGACAGCCCCAGCCAGGACGACTCGGCCCAGGCGCTGCTCGAACGGGCCTTCCAGAAACTCTTCGAGGAACAGGCCGGCGCGTTGCACGAACAGGTCGAGGACGCGCTGTTGCGCGCGGCCTACCGCTTCAGCCACTACAACCAGGTGCACACCGCCAACCTGCTGGGCCTGACCCGCAATGTCACGCGTACCCGCCTGATCAAGATCGGCGAACTGGCGGTCAATCGCCGCCGGCCCACCGGCGCCACCCAGGGCGAGCGGGTGCTCAACCTGTCGATCTGATCAGCCACGCGCGGCATACACCGCATTGCCGGCGTCTGCTGCCAGGCGCCGGAACACCAGTGCCGAGGCCATGCACGCCAGCCCGCACAGCAGCATCACCCAGGCCACGTCGCTGGTGACGGGGGTGGCGTGCCCGCGCAGGTTCATCAGCACCCCCAGCAGCGAGGCGGCCAGCCCCACCGACAGGCTCATGCTCAACTGCACCGTCATCGCCGACAGGCTGCTGGCCCGGCTGCTCAGCGCCGCCGGTACATCCGCATAGGTCAGCGCGCCCAGGGTGCTGAACTGCAGCGAACGGATCACTGCGCTGGCGAACAGCATCAGCACGATCACCCAGTACGGCGTATCGCTGGTAAAGCTGGCACAGGCCCCCAGGGTCAGCCCGGTGAGCAGCGCATTGCCGGTGAGCGTGCGACGGATGCCGAAGCGACGCACCACGCGCACTGCCAGCAGCTTCATCAGAAACGCCCCCGCGCCGCCCGCCAGGGTCAGCAGCCCCGCATGCAGCGGGCTCAGGCCAAAGCACAGCTGAAACATCAGCACCAGCAGGAACGGGCCAGACGAGGTACCCAGGCGCAGCAGGTTGCCGCCCCAGAAGCTGATGCGGTAGCTGGGAATGCGCAGCAGCGACAAGTCCAGCAGCGGTTCGGCGCAGCGCCGTGCATGGCGGATGTACCACGCGCCGCACAGCAGCCCCGCCCCGATCATCACCGCCACCCACGCTCGCGGCAGCAGGCCGTGGCCCAGCGCCTCGAAACCGAACACCAGCGCCCCCAGCGCGGTGCCGCTGAGCAGCAGCCCGCGCACATCCAGTGCCCGCGCACGAACCCCGGGATAATGCGGTACATGGCGCAGCACCAGCACGATGCCCACCAGGCCGATGGGCAGGTTGATCAGGAAGATCCAGTGCCACGACACGAACGTCACCATCAGCCCGCCCAGCGGCGGCCCGATCATGGGCCCGATCAGCGCCGGAATGGTCAGGTACGACAGGTTGCGCATCAGGTCTTCGCGCGGCGACCAGCGCAGCAGGATCACCTGCCCCACCGGCACCATCATCGCCCCCGCCGCGCCCTGCAGCATGCGCGCCAGGCACAGCTGCAACAGCGAGGTGGAGGCCGCGCAGGCCAGCGACGACACGATGAACAGCACGATCGCCACCACGAACAGCCGTCGTGGGCCGAAGCGGTCGGCGGCCCAGCCACTGACCGGCACGCACAGCGCGGCGGCCAGCATGTACAGCGACACCACCAGGTTCATGCGCACGCTCGGCGCGCCGAAGTCGCTGGCCATCTGCGGCAAGGCCGTCATCACCACGGTGGAGTCGATCAGTTCCATGCACAGCGCGCAGCCGATGATCATCGGCACCTTGCGCGAAACCGGCCGCAAGGCCGGCAGGGGTTCGGCCATGGTCACTCAGAACAGCCCCGAGGTCGGCGGCGGCGTGCCCTTGAGGTACCAGGTGCCGACCGCCGAGGCCTTCCAGTGGCGCGGGTTGTGGTTGGCCACCGTACGCGCGTTGCGCCAGTGCCGGTCGAGGTTGTGGCTGCGCCCGGTGGTGGACGCACCGCCCACATCGAACAGCAGCTCGGCGGCCCGCAGCGCCGATTCGGCGGCAATGTACTGGGCCTGGGCCACGTCGATGGCGGCCTGATCCACCGCCTGCGGGTCCAGTTGCAGGGCCCAGGCGCGGTCGATCACCGCTGCGGCCTTGAGCACCACCGCTTCGGCGGTGAAGGCGCGCGCGGCCACTTCGCCCACGCTCAGTTGCACATAGGGGTCGTCCACCGACTGGCTGGCGCTGCTGTGCTTGATCGGTCGCGCATGCTCGCGGGCAAAGCGCACTGCGTCCTCCTGGGCATTGCGCGCGATGCCGGCCTCCACGGTGGCGAGGAACAACTGCAGAAACGGGGTGACGATGGTGCGCTTGCCCTCCTCCACGGTGCGCGGACGGATCTCGCTGGCCAGCACCTGCACATCGTTAAGGCGCGTGGTGCCACTGGCGGTCAGGCGCTGGCCCATGGCGTCGAAGTCGTCCACCAGCTCCAGGCCCAGGCGATCGCGCGGCAGCACGAACGACACCGGCCTGTCCTGTTCGTCCAGCGCCACGGCGCTGACCCAGTCGGCGTACAGCGCGCCCGTGCTGTAGTACTTGCTGCCGCTGACGCGAAAGTGCTCGCCATCGGGCACGATGCGCGCGCTGATCGCGCCATTGGCGCCGCCCACCTCCCAGCCTGCATTACCCAGCACGGCGCCGTCCAGGTAGCGCGCGAACCAGCGCTGGCGTTCCTGCTCTGCACCGCTATGGTCGGCGGCCAGCAGCCCTTCGACGAAGGCAAAGCCCGGGCGCAGGGCCTGGGCCACATTGGAGTCCACCGAGGCCACCCGCAGCAGCAGGCCGATCACGTCGCTCACCGAGCCGCCGGGGCCACCGTAGGCGAGCGGGATGCGCACGGTATAGAGCCCTGCGGCGGCCAGCTGGCGTATGGCGTCATACGGCAGCTGGCGCTCACGTTCACGCTCGGCTGCACCGGCCGCAATCTCGGGAAGCAAGGCATCCAGGCGTTGATGCAGGTGCGCAACGCTGGTCAGTGCGTGTTGGGGGGCGTGTTTGGGGACTTCGGACAAATGCGGCATGGGCGCCTCCTTGGGCGTTTGAAAACTCTCAGGCAGATTCGGTAGCGGGTGTTTCGTCGACCTGGCCAGCGGCCTGGCGACTCCACAACCGGTGGTACTGGCCGCGCTGGCGCAGCAGCTGTGCATGGCTGCCGTCCTCGATCAAGCGGCCCTTGTCGAACACCAGGATGCGGTCCAGGTGCGCCACCGTGGACAAACGGTGCGCGACCACCAGCACGGTCTTGCCGTGCATGATTTCGTCGAGTTTTTCCTGGATGAAACGCTCGGTGAGCGAGTCCAGGCTGGAGGTGGCTTCGTCCATCACCAGAATCGGGGCGTTCTTGAGCAGCACCCGGGCAATCGCGATGCGCTGGCGCTGGCCACCCGACAACTTGACCCCGCGCTCGCCCACCAGCGAGTCGTAGCCGTGTTCCATGCTGTCGATGAAGTCGTCGGCGCCGGCGCGGCGGCTGGCATGCACCACGTCCTCGAAGCTGGCCTCCAGGCGCCCGTAGTGGATGTTCTCGCCGATGCTGCGGTGGAACAGGCCAGGTTCCTGGGGGATCAGGCCGATCTGCTGGTGCAGCGAATGCTGGGTCACTTCGCGCACATCGCGTCCGTCCACCAGCACCTGGCCGCTGTTGACGTCGTACAGGCGCAGCAGCAGGTTGAGCAGGCTCGACTTTCCCGAGCCCGAGGTGCCCACCAGGCCCACGGTCTGCCCCGCCGGGATCACCAGGTTCAGGTGCTGGAAGATCGGCTTGTCGGGCGCATAGCCGAAGCTCACGTCGCGAAACTCGATGTCGCCGCGCACTGGCGGCAGCGCCCGTGCGCCGGGAAGGTCCACCACCTCGTGGGGCCGCACCAGGGTGCGCACGCCGTTGGCGATGTTGCCGGTGGCCTCGAAGAACTCCAGAAAGCGCCGCGACAGGTTGCTCACGTCATTGATGATCAGCAGCGACAGGCTGGTGGCCATGACGAAGGTGGCGATGTCGATGCGCCCCACGTACCACTGCTGCAGCGCAAGCCCCAGCATGCCCAGCTTGAGGGCCACGCCGCCGGCCGACTGGAACCAGCGGATCTTCTCCATGTACCAGAACGAGCGGTAGGCCGCGTCCACCTCGCGGTCAAGGTAGTGCCCCAGGTAGCCGTGCTCGAACGGCTGGCGGGCGAACAGGCGGATGTTGGTGAGGTTGCTCACCGCGTCCACCACCTTGCCGTTGCTGGTGCTGCGCGCCGCCGAATACTGCTGCGCCAGCGGGTGGCTGCGCCGCGCCAGAACATAGCAAACGCCAATGAACAGCAGCGACCAGCCGAGCATGAACGCGGCCAGCAGGCCCGAAGCGCTCCACAGCAAGGCGGTGGCCAGGCTCAGGGTCAGCGCCAGGCCGAGCATGTCGAACAGCAGGATGCCCAGGGTCTGGTTGACCCCCAGCGCCACCTCGGCGATGCGGTGCGCCAGCGCCCCGGCGAACTCGCTGCTGACAAAGCGCTGGGAATGGCGTTGCAGGTAGGCGAACAAGGCAAGGGTCACGGTGCGCCGCTGCAGCGGCAGCACCTTGATGTGGCAGGCGGCGGCGCTGCGGGCGCTCAGCAGTTCCAGCACCAGCAGCGTGCCGAACAGGCTCAGGGGCGCCACCAGCCCCGGCAGCGCGGCGTGCACCGAGGCGGCCTCGGTCACCTGCCGGGTGATCAGGCCCAGCGCCCAGGGGATCAGCACCGCGCTGACCACGGCGATGCACTGCAACAGCAGGATGCTTGAGTACCAGACCTTGTAATTGCCGATGCACAGGCGCACGAAGGCCAGCGGCGTGTCCGGCAGGTGGTCGATCTTCCAGTGGTGCAGCCGTCGTCGCGGCGTGTGGCGGGTCGAGAAATGCAGGCTCATGGTTCAGATCGCCAACTTGAGGAATTCGAACGAGGTACGACGGCCGCTTTCCAGGTGCGGAATGGCCTCCAGCAAGGCCAGGGTGTAGGGATGCTGCGGGTGGTCGAACACGTCGCGTACCGCCCCGCTCTCCACCGCCACGCCGTCCTTCATCACCAGCACCTCGTCGCTGACCTGGTTGATCACCCCCAGGTCGTGGGAGATGAACAGGCACGCCAGGCCCAGGCGCTGCTTGAGGTCGTCGAGCAGTTCGAGGATCTGCGCCTGCACCGACACGTCCAGCGCCGACACCGGCTCGTCGCACACCAGAATCTGCGGCCCGGCGGCCAGCGCGCGGGCAATCGCGATGCGCTGGCGCTGCCCGCCCGACAGCTCGATGGGGCGCCGGTCGAGCAGCGCCGCGTCCAGGCGTACCAGGCCCAGCAGTTCCTCGGCCCGCCTGCGCCAGTCGGCGCGCTTGTGCCCGGCCACCTCCAGCGCCTCGAACAGCACGCGCTGCACGTTGTAGCGTGGGTCGAAGGAGCTCAGCGGGTCCTGGAACACCACCTGGATGCTGCGCCGCAACTGACGCTTGTGCGCCTCGGAAAGCTTCAGCCAGGGCTGGCCCTTGATCTGGATATCGCCGCTGTCGGGGGGTTCCAGGCCCAGGATCATGCGCGTCAGGGTGGTCTTGCCCGAGCCCGACTCGCCGACGATGCCCAGGGTCTTGCCGCGGCGCAGTTGCAGCGACACCTGGTTGACCACGGTGCGCATCTGCCCGTCCGGGCCCTTGAACGCCTTGCTCAGCTGGCGCACCTGCAACAGCGGTGGCTCCTGGGTCGGCGCCACGATGGCCAACGGCGTTCGTGCTGCCCCCGGCGTGCGCCGAAAGTGCACCGCCCGGCCGGCACGCAGCAGAAACTGCGTGTAGGGGTGCTGCGGGTCGTGCAGCACCGCCTCGACGCTGCCCTGCTCGACGATCACGCCGTTGTGCATCACCGCCACGCGGTTGGCCAGGCGCGACACCACCGCCAGGTCGTGGCTCACGATCAGCATCGCGGTGTTCTCGCCGCGCAGCGATTCGAGCAGGCTCAGCACCTGCGCCTGTACCGTGGCGTCCAGCGCGGTGGTCGGCTCGTCGGCAATCAACAGGCGCGGGTTGCAGGCGATGGCCGAGGCGATCAGCGCCCGCTGGCGCAGCCCGCCCGACAGTTGATACGGGTACTGGCGGGCGCGCAGTTCCGGCTGCGGCACGCCGACGGCGCGCAGCAGCTCGATCACCCTGGCCTGGCGCTGCGCGCGGTCGAGCCCGGTATGCAGCTGCAGCGGCTCGGCGATCTCCTTGCCCACCGGGCGCAAGGGGTCCAGCGCGCCCAGGGCATCCTGCATCACGAAGCCGATCTGCGCGCCGCGCACCTGGCGCCAGGTGCGCTCGTCGAACTCGCGCAGGTCGTGCCCGGCAAAGTCCAGGCGGCTGGCCTGCACCTGGGCATGGGCGCCGGTCAGCCCGGCCAGCGTGCGTGAGGTGACACTCTTGCCCGACCCCGACTCGCCCACCAGCGCCAGGCACTCGCCCTGGTGCAACTGGAAGCTGATGCCCTTGAGGGTGGGCACGGCCTGGGCGCCAAAGCGCACGTGCAGGTCCTGTACATCGATAAGCGGTGCGCGACTCATGGGCGTTTACCTTCGCTGCGGCGCAGCAGTTCGCGGCCGATCGTACTGATCGAGACCACGGTCAATGTGATTGCCAGGGCGGGCCAGGCCACCAGCCACCAGGCGTTGGCCAGGTAGTTGCGGCCCACGGCGAGCATGCCGCCCCACTCCGGCTCCGGCGGCGGCGCGCCAAAGCCCAGAAAGCTCAGGGCCGCGCCCGAGACGATGTTGCCGCCGATGCCGATGGTGGCCAGGATCAGGATCGGCTTGATCGCATTGGGCAGTACATGGCGCAGGATCACCGCGTGCCAGCCCAGGCCCAGGGTGGTGGCGGCCTCGACGTAGCCGGCACCGCGCACCACCAGGGCCTGTGCGCGCACCAGGCGTGCATAGCGCGGCACGCTGGCGATGCCCACGGCAATGATGGTGTTCAACTGGCCCTGGCCGAAGAAGGTGATGATCACCAGGGCCAGCAGCAGGTCGGGGAATGCCAGCAGCACATCCACCCCGCGCATCACCGCACCGTCCAGCCAGCGCGGGCCGAGCCCCGCCGCCAGGCCGAACAGGGTGCCCAGCAGCAGGCCGATGGCGGTGGCCGACAGGCCCAGCACCAGCGACGGGCGCACCGCGTACACCAGCCGGGTGAGGATGTCGCGGCCGTTTTCGTCGGTACCCAGCCAGTACAGGCTGTCGGGGGCACGAAACGCCTGGCGCGCACTGGCCTCCAGCGGGTCGCCCGCCACCAGCCAGTGCGGCTGGATGGCCGCAATCACCAGCAGCAGCACGAACAGCCCGGCCAGCACCAGGCCCGGGCGGATGGCCCAGCGCCGCACCTTGCGCCGCCGGGCCACGAACAGCGGCTCGGCGGCAATCAGGCCGACGCTCGCGCTTTGATTGATGGGCGCCATGGGCACCTCCACAGGCTAGGGGTTGCGGCTCAGGGCGCCGGGTTCGGGGTGTGCGCGTGGATCTGCTCGATGCGCGCCAGGGTCTCGCTGCTCAGTTGCAGCTCAAGCGCGCCGATGTTCTCGCGCAGTTGCGCCAGGCTCGTCTGCCCGGTCAGGGCGCTGCTGACGAATGGCTTGCCGATCACCGCAGCCAGGGCCAGTTGCGCGGGGCTCACGTCCAGCTCGCGGGCCAGTGCCACGTAGGCGGCAATGGCCTGCTGCGCCGACGCGCTGTCGTAGCGGTTGAAGGTGCGGTACACCGACGACAGGCGCGAACCTTCAGGCCGTGCACCGCCCAGGTACTTGCCGGTGAGCGCGCCGAAGGCCAGCGGCGAATAGGCCAGCAGGCCTACCCCTTCGCGGTGGCTGAATTCCGACAGGCCGCCTTCGTACAGGCGGTTGAGCAGGCTGTAGGGGTTCTGGATGCTGACGATGCGCGGCAGCCCCAGCACCTCGGCCTGGCGCAGGAACTGCCCTACCCCCCATGGGGTTTCGTTGGACACGCCGATATGGCGGACCTTGCCCGCCTGCACCTGCTCGGCCAGCACCTGCAGGGTTTCGCCGATGGCAATGGCCTGCGGGTCGTCGACATACGGGTACTCGCGCTGGCCGAAGAAGTTGGTGCTGCGGTCGGGCCAGTGCAACTGGTACAGGTCCAGGTGGTCGGTCTGCAGGCGCTTGAGGCTGCCGTCCAGCGCGGCGACGATGTTGGCGCGGTCGTGGCGGCTGAGGCCATCGCGGATATGCGTGCCGCTGCCGGGGTTGCGCGTGGGGCCGACGATCTTGCTGGCCAGCACGATATCGCTGCGCCGGCCGGTCCGGGCCAGCCAGGTGCCGATGAAGCGCTCGGTGCTGCCCCAGGTGTCGGCATGGGTCGGGGTCGGGTACATCTCGGCGGTGTCGACCAGGTTGACACCGTGGTCCAGCGCCAGGTCCAGCTGCTGGTGGGCGTCCTGCTCGCTGTTCTGGTGGCCCCAGGTCATGGTGCCCAGGCCGATGACGCTGACCTTGATGTCGCTGTTGCCCAGTGTGCGGTAGTTCATGGGGTGTGCCTCGCTAATCGGTTCAGACGGCTTCTGCCGCACGTTGGTACTGGCTGGCCGGGTACGGCAGGCCCAGGTGGTCGCGCAGGGTGCTGCCGGTGTATTCACGGCGGAACACCCCGCGCTGCTGCAGCAGCGGCACCACCTGGTCGACGAACACCTCGACCCCCGAGGGGAACATGTCGGGCATGATGTTGAAGCCATCGGCGGCGCCGGCGCGGAACCAGTGCTCCAGGGTGTCGGCGACCTGTTCCGGGGTGCCCACCAGCAGGCGGTGGCCCACCAGGATGCGCCGCGACAGTTCGCGGATGGTCAGGTTCTCGCGCCGTGCCAGGTTCAACTGGGCTTCGAGAAAACCGTGGGAGCCGCGCTCGAATTCGCTGACCGGGCCAATACGCTCCCACGGCAGCGGCGCGTCCAGGTCCAGCTCGTCGGGGGGCAGGCCGATGCGAAACGCCAGTTGCTGCACCAGCCCCGCCTCGCCGCTGTAGGCGTTCAGTTCATCGAAGCGCGCACGGGCTTCGGCCTCGGTGCTGGCGATCACGGTGGACAGCCCCGGCATGATCTTCAGGTGGTCGGGGTTGCGGCCCCACTGGCGTGCGCGCTGTTTCATCTCCTGATAGAACGCCTGGCCGTCGGGCAAGGTGGTCTGGGTGGTGAAGATCGCGTCGGCATAGCGCGAGCCCAGGGCCTTGCCGCCCTCGGACGAGCCGGCCTGTACCAGCACCGGCCGGCCTTGCGGCGAGCGCGGCAGGTTGAGCGGCCCCTTGACCGAAAAATGCTCGCCCACGAAATCGATGCTGTGCACCTTGTGCGGGTCGGCGAACTGGCCGCTGGCGGCGTTGCCGATGATCGCGTCGTCCTCCCAGCTGTCCCACAGCTTGAGGGTCACGTCGATGAACTCGTCGGCCCGCGCATAGCGGTCCACATGGCGCGGCGCACCGGCCAGGCCGAAGTTCTGCGCGGCGGCGTCGCCGGCGTTGGTCACCACGTTCCAGGCCGCCCGGCCGCCACTGATGTGGTCCAGCGAGCTGAAGCGCCGCGCCAGGTTGAACGGGTCGTTGTAGCTGCTGGACGCGGTGGCGATCACCCCGATGTGCCGGGTGGCCAGGGCCACGGCCGTCAGCAGCACGGTCGGTTCCAGGCGCCCGGCCGGGTGCTGGGCGATGTCGCCCGCCAGCGCCGGGCCGTCGGCGAGGAAGATCGCGTCCAGGCACCCCCGCTCGGAAATGCGCGCGATGTTGCGGTAGTACTCGACGTCGAGGTAGGCGTTGGCCGGTACTTCGGCCTTGCGCCAGGCGCTGGCATGCGCGCCGAAGCCGAGGATGTTCATGCCGATGCTCATCTGTCTTGCGGTCTGGCTCATGGCTGCTGCTCCTGAATGAAGGCGGTTACACCGCGCTGGCTTCGTCGCGCACGGTGGTGCCGTCCTGGGCATGCAGCGCACGCCAGGCAGCACCGGGGCTGACGCCGTTGAGGTAGTAGTTGCCCAGCGCGCGCTCGCGGTAGATCGCCGGGTTGTGCGAGGCCAGGGTGCGCGCATTGCGCCAGTGCCGGTCCAGGCGCCGGGCCTGGCTGGTGGCCGACGCGCCGCCCACCTCGAACAGCAGGGTGGTGACTTCCAGCACCTGCTCCAGCACGATCTGCTGGGCCTGGAAGGTGCGGATATCGGCCTCGACGTAGTCGGCTTCCTGGGCGCTGTCGTTCAGCTCGGCCTGGTGTACCCGCTCGAGTACCTCGGCGGCAGCCAGCACCAGGGTTTCGCTGGCATAGGCCAGGCTCGACAGGCGTCCGATCACCCGCTGCACCAGCGGGTCGTCCTTGGGGCTGGACTGGCCCGGCACGCCGAAGGCGCGGGTGCGGCCCTGGACGAAGGCGGTGGCATCGCGCAGCGCGGCGCGGGCGATGCCGGCCAGGGTGGCGAGGTGGAACAGCTGATAGAACGCCGATATGTACGACTCGGCGCGCAGCTCGCCGGGCTTGAAGCGGCGCAGCACATGCTGCTCGGGCACCGCCACCTGCTCGAAGCGTGTGGTGCCGCTGCCGCTCAGGCGCTGGCCGAAACCGTCCCAGTCGTCTTCACGGGTCACGCCGGGGGCGTCCACTGCCACCACCACGCTGACGAAATCCTTGTCGTGCATGGCCACGGCCGCCACCCAGTCGGCGTAGATAGTGCCGGTGCAGTAGTACTTCTCGCCGTTCAGGCGCCAGCCCTCCTCGGCGGCCTCCAGGCTGACCGAGTTGGTGCTGCTGTCGCTGCGCTCGGCCATTGCCGCGCCCCACAGCTCCCCGGCCACCACCTTGGCGAACCAGTAGTCCTGGGACGCCGGCTCGCGGGCCGACAGCCGCCCTTCGACGAAGCCGAAGTGCGCGCGCACGATCTGCGGCAGGTTGGAGTCGGCCTCGGCCAGGTCGATCAGCAGGCCAAACAGCACCGGCAGGCTGATGCCGGCACCCCCATGCGCCTGGGGCACGCGCAGCGCCGTGAAGCCGGCATCGCGCAGCAACGCCACGGCCTCGAAGGCCAGTTCGCGCTGCTGCTCTCGCGCCACCGCGCCCTCGCCGATCTGTGCGAACAGCGGCTTGAAGCGCGCCTGCAGCGCAGTGTAGGAATTGGATTGGGTCATGACAGGTCCTTGCTTGGGGGTGGCATCACACGGCCTTGGCACGCGGGTCCACCCAGTGATTGATCAGGTCGACGAGAAAGTTCACGACCACGTAGATCGCCGCCGCCAGCAGGGTGATGCCCAGCAGCAGCGGCACGTCCTTGGATGTTGCGGCGTCGAGCATCAGCCGGCCGATGCCCTGGCGCGAGAACAGCAGCTCGATCACCACCGCACCGCCGAGCAGGCTGGCGAACACGAAGCCGGACAGGGTCACCAGCGACACCAGTGCATGGCGCAGCGCGTGTTTGAGGCGCACGCCGGTTTCGGACATGCCGCGGGCGCGCGCCATGGCGATGAAGGGTTGTTCGAGAATGTCTTCCAGTTCCTGGCGCAGTACCTGGCTGAGCACCGCCGCCACCGGCAAGGCCAGCGCCACGCTCGGCAGTATCAGCGCCTGCCAGCCGCTGGAGCCGGACGGCGGCAGCAGGTGCCAGCCGAACGCGAACACCAGCAGCAGGCCCAGGCCGATCACGAACGAGGGCGCCGACGACAGCACCAGCTCCGTGCCCGACACCAGCGAGCGCAGCCATGGCGCGCGATTGGCGGTGAGCACCGCGACCAGCACGGCCAGCAGCACCGCCAGTACCGCCGCGGCCAGCGACAGTTGCACGGTGGCGCCCAGTTGCCCGGCGATGATCTGCCCCACCGGAATGCGCAGGCGGTACGACTCGCCCAGGTCGCCCTGGGCCAGGCGCCCCAGGTAATGGCCGTACTGCACGATCAACGGCTGGTCCAGGCCGTATTCGGCGCGCACCTGGGCGATCAGCTCGGCACTGGGCATCGCCTCCGGCCCGCCGAGGATGGCCAGTGCCGGGTCGCCGGCGCTCAGGTTCAAGGCCAGGAAGGTCAGGGTCGCCGCGCCCCAGAGCACGCCGATGCCGGCCAGCAGCCGACGGAGTATCAGGCGCAGGGTGTTCATCGGGCCTCCTGGTCGAGCCATATGCTGGTGAAGAACGGGGTGTTGTGCGAGGTATCGAAGATCACGCCCTTGACCGCCTTGCGGTAGGCCACCAGTACATGGCTCTCGTACACCGGTACGGCCGGCACGGTTTCCACCAGGCGTTGCTGCGCGGTGCGGTACAGCGCGGCCAGCTCCACCGGGTCGGTGGAACGGCGCGCCGCCGACAGCGCCGCATCGAGGGCGTCATCGCGAAAGCGCCCGGCGTTCTGGCCGATGAGCTTGGGCGTGCTGATCGCATTGCTGTGGTAGAGGATGTACAGCCCGTCGGGGGTGTTGGTGTGCCAGTAGCCGCCGGCGATTGCCTGAAAGTTGCTGGCATAGCGACGCTCGGTGACCTGGGCCAGGGGCAGCAGATCGATGGCCAGCTCGAAACCGACCTTCTTGAGGTCGGCCTGAATGGCCACTGCCACGCTACCGGGGAAGGCGCCGGTCTCGTACATCAGCAGGCGCGCCGACAGGCGCTGGCCGTCCTTGACCCGGTAGCCCCTGGCGTCACGTTCGCTCCAGCCGGCCTGGTCGAGAATGCGGTTGGCCTCGGCCACGTCATAAGCCAGCACATCCTTGAACGCGGGGTCGTAGTAGCGGGTGTTGGCGGCCAGGAAATCGCCCTTGGGCTGGTACTCGCCAAAGCCGGTGATCCAGGCCAGGCCGTCGCGATCGATGGCCTTGGCCACGGCGCGGCGCACCTGCACGTCCTGGAACGGGAACTGCTCGACGTTGAAGGTCAGGCTGCGAAACGGGTTGGCCTTGCGGATGCGGCTGCTCATCTGCAGGTCGGGGTTGCTGCGAATGGCCCTGGCGTTCTGCGCCGGCGCGTCCACGGTGAAGTCCGACTGGCCGGACTCGAGCGCGCTGAAGCGGATCATCGGCTCGGGCACGATGCTCAGTTCCAGGCGGTCCAGGTAGGCCTCGCCGTTGTGCCGGGTCACCGGGGGCGCCCAGTTGTAGCCCTTGCGTTTGACAAAGGTGGCGCCCTGGTCGCGGGTGTAGCTTTCCAGCACGAAGGGCCCCGAACCGATGGCATGCTCGGCGATGGACTTGGGCGCCTCGAGGATCTGGCGCGGCGAGATCATGCTCAGCCAGGACTGCGCCAGAACGTCCAGGAACGGCGAATAGGGTTCGCGCAGGTGCGCCTCGAAGGTGTACTCGTCGACGATGCGCCCGTTCACGTAGGGCGCGATGTACGCGGCGGCCAGCGGCGACTTGGTGGCCGGGTCGCGCATGTGCTCCAGGTTGATCTGCACGGCGCGGGCGTTGAATTTCTCGCCGTCGCTGAAGGTCACGTCATCGCGCAGGTGGAAGGTGTAGGTCTTGCCGTCCGGCGAGATGTCCCACGACTTGGCCAGCCACGGCGAGATGTTGCCCTGCTCGTCCTGGTACAGCAGGCAGTCGAACAGGATGCGCCCCAGCCACTGCACGTTGCCGTGGGAAATCGAATGCACGTCCAGGGTGGTGGTGTCGGACGCCGTGGAAATGCGTAGCGTGCCGCCCGGCTTGCCTGGCGCGGCTTCGCGGTAGTCCTCGGCGGCGTAGCTCAGGCTGCCGTCGCGCAGCACGCCGTCGGCGCTCGATACGCTGTTGCGCGGCGCTTCGCTGGCCGGCTTGCAGGCGCCCAGCGCCACCACGCTGGCGAGTACGGCCAGGCGTGCGAGCCTTGTGATCAGGGTCATGTGCTTCCTCCGCCAGCACCGCGTGCAGGTGCACGTCGGTGCTGGCCGCGCTGGCTTAGAAGTTGTAGGTCACGCCGGTGAAGGCGCCGAAGCCGTCGCCCGGGTACAGCGACGCGACGTCCCTGCCCTGGGAGTTGTAGGTCGGCAGCACGGCGGTCACGTAGTCCTGGTCGGTGATGTTCTTCAGGTCCAGGTACACCTGCCAGGTCTTGCCCGGGTCGTCGTAACCCAGGCGCGCGCCCCACAGCGTGTAGGACGGCGCGTAGAAGCTGTTGGCGTAGTCCACCGAAGTCTTGGAGGCGGTGCGCACGTTGACCCCGGCGTAGAAACCGCTGGCCCACTGGTACTGCAGCTCGCCCTGATACACGTGCTTGGGCAGGCCCGGCAGTTCGTTCTTCTTGAACAGCGGGTCGTTCTCGTAGTGGAAGTCGTTGAGGGTGTAGGCCTGGCGCCAGGTCAGGCTGTCACCGTTGGCGCCTTCCCACAGGCGGGTGCTCAGGCCGGCCTCGATGCCCTGGTGGATGGTGGGCGTGGCATTGGAGGTGGACACCACCGCAGCAGAGGTGGCAGTGGCCGGCAGCACTTCGACGTTGAGCAGCTCGTTCTTGACCCAGGATTTGTAGAACGCCAGGCTGCCGTCGAAGATCCCCGACTTGCCCTTGATGCCGAACTCCACGGTGTTGGCCGCTTGCGGCACCAGTGGCTTGGCGTAGTTGCTGGTGACCCCGGAGCCGGAGCTGGACCAGGAGCTTGGCGGGTCGATAGTGCGGCTGGCGTTGGCGAACAGCTGCACGTCCGGGGCGATGTAGTAGCGCAGGCCGATACGCGGGGCCAGCTTCCACTCGTCGTACTTGTAGTGGCTGGGCAGGCCGCTGGTGTTGGGGCGGTCGCTGTAGGTGACGTTGATGTCACGCTTGATCTCGATCGCCGACACGCCGGTGGCCAGGTACAGGTTGTCGGTCAGGCCCAGGTCGTTGCCCAGGGTGAACACATGGTCGAACGAGCCGTCGTACTCGACCTGCTTCTGCAGAATGCCCAGGTCCTTGTCGCCCTTGTAGGTGCGTGCGCCGGAACGGATGTGCTGGGTGCTGCTCCAGCCCGCGGTGGTGGTGCTGGGCAGGCCGAACAGCTGGTCGGTGCGGCTGTACTTGAGCGAGTAGTTGATGTCGCGCCAGTCCCAGTAGTTGGGGTTGACGGTGCTCTTGCGGCTGAGGATCTGCGGGTAGTTGTGGTACACCAGCCCGGCTTCGAGGGTGGCATCGTCATCGAAGGTGTAGGTGGTCTTGCTGCCGACCCAGGTCGAGCCGCGCTTGGTGGAGTCGCCACGGGTGGCGTAGGTGGCGGCGTTGGTCTGTTTGGAGTTCTTTTTGAGCTGCGCCAGGGTCAGGGTACCCGAGTTCTCGTGGTATTCCTCGCGGTAGCGGATGTACAGACGGGTTTCGAGCTTGGGGTTGAAGCGGTAGCCGAAGTTGCTGACCACCCCCTTGGCCTTGGTGAAGGTGAAGTCCTGGTAGCCGTCGCGGCGAGCGTTGTCGACACTGACGTAGTAGTCGGCATTGCCGGCCACGCCGCCGGTGCTCAGGGTCTGCTTCTGCCAGCCGAAACTGCCGCCTTCGAGCTTGATGCGGTTGCCTGGTGCGGTCAGCCCGGAGTTGGTCACGAAGTTGATCGCGCCCCCCAGTGAAAGTGCGCCGTATTCGAAGGCGTTGGCACCGCGCAGTACTTCGGTGTAGTTCAGGCCCTGGGTATCCAGAAGTTCATAGGGCGTGCCACCGGCGCCGGTCAGTGCAAGGCCGTCGAAGAGAAACTTGGTGCCTTCGCGGAAATAGCCGGGCGAGGTATTGGCGCCGGAGCCGCGAATGGAAATCTTGATGGCATCGTTGCCACCGGCAGCTTGGGCGTAGACGCCGGGCTGGTACGCCAGGGTGTCTTCCAGGGTGGCCGAGCGGCCCTTTTCGACTTCAGCCTGGGTGACCAGGCTGGTACCGCCGGCGACCTCGTCGAGTTTGCTCTGCGCCGCCTGCACAGGGCTCTGTTTGGCGGCCTGCACGGTGACCGTACCCAGGCGCTTGTCGCCGCTGGTGTCGGTGTCGGCGGCCGAGGCCAACGGGATGAAGGTTAATAGTGCGCTGCTTACAGCGAACAGGGATGAATGTCGCAATACTGCCGAAGTTGCCCAATGCACGCGTTTCAAGGTCTTGCTCCCCACCTGATTAAAATTAGGCGAGTTTCTATTGGTATAGTCAATCTCACAGGGACTATTGCAGCGAGCGTGCCAACTGGCGAAGTGCCTTGTTTAAAGGGGTTTAGTTATAAAGCGGCAAGTAATCGAGTGTTGTATTCGAGGGCTAGTGTCGGGTGGGTGTTGCCAGGCGAACAGTTGCCAGTTGCTGATCTATGTATATAACCGGCAAGGCCGGCGCCTACAGGTTGGCCGCTGTCTGTAGGCGCCGGCCTTGCCGGCGAAGCAGTAGTGGGCTTGTTACAGACCCTGGTGCAAGGCCCACAGCCGAGCGATGTCCCGCGCCCTGTCGCGTAGCAAAGGCGCCGCCTGCTCGCACGCCTGCTGCAGGCTCATCGGCCCGCTGGTCAACGCAAATGCCGCATCGATGCCATGCTCATACAGCGCCTGGTAGCCCTCGCCCAGGGTGCCGGCAATCACCACCACCGGCACGCCGTGACGCCTGGCTATGCGCGCCACACCGAACGGGGTCTTGCCGCGCAGGGTCTGCGCATCGAAGCGCCCCTCCCCGGTGATCACCAGGTCGGCACCGCGTACCGCCGCCTCCAGCCCGGCCAGCTCGGCCACCACTTCGACCCCAGCACGAAACTGCGCGCCCATGAAGGCCTTGGCCGCAAAGCCCATGCCGCCCGCTGCGCCACAGCCCGGAAACGCCCGAACGTCTTCCTCCAGCAGGCCGGCGCAATGGTCGGCAAAGTGCCCCAGTGCATGGTCGAGCAAGGCGACCTGGGCGGGGCTCGCCCCCTTTTGCGGGCCGAAGATCGCAGAGGCACCATTGGCCCCGCACAGTGGGTTGTCGACGTCTGCGGCCACTTCCACCTGCACGTCGAGCAGGCGCGGGTCCAGCCCGCTGCTGTCCAGCCGGGCCAGGTGCGCCAGGGCCAGGCCGCCCGGTGCCAGTTCAGCGCCCTGGGCATCGAACAGCCGCAGCCCCAGCGCTCGCAGCATGCCACTGCCGGCATCGTTGGTGGCACTGCCGCCGATGGCCAGGATGATGCGCTGTGCCCCGGCATCCAGCGCCGCGCCGATCAGCTGCCCGGTGCCATAGGTGCTGCTGCGGCATGCATCGCGCTGGGCGAGGCCGAGCAGTTGCAGGCCGCTGGCCTGGGCCATTTCGATGATGGCGGTGTGGCTGTCGGCCAGCCAGCCCCAGTGGGCCAGTACCGGTGTGCCAAGCGGGCCCTGCACCTGCAGGCTGCGCTGTTCGCCGCTGCAGGTCGCCACCAGGGCCTGCAGGGTGCCCTCGCCGCCATCGGCCATCGGGCAACTGACCAGCTCGGCCTGTGGCAAGGCATCGGCCAGCCCCCGGGCGATGGCAGCGGCCACGTCTTCGGCGCTCAGGCTGTCCTTGAACGAGTCGGGGGCGATGACGATTTTCATGCGGTGTGCTCCTTATCCAGATGAGCTGCATGCTGACAGTTGCGCCGGCGGCGGGCGTCGGTCGGATGCACAGGCGGGCGCAGGGTTATTTGTTCAGTTGGACAATGCACCGACCAAGCGGCCGCACAGGCAATCAACTGTTCACGGGCAACAACTGCAACCCCAGGTACAGGCTCAGCATCCCTTCCAGCCGCATCGGGTCCACCCCGCTCAACTCGGCCACCCGTTCCAGTCGGTAACGCAAGCTGTTGCGGTGAATGCCCAGCGCCTCGGCGCACGCCTGGCTCTGCCCGTCGTGGGCGCACCAGGCCCGCAGGGTGGCCAGCAACTGCCCGTTGCTGTCTTTGGCACGCAGCCGTTGCAGCGGTTGCAGCAGTTCGTCCAGCGCATCGTCGTTGCGATGACGCCACAACAGCGCCGGCAGCCGATAGCGCGCCAGGGTCAGCAGGCGCTGGCGGGGCAGTACCTCGCGCCCGTAGGCAAGCAGGTCGCGCACCCGACGATAACCGCGGCGCAGGTTGTCCAGCCCTTCGGCCGGGCCAGCCACTGCCAGGCGCTGCACGGTCCAGCCCTGGGCCTGCATCTTGTCCAGCAGGCGCTGTTCGTCCAGCGCCACCGTCGCCGGGCGGCACCACAGCAACGACTGACGTGCCGGGCTCACGCACCAGCTGTCGGGGTAGCGCAGCATCAGCCAGGCCGCCAGCGGCTCGGCGGCCGGGCCCTCCTCCAGCTCGAACAGGCACGGGATACGCGTGAGCTGGGGTTTGAGACCCAGTTGCCGAGCCTCGTCCACCAGCCGGGTGGCGTCGCCGTTGCCGCCCAGCAGCAAGGCCAGCAGGTCGTCGCAGCGCTGCTTGCGCCACTGCTGCTGCACTTGCAGGTGCCGTTGGGCCAGCAGCATCTCGGCGGTCATGCGCACCAGTTCGGCGTAGGTGCGCACCTGCTGCGGGTCGCCGGTGATGCCGAGCACGCTGATCAGGCGCCCGTCCAGCAGCAGCGGCAGGTTCACACCCGGCTGCACACCCTTGAGGCACCTGGCGGCCTCTTCGTCGAGCTCGACGATGCGCGCGTTGGCCAGCACCAGTTGCGCGCCTTCGTGGCGGGTGTTGATACGCTGCGCCTCGCCACTGCCCAGGATCAGCCCCTGGCTGTCCATGACATTGACGTTGTAGGGCAGAATGGCCATCGCACGGTCGACGATATCCTGTGCCAGGTCGTGGTCGAGCTCGAACATGGGCGGATCCTTGTGGTCGCAATGGTTGGTCGAGGGCACAGCGGTGCAGCGCAAAGGCTGTGCAAAAGCACAAAGACAGCGTCCTCTGGCTCAAACAGACTCGTCATGACAACTGCCTCGACGCAGTTGCGGCGATAAACATAAAAACAGAGAGAGAATCATGTCATACCGCCCTGCCCCTGACCAAGGCCACGACATCGACCGCAACGCGCTGTACCGGCGCATCACCCTGCGGCTGATCCCGTTCATCTTCATCTGCTACCTGTTCAACTACCTGGACCGCGTCAACGTCGGCTTCGCCAAGTTGCAGATGCTCGACGCGCTGAAGTTCAGCGAAACCATCTACGGCCTGGGTGCCGGCATCTTCTTCATCGGCTACGTGCTGTGCGGCCTGCCCAGCAACCTGGCGCTCAACCGCTTTGGGCCACGGCGCTGGATCGCGCTGATGATGATCGCCTGGGGCACGCTGTCGACCTGCCTGCTGTTCGTCACCACCCCCATGGAGTTCTACGTGCTGCGCCTGTTCACCGGCGCCGCCGAAGCGGGGTTCTTCCCGGGTATCGTGCTGTACCTCTCGCGTTGGTTCCCGGCGCAGCGGCGCGGGCGCATCATGGCGCTGTTTATGTCGGCGATCCCGGTGTCGGGGCTGCTGGGCGGGCCGTTCTCGGGGTGGATTCTCAACCACTTCGCCGCCGGCCAGGGCGGCCTGGCCGGCTGGCAATGGATGTTCCTGATCCAGGGCGTGCCTACCGTGGTGCTCGGCTGTCTGGCGATCGTGCTGCTCAGCGACGGCTACGCCAAGGCCGGCTGGCTGACCCCGGCGCAGCGCCAGGCGGTTGAGGCCGACCTGGATGCGGATGCGGCGGCCAAGCCGAAAACCGCCAGCGACAGCCTGCTGTCGGTGCTGGCCAACCCGTTGATCTGGACCTTCGGCTTCATCTACTTCTGCATCCAGAGCGGCGTGTATGCGATCAACTTCTGGCTGCCATCGATCATCAAGAACATGGGTTTCGACGATGCCCTGCTAATCGGCTGGCTGAGCGCCATCCCGTACCTGCTGGCCGGGCTGTTCATGCTGCTGGTGGGGCGTTCGGCAGACCTGCGCAACGAGCGGCGCTGGCACCTTGTGGTGCCGATGCTGATGGGCGCGGTGGGGCTGCTGATGGCGGTCAACTTCGCCCACAGCCCGGTGATCGCGATTCTGGGCCTGAGCATCGCGACCATGGGCGCGCTCACCGGCCTGCCGATGTTCTGGCCGATGCCCACTGCCCTGCTCACCGCGGGCACTGCGGTGGCGGGCCTGGCGATCATCAACTCGGTGGGCCAGATGGCCGGGTTCCTCAGCCCGTACCTGGTGGGCTGGATCAAGGACCAGACCGGCTCGACCGACGTGGCGTTGTATTCGCTGGCGGGGTTGATCGTGGTGGGCAGCCTGGTGGCGCTGCGGGTGTCGCGCTCGAGCTGACGACCGCTTCGCCGGCAAGGCCGGCTCCTACGGGCCTGAGGGCCGTTCACACGATTGTGCGGGAGCCGGCCTTGCCGACGAAGCTTTCAACCCTGTAAAACAGCTCGACCCCCTCCCGCAAAAGGATGCTCGAGCATGATCTACCGTCCCCTGGGCCGCAGTGGCCTGCAGGTTTCCGCCCTCACCCTGGGCAGCATGATGTTCGGCGAGCAGACCAGCACCGAAGACTCGCTGCGTATCATCGACAAGGCCTGGGACCAGGGCATCAATTTCATCGATACCGCCGACGTGTACAACGCCGGCCGCTCCGAAGAAATCGTCGGCGAAGCCATCGCCCGCCACCGTCACGACTGGGTGCTGGCCTCCAAGGTCGGCTTCGGCCCGGTCGACGGCCTGCCCAACCGCAGCGGCCTGAGCCGCAAGCATATCTTCAATGCCATCGACACCAGCCTCACGCGCCTGGGCACCGATTACCTGGACATCTACTACCTGCACCGCGAAGACCACGCCACCCCGCTGGAGGTCAGCGTGGCAGCCATCGGCGACCTGCTGCGCCAGGGCAAGATCCGTCACTGGGGCGTGTCGAACTTTCGCGGCTGGCGCATCGCCGAGGTGTGCAACCTGGCCGAACGCCTGGGTATCCCCAAGCCTGTGATCAGCCAGCCGCTGTACAACATCGTCAACCGCCAGGCCGAAACCGAGCAGTTCACCGCTGCAGCCTTTCACGGCCTGGGCGTGGTGCCCTACAGCCCGCTGGCGCGTGGGGTGCTCAGCGGCAAGTACGCCCCCGACGCCACCCCGGACGCCAACAGCCGCGCCGGGCGCCAGGACAAGCGCATCCTCGAGACCGAATGGCGCAGCGAGTCACTGGCCATCGCGCAGAAGATCCACGCCTATACCCAGGCCAAGGGCGTGGGCATGGTCGAGTTCGCCATTGCCTGGGTGCTCAACAACCAGCACGTCAGCTCCGCCATCGTCGGCCCGCGCACCGAAGCGCAGTGGGACACCTATGGCGGTGCCCTGCAGGTGAAGATCACCGCCGAAGACGAAGCCTTCATCGATTCGCTGGTTACCCCCGGGCATGCCTCCACCCACGGCTACAACGACGCGGCACACTTCGTCAGCGGGCGCCAGCCACGCTGAGTTCGCAACCGATCAGGTGGCTGATGGCGGCCTTGAGCTTCATCGGCCGCACCGGTTTGTGCAGCAGGCTGTGGCCCAGGTCGCGTACCTGCTGCTTGAGCTCCACGCTGTAGTTGGCAGTGATCATCAGGGCCGGCAACGGCGTGTGCCGCTGCGTATTGATCGACCCGACCGCCTCCAGGCCATTGCGGTCGTTGTCCAGGTGATAGTCGACGATCAGCAGGTCGGCCCACTCGCTGTCCAGTGCCACCTGGCGGGCCAGGTCCTGCTCGCTCAGGGCGGTGACCACCGAGCAGCCCCACTGCTCCAGCAGGCTGCGCATGCCCGCGCAGATCGCCGCATCGTTGTCCACCACCCAGATACGTGCGCCGTCCAGGCGTTCGGTCAGCGGCTCGACCTGTGACGGTTGCGGCTCGCGCCGGGGCGCACGCTTGCTGCGCGGCACCTCGATGGAGAACACCGAGCCTTTGCCCGGCGTGGAGCGCAGGTGCACGCGGTGGCCGAGAATGCCGGCGATCTTGTCGACGATGGCCAGGCCCAGGCCCAGGCCGCGATCCTGGTCGGGACGCTGCAGGTCGCCGCGCTTGAACTCCTGGAACACCTCGGCGCACTTGTCGGGGGCGATGCCGATGCCGGTGTCCCATACCTCGATGAACACCCGCTGCCCACGTCGCCGGCACCCGAGCATCAGGCGCCCCTGCGGGGTGTAGCGGATGGCATTGCTGAGCAGGTTGCGCAGGATGCGTGCCAGCAGCTGGATGTCGCTGCGCACCCGCAGGCTGCTGCGCACGTAGCTCATGCGCAAGCCTTCGCTGGCGGCGGCATGGGCGTACTCGGCGGCCAGGTTGTCGAGCAGGTCGCTGACGGCGAAGGTCGCGACATCGGCCTTGATCACCCCGGCATCGAGCTTGGAGATGTCGACCAGGGTGCCCAGCAGGCTTTCGACGTCATCCAGCGAATTGCTGACGTTGCGCACCAGCGCCGGGCTTGCACAGTTCTGCTCCTGCAGCGCGCTGGTGAACAGGCGCGCGGCGTTGAGCGGTTGCAGCAGGTCGTGGCTGACCGCGGCAAGGAACTTGGTCTTGGACAGGTTGGCCTGGTCGGCCTCCTGCTTGGCTTCGCGCAGGCGCGCTTCGGCGCGGCGCCGCTCTTCGATTTCGCGCAGCAGTTGCTGGTTGAGCTGGGTGAGTTCGGCGGTGCGCTCGCGCACCCGCAACTCCAGGTTCTGGTAGGCCTGGTGCAGGGCTTCGGCGGTACGCCGGCGTTCGGTGATGTCGCGGATCAGCACGAAGATCCCCACCACTTCGCCGCTGGCCAGCTGGTTGGGCACATAGGAGCGCAGCATGTAGCGTTCCTGGCCGTGGGCGTTGGTTTCGGCGAACTCGAACGTCACGCTCTCGCCCGACAGTGCCCGCTCCACGTAACTCTCCAGGCGCTGGTAATGCTCGGCGCTGTGCACCTCGCGCAGGCTCTGGCCGAGCATTACCCCGCGCGGCCAGCAGTACCACTGCTCGTACACCTTGTTGGTGAACTCGTAGACCAGGTCGGCGTTGAGGTAGGCGATCAGCGCCGGCACGTGGTCGGTGATCAGGCGGATCCAGCGCTCGCTCTCGCTCAGCGCCTCGGCATGCTGATAGCGCTCGGTGATGTCGGTGAAGGTGTTGACGAAACCGCCGGCCGGCAGCGGATGGGTACGGATTTCGAGCATGCGCCCGTCGAACAGGCGCTGCTCCAGTTCATGGATGCTGCGCCCGTTGGCATCGGTGCTGGCCGGGGTGAGCAAGGCCAGCTCGCTGTCGGCGATCACCTCGGCAAAGTCGCGATGGGCGGCAATCGGGGCCAGCCCGCTGAGTTCCAGAAAGCGCCGGTTCCACAACTCCAGCACGCCGTCGGCATTGACCATGGCCACGCCCTGGGACAGGTTGTCGACCGCACGCTGCAGCAGGTGCGACTTCTGCGCCACGGCCTGTTCGCGGCGCTGGGTTTCGCTGAGCTTGATCTGGGTGATGTCGGTGAACAGCATCACGCAGCCGCCGCCCTGGGTCGGCCGCTCGCTGACCTGCAGCCAGCGCCCGCCCTGCAGGCGGTACACCATGTGCTCGGCGCTGGGGCCGCGTTGCTCTTCGCAGAACAGCCCGGTGCTCTGCATCAACCGCTTGATCTCGGCCAGACGCATGCCGCCGATGATGCGGATGCGGCTGTTGGCCCAGAACGCCTTGAAGCGCTGGTTGAACAGCACGATGCGCTGCTGCGGGTCGAACAGCACGAAGGCGTCGGAAATGCTTTCGATGGCGTCCACCAGGTACTGGTGCGCGGTTTCGGCGCGCAGCCGCGCATCGCTGAGCAGGTGGTTGCTGGCCTTGAGTTCGGCCATGGCCTGGTTCAGCGCATCGGTGCGCTCGCGCACCTGCTCGGCCAGCACCACCGAGTGCTGGAACGCCGCATACGAGTCGTCCGGGCGCGCGGCACCCGATTCCTGGCGTTCGATCAGGGCGGCGTTGATACGGCTGAGCTTGCGGTTTTCATGCTGCAAGCGGGCGATCAGCGCGGCCTGGTCAATGTCCACGGCGTGCACGGGGCTGGCCAATGGCGACGCCGGTGAACGTCTGGTTGATGTGCATGCCATTGAACTGTTCTCCATAGGAGTTGAACCCCACCACAGGCTGCTGCTGCAAAAAGGCGCCGACGGCTTCGAACTCTGCGCTGCCTTCCAGCTCCAGGCGGCGCAGGAAGCAGTCGCAGCCGATGGTCAGCAGCAACGGCCCGAGGCGTTCGCGCAAGCCGTCGAACAACGCGCTCAGGTTGGGCAGCAGGGGCCCGGGGCGCATGGCGGTGAGCACGATGCCGTTCTCCACCGCGCAGTAGAAACTCAGGCTGCCGTCGTCGTGCACCTGCTGGATGGCCCGCACGTAGTAGCGCTCGTTGATGCGCACCGCCAGCGGGTGGGCGGCGAAGGTGCGGTGGTCGAGCTGTTCGGGGGGCACGCCGATCAGCGCGGCGTATTCCTGCGCGGCGGGTTCGGCATTGAGCTCGTAGACCCGGCGCAGGGTACTGTCGGCGCGGGTGACCACGAGCTTTTCCTGACGCGGCTGGATGTGGTGGGTGGTGAACACCTCGAAATCCAGGCAGGTATTGACCAGCAGCACCACGGCAGCGCTGCTGTGGAAGGCGCCGTCGAAGTACACATGGGTGTGGTGCAGGTAGTTGTCGTCGCCGGCCGAGCCGCCGAAATGCGGGATGTCGCCCAGGGCGGCACTGAGGGCGGCAAGCACGGTTTCCTCACGGCTGGACAGCCCGTCGAGCAGGGTCAGGGCGAAGCTGTGGCCCTTGATCGGGGCCAGGGTGTTGCTGCGACAGTCGCCGACCAGGCGCTCGACCATCTGCTGCGCGTCGATCAGGCTGAAGTACTGCATGGGGGCGATGAGTTCGGCGGCAATCGAGAACATCCGGTAATCGAAGCCCAGCGCGGTGATGCAGCCGCGGCCGTAGCCTTCGGGGGTGATTTCGCCGGCGCTGGTGCAGCCTGCCAGGCGGATGCCGCCCAGGCTCTGTTGCAGCGAGTGGGCCAGGGCTGGCAGGTCGTATTCGGCGGAGCAGAAGAACAGCACGAAGCCCAGGTGCGGGTGCAGCAGCTGACGGGCCAGGTCCTGTGCGGCCTCTTCGGCGACACTGGCGCGCGAGACGGCACTGACAATGCCCTCGGCGGGGGGGTGGTGCATGACGGCCTCCGGCGGGGGCTTTAACGGATGGGCCCAGTGTACGAAGGGGCTGGAGGGGGTCGAATGCTACTTGGGTAGTGGGTGGGGGTGGCATTGGTTGTAGGTTTGCAAGGGGGGGTGCCCTTTCGCTGGAACGCCGGCGCCCACAGGTTTGCCACTGACATGAAGAACAGTGGCATCGCTGTGGGCGCCGGCTTGCCAGCGAAGGGGGCGACGCGGTTTACCAGGTCAGCACGGCACCCAGGGCCAGCGTATCGGTGTCTTCGTTCTGGCTGCTGCCCTCATGCCCGCGGATTTCGAACTGGTTGTATTCGGCTACCAGGGTGAGGTTGGCATTGATGTCGCGGAACAGCGCGATGCCGCGGGTCTCGTAGTCGGCGCCGGTGTTGACCGCGCCGTTGCCGTCGTCCTTGGTCTTGCCGTACGACAACGCCAGGCGGTTCTTGCCGAACTTGTACGAGCCCTGCATCAGGTAGCCCTTGCTGTCGACCTCGCGCAAGGTGGCTTCCCCGGCGTTGTTGGTGAAGAACGGGTTGATGCCCTTGGCGGTGAAGCCGGAACCGGTCAGCGAGAAGGCGCCCATCTTGGCCTGTACGCCATAGCCCAGGCCCTTGGAGGTCACCGAGTCGACGTTGTGGTCGGTGTTGTCCGAGGTCTGGTAGCCACCGTTGATCCAGCTGTAGATCTTGGCGCCCCCCAGGTCGAACTGGTAGGTGATCTCGCTCTCGGTGCGCGGATTCTTCTGGTAGGCCTTGCCCACCGCGCTGTCATCGTTGGTATCGACCGGGTCCATGATGCCCACGGCGATGCGCAGGCCATCCATCACCGGGGTGCGGTAGGTGATCTGCGCAGTGGGGAACGGGTACGGGTAGCCGGTGCCGATGTTGCCGAACGATACGCCGCCACCGTCCACCAGGCCGAGGGTGTCACTGACCTGGCCATAGCCGGCCAGCAACTCGTCGAGCAGGATGTTGGAACGGGCGAACAGGCCGAAGTCCTTGCCGATCAGTACCTCGCCCCACTCCGAATTGGTCACGGTGCCGTAGAACTGACGCACGTCGATGGCCGTGTCGGTGCCGTTGGTTTCACTGTCGTTGATGGTGACCCAGAACGAAGCGCGCCCGCCCAGCTTGAGGTCGTCGATCTGACGGGTCATGTTGAAACCCAGGTAGTTGGGCAGAAAGCCCATCTTGACCCGGGACTGGCGACGGTCGAACTGCTCGCCGTCACGGTCGACCTTGCTGTTGACGTAGAAGGCGTTGATGTAGCCGTCAGTGGAAAAGGTCGTGTCGTCCTTGTCGTACAGCATGATCTCGGCCTGGGCCAGCGGGGTCAGGCCCAGCGCGGCAAGGCTCGCCACCAAGGGCAGGAAACGTGTATGGGCATTCTTATTGTTGTGCATGACGCTCTCCGCAAACGGGTGGACGGTTGTCGGAGGCGATTATCGAAAAGCGGCGCCGCGCGCCCTACGCTGCCTTGGGGGCAAGGCGCTGCTGCTTTGGCGAGGCGCGAGGTGCCAGGCACCGGGGAACTAATCCTGTGTCCGCCAGTGTCACAAGGCTAAAGTGCCAGCACCCGCTCCGGATGGCCGAGGCCACCATGCAAAAATGCAGACAGGCACTGCAGTTTTGTCGATTGTAATGGGCAAAATTGCACTGTTACGATCCGACGATCCTTGAATTCATCTCCACGGCGCGACAAATCATGTGGAAAATCAATAACAAAGCAGGGAGACAGCGATGACCGCGCAAGCGCATTCCCCGGTCGATACCAACGTACTGGCTACCGTACGCAACCATGTAGGCCATCTGACCCTCAACCGCCCCGCCGGCCTCAACGCCCTGACCTTGCCGATGGTGCGTCAGCTGCAGCAGCAGCTCGACGCCTGGGCCGTCGACCCGCACGTTCACGCAGTGGTACTGCGTGGCGAAGGCCCCAAGGGTTTCTGCGCCGGCGGCGACATCCGTTCGCTGCATGACAGCTTCAAGGCAGGCGACAGCCTGCACCGCGACTTCTTCGTGGAGGAGTACGCGCTGGACCTGTGCATTCATCACTACCGCAAGCCCATCGTTGCCCTGATGGACGGCTTTACCCTGGGCGGCGGCATGGGCCTGGCCCAGGGCGCGGAGCTGCGTGTGGTCACCGAGCGCAGCCGCCTGGCCATGCCCGAAACCGGCATCGGCTACTTTCCGGACGTGGGCGGCAGCTATTTCCTGTCGCGCATCCCCGGCGAACTGGGCACCTACCTGGGGGTGAGCGGCGTGCAGATCCAGGCGGCCGACGCGCTGTACTGCGGGCTGGCCGACTGGCACATCGACAGCGCCAGGCTGAGCACCCTGGATGAACGCCTGAACACGCTCAAGTGGAGCGAGCACCCGCTCAAGGACCTGCAGGGCGTGCTGGCCAGGCTGGGCACCCAGGCCCTGGACAACCCTCCCCTGGCTGCACTGCGCCCGGCCATCGACCACTTCTTCGCGTTGCCCGATGTGGCCAGCATCATCGAGCAACTGCGTGCCGTGACCGTCGGCGACAGCCACGAATGGGCACTCAAGACCGCCGACCTGCTGGCCACGCGCTCGCCCCTGGCGATGGCGGTGACCCTGGAGATGCTGCGTCGCGGGCGCCACCTGAGCCTGGAGGACTGCTTTGCGATGGAGCTGCACCTGGACCGGCAATGGTTCGAGCACGGCGACCTGATCGAAGGTGTACGCGCGCTGATCATCGACAAGGACAAGCAGCCTCGCTGGAACCCCGCCACCGTCGCCGAGCTTTCACGCTCGCGGGTGGATCAATTCTTCGAAGGCCTGTGAGGGCCGGAGTACGCACATGCAAGACCTGGAACTGACTGAAGAACAGATCATGATCCGCGACATGGCGCGCGACTTCGCCCGTAACGAGATCGCCCCGCATGCCCAGGCCTGGGAAAAGGCCGGCTGGATCGACGATGGCGTGGTGGCCAGGATGGGTGAGCTGGGCTTGCTGGGCATGGTGGTGCCCGAGCAATGGGGCGGCAGCTACACCGACTACGTGGCCTATGCACTGGCGGTGGAAGAGATTGCCGCCGGCGATGGCGCCACCGGGGCGTTGATGAGCATCCACAACTCGGTGGGCTGCGGCCCCCTGCTCGCCTATGGCAGCGACCTGCAGCAGCAGACCTGGCTGGAGCGTCTGGCCACCGGCCAGGTGATCGGCTGCTTCTGCCTTACCGAACCCCAGGCCGGCTCCGAGGCGCACAACCTGCGCACCCGTGCCGAGCGCGTGGGTGACGAGTGGGTGATCAACGGGTCCAAGCAGTTCGTCAGCAATGCGCGGCGCGCGGGCCTGGCGATCGTGTTTGCGGTGACCGACCCGGAGCTGGGCAAGAAAGGGTTGTCGGCGTTTCTGGTGCCGACCGACAACGAAGGTTTCGTGGTCGATCGCAGCGAACACAAGATGGGCATTCGCGCCTCCGACACCTGTGCGGTGACCTTGAACAACTGCCGTGTGCCGGCAGCCAACCTGCTGGGCGAGCGTGGCAAGGGCCTGGCGATCGCGCTGTCCAACCTTGAGGGTGGGCGTATCGGGATTGCGGCTCAGGCGCTGGGCATTGCGCGTGCGGCGTTCGAGGCGGCGCTGGTGTATTCGCGTGACCGCATCCAGTTCGGCAAGCCGATCAACGAGCACCAGAGTGTGGCCAACCTGCTGGCCGACATGCAGGTGCAACTCAATGCGGCGCGGTTGTTGATACTGCATGCGGCGCGTTTGCGCAGTGCGGGCAAGCCGTGTTTGAGCGAGGCTTCGCAGGCCAAGCTGTTTGCTTCGGAGATGGCCGAACGGGTGTGTTCCAAGGCCATCCAGGTGCATGGTGGGTATGGTTACCTGGAAGACTACCCCGTGGAGCGATACTACCGCGATGCGCGGATCACGCAGATCTATGAGGGCTCGAGCGAGATTCAGCGCATGCTGATTGCGCGGGAGTTGAAGCACTATCCGTTGTAAAGGCGCGGTTTGATGTGATGCCGGGCCACCATGGCCTGTCAGCCTTGTTGGCCCGGCCCCAGACCTTCTAGCGATCCACCCGCTTGAGCACCTGCCGCTCATACTGCGGGTACAGATGGCTCACGCTGCGAATCAGCTCGTACTGACTCAACGCTATGCCCGCAAACCGCTGGGGTATCGGCGTGGCAATCACCTCGGTCATGTCCAGCCCCTGCGCCGCACTCTCACGCATCACCTTGTCCAGCCACCCCAGGTAATCAACCATCTGCGCAAACGGCGCACGGTCCGTGGCCAGCGGGCCGTGCCCCGGCACCAGCACCTTCCACGGCAACGCCTCGAGCCGCTGCAGATCCTGTAGCCACACCGCCAGGCCAGGGGTGTTGGGCGTGGTCAGCGCACGCTGGTAGAACAACAGATCGCCGGCAAACAACACTCCGGTCTTTTCATCGAACACCGCCAGGTCGGCACCGCTGTGACCGGTCAAGGCCAGCAGCCGCAACCGGTGCGAACCGAACGCACGCTCACCCGCCGCCACCGGCTGGTCGGGCAGGCGTACCTGGGTGCCACGCATCCAGTCACCCACCATGCGGTACATGTTCTCGGCCAGGCCATCACCCTGCTCCTCCAGCAACTGCGTGGTGCCAGGCAGTGCACCGACAGGCACACCGGCAAAGGCCTGGCTGCCCAGCGCATGATCGGGGTGGTGATGGGTCAGCAGCACCTGCACCACCGGCTGGTCGGTGACGCTTTCGATGGCTTTGCGCAAGGCCTGCCCATAGCGCAGCGACGGACCGCTGTCGATCACCACCACGCCAGCCTCGGTGACGATGAAACCGGTGTTGACGATGTTGCCGCCGTTGGTACGGGAGAAGTGCTCGGTGCTGCCCTCCAGCACATAGGTGCCGGCCGCGATTTGGCGCGGCGCCAGGCGATAGTCCAGGTCGGCCAGGCTCGGCAGGCTGACACACGCCAGCAACAGCAACAGTACTCGCATCACGGTCCTCACTCGATGGCAGCGTCGAACTGGTTGCCGTTGTTGTCACGCAGCACCAGGCGGGTAGCCCCCTGGTTGAGCAGGTCGAAGCCCAGGCTGGGGTTCTCGCTCACGGCAGGAAACAGTTCGAGGGTGGCCAGCGACTGGCCCTTGGCATCGAACAGCTCGGCGTGTTCGATGAAGAATTCGGGGATGCCGCCAGTCAGGCCGTTATCCATCGGGTGCGACACGTCCAGGCGCACGCGGCTGAAGGCTTCGCGCGGGTAGCGTGCACCCAGTACCTGGCCCAGACGCTCTTCCCAGCCGGGCTGGCTGCGTACCACGCTGGGCGCCGTGCAGCCACCGCCGGCGGCATCGATCAGGCCCGAACCGATGTGCCAGGTACCGTCATCGGTCAACACGGCCGCACGCAGCGGGGTGGCCTGCTCGATGCGTATGCGTACCGCCAGCCACGGCAGAACCTGCGGGCCGGGATGGAAATCGACGACCCGCGGTATCGGGTTGAGTTCGGCCCACACGAGTATGCGCTGCACCTTGCCCGGCAACGCCCGGGCATCGACCTGCAACGGCACCTGTCGGGCGTCCTCGGCGAATGGCGGGGCAATCACCCGCACGCGCTCATCAAAGACGTAGGGCTCATCCTGGAGCCACTGTTTGCGATAGAACTCCCACATCACCGATGGCACCGGATCGGCACCCGGCTGTATTGCACAGGCCGGGCCGGCCAGCAGCAACGCGGCCAACAGCAACGGTACCCGGCGCATGGCCTATTCCTCGATGTGCACGCTGTCAAGGTAGGTACGCACCGCCCACAACGCTTCCTGGCTCAGGTAGTCGGCCATCTTGGGCATGTACACGCGCCCGTCACGCACCGCGCCGTTGCGTACCCGCTCCACGAACCATTCATCGCCCGCCTCGCCCTCGTCCAGCAGGCGCAGGTCGGGGGCGATGCCACCGGACTTGGCTTCCAGGCCGTGGCAGGCCGCGCAGTTCTGGTTGTAGGCCGAGGCGCCGATGGACACTGCCTCGTCATGGTTGGGGCCGTTGCGGTAGGGGTTGGTTTCACGCCACTCGTCACCGAGTTTTTCCAGGGTGCCGGTGTTGACCGCCGACGGGGTCACGTTGCCATGGGCGAACACCGCCCCGGTACTCATCAGGCCGGCCATCAGCACGGCGCTCATCCAGGCGTTTTTCACTGTTGTCATTGTTCTGCCCTCGACTGCTTTGTCTGTACGGTTTGCACGCAGGCACCTCGCGATACCGGGGTGCTGCCGGGCATCTTAGAAAGCGCACTCCAGCGCCCCCATGCTGCTTTGGTGGTCGCGTGCTACTCCCTTGGTAGTAGGGCTTGTGGGGCAGTGCCAAATCATGCGCCGACTGGGACATTTTCCCGCTCAGGGCGGGAGTTTTTCCGTATCTGCGCAGGCGGCGACGATCCAGTCTAGGCAGGCACAAAACCTCCATTGGGAACACCCACTATGACAATAAGATCGTTACCCGCCGCGCTTTCCCCACTGTCCATGGCTGTGCAGGCCGTCCTGCTGGTCTCGAGCCTGGCCCTGGCACCGGCGGCCAACGCCAAGCCGGTGACCTGGGAAGACATCGCCAACGACCACCTCAACACCCAGAACGTGCTGCAGTACGGCATGGGCACCAATGCCCAGCGCTGGAGCCCGCTGGCCATGGTCAACGACAAGAACGTGTTCAAGCTGACCCCGGCCTGGTCGTACTCCTTCGGTGACGAAAAGCAACGCGGCCAGGAATCCCAGGCGATCATCAACGACGGCGTGATCTACGTCACCGGCTCCTATTCGCGGGTGTTCGCCCTGGATGCCAAGACCGGCAAGCGTCTGTGGACCTACAACCATCGCCTGCCGGACAACATTCGTCCGTGCTGTGACGTGGTCAACCGTGGCGCTGCCATCTTCGGCGACAAGATCTACTTCGGCACCCTCGATGCCCGCGTGATCGCGCTGAACAAAGACACCGGCAAGGTGGTATGGAACAAGAAATTCGGCGATCACAGCGCCGGCTACACCATGACCGGCGCCCCGACCCTGATCAAGGATCAGAAGAGCGGCAAGGTGCTGCTGATTCACGGCAGCTCCGGTGACGAATTCGGCGTGGTCGGCCAGCTGTATGCCCGCGACCCGGAAACCGGTGAAGAAGTGTGGATGCGTCCGTTCGTCGAAGGCCACATGGGCCGCCTGAACGGCAAGGACAGCACCCCTACCGGCGATGTCAAGGCGCCGTCCTGGCCGGACGACCCGACCACCGAGACCGGCAAGGTCGAATCCTGGAGCCACGGTGGCGGCGCCCCATGGCAAAGCGCAAGCTTCGACCCCGAAACCAACACCATCATCGTCGGCGCCGGCAACCCTGGCCCGTGGAACACCTGGGCACGTACCTCCAAGGACGGCAACCCGCACGACTTCGACAGCCTGTACACCTCGGGCCAGGTCGGCGTCGACCCGACCACCGGTGAGGTCAAGTGGTTCTACCAGCACACCCCGAACGATGCCTGGGACTTCTCGGGCAACAACGAACTGGTGCTGTTCGACTACAAGGACAAGGACGGCAAGCAGTACAAGGCCACCGCGCACGCTGACCGCAACGGCTTCTTCTATGTGGTGGACCGCACCAACGGCAAGCTGAAAAACGCCTTCCCGTTCGTGGACAACATCACCTGGGCCAGCCACATCGATCTCAAGACCGGTCGCCCGGTCGAAAACGAAGGCCAGCGCCCTGCCAAGCCATTGCCAGGCGAAACCAAGGGCAAGCCGGTGGAAGTCTCGCCACCGTTCCTGGGCGGCAAGAACTGGAACCCGATGGCCTACAGCCAGGACACCGGCCTGTTCTACGTACCGGCCAACCACTGGAAAGAGGAATACTGGACCGAAGAGGTCAACTACAAGAAAGGGTCGGCCTACCTGGGCATGGGCTTCCGCATCAAGCGCATGTACGAGGACCACGTAGGTTCGCTGCGTGCGATGGACCCGACCACCGGCAAGGTGGTGTGGGAGCACAACGAGCGCCTGCCGCTGTGGGCCGGCGTGCTGGCCACCAAGGGCAACCTGGTGTTCACCGGTACCGGCGACGGCTACTTCAAGGCCTTCAACGCCAAGACCGGCGAAGAGCTGTGGAAATTCCAGACCGGCAGCGGCATCGTTTCGCCACCGATCACCTGGGAACAGGATGGCGAGCAGTACATCGGCGTGACCGTCGGCTACGGCGGTGCAGTACCGCTGTGGGGTGGCGACATGGCCGAGCTGACCAAGCCGGTGGCACAGGGTGGATCGTTCTGGGTGTTCAAGATCCCGGCCTGGGATACCAAGACCGCCAAGCGTTGATCTGAGCGTTTTCGCGGGTCAAGTTCGCCACCACAAGGGATCACCAAACCTGTGGGAGCGGGCTTGACCCGCGTCTGCTTTCAAACTGCCAAGGAGATTCCCATGAAGTATCTGCCCCTAGTGCTCGCCGTCGCCCTGTCCCCGGCTTTTGCTGCCGACGACGAACTGGAACCACAGCCGCTGAAGATCAACGGCTGCATCATCCAGCCTGAAAGCCAGTGCCCCGGCGCCAACCTGCAGAACGCCGACCTGAACAACCAGGACATGCGCAAGATGAACCTGGCCGGTGCCGACCTGCGTGGCGCCAACCTGCGTCACGCCAAGCTCGACCTGGCCAACCTGGAGAAAGCCAACCTGCAAGGCGCCAACCTCACCCGTGCCAGCCTGCAGCAAACCAACCTGCGCGTGGCCAACTTCACCGATGCCACGCTGATCGCGGTCCAGGCCTGGGGCATGTACGCCCAGGGCGCCAACTTCAATGGTGCCAACCTCAGCGCCGCCTACCTGGAGTTTGCCCGCCTGTCCGGCGCCAAGCTGCACAATACCAACCTGCAAGCCGCCGACCTGGAAATGACCTGGCTGAGCAGGGCCGACCTTGTGGGTGCGAACCTGGCCGATGCCAACCTGCAGGAAGCCAAGTTCGGTGAAAGCAACCTGGAGAAAGCCGACCTGCGCGGCACTCGCCAGCACTACGCCAACTTCCAGGACAGCAACATGGAAGGCTGCCAGGGTTGCCCGAGCACCTGGGACTAGGTGCCTGCGTACACAGCCTACGCCGCTATACGCAGCAGGCCGGCTTCGATTGCCAGGTGCACCAGTTCGGCATGGGAGCTGACCTGCAGCTTGCTCTTGAGCAAGGTCAGGTAGTTGGAGACGGTCTTGGCGCTGATGCACAGCTGCTGGGCTATCAACCGGGTCGGCGTGCCCTTGGCCAGCATCAGGAAGATTTCGATCTCGCGCTGGGTCAGCCCCTGCAGGCGAGCATTGCCGCCACCCTGCCCCGGGTGCGGCTGACAGGCCAGCTGGGTGGCCAGCGGTTGCTCGATGTAGGCATGCCCCGCCAGTACCCGGCGCACGGCTTCAAGCACCACCGCCGGCGCTGCCGCCTTGGACAGAAACCCGCAGGCCCCCGCGTCCAGTGCCTGGCGAACCAGGCCCAGCTCGGTGTGTTCGCTGAAAAACAGCACGCGCAGTTGCGGCAGGCGCTGACGCAGGCGCCGGGTGGTTTCCAGGCCGCTGATGCCGGGCAGGTCGAAGTCCATGATTACCAGGCCGGGCAGTTCCTCCTGCACCTGCTGCAGGGCCTCCTCGCCGCTGCCGGCCTCGCGAACTGGCAGGCCATTGAGCCCTTCGCCCAGAAAGTGGGCCAGGCCCAGGCGGATCATCGGGTGGTCGTCGACCAGCAAGATGCCCATCGCGCAGTACTCCTGTAGTGGCTATACCCCATGCTAGAGCCGCTGGCGAGCACGGCCGCTACTACTTTGGTACTGCCCGCGCTGTCGATGGTCGCATTCACAAAGCGCCAGTACTGGCCTGTAATACCAGGCATAACAAAAACGAGACTGCCGACCATGCTGCTGCGTGCCTTGTTCGCTTCTGCCTGCCTGACCCTGGCGCTGCCCGCCAGCGCCGACACGGCGCTGTTCACTGCCGACGGCTACCGCGCCACCCTGTACCGCAGCCCTACCCCCCATCAGGCGCCGCCGGCGCAGACCCTCGACACCGCGCAGCTGCAGGCCCTGCTGCAACAGCAGCCCCCGCCGTTGCTGATCGACGTGTACAAGCGCCCCTGGCTGCATGGACGGTTCATCGACAGCGAGCCGCATGCCAACCTCCCCCACAGCCACTGGCTGGCCAACACCGGCGATGGCCAGCTGGACGCCGCCTGGGCCCGCTATTTCAGCCGCCACCTGCAACGCCTGAGCCATGGCGACAAGCAGCGCGCCGTCGTCTTCTACTGTCGCTCCGATTGCTGGCTGAGCTGGAATGCGGTCAAGCGCGCCGATGCACTGGGCTACACGCGGCTGTACTGGTACCGTGATGGCCTGGATGCCTGGGAGAATGCCGGGCTGCCGGTACACCCCGCGACACCCGAAGCGTTCCCCTGACTACTGTCTGCCTAGCGGTCAACCACAACAATAAGGTGCAAAGCCATGTACAAGATTCTGATCGCCGACGACCACCCGCTGTTTCGCGAAGCGATCCACAACGTCATCACTGACGGCTTCCCTGGCAGCGAGGTCATGGAAACCGCCGACCTGGACAGCGCCCTGAGCCTGACCGGCCAGCATGACGACCTGGACCTGATCCTGCTGGACCTGAACATGCCCGGCATGCATGGCCTTGGCGGGCTGATCAACCTGCGCAACGAGGCGCCGACGATCCCGGTGGTGATCGTCTCGGCCGAGCAGGACAAACAGGTGGTGCTGCAGGCAATCACCTATGGCGCGGTGGGGTTCATCACCAAGTCGTCGCCGCGCTCGCAGATGACCGATGCCATCGAGCAGATCCTCAACGGCAACGTGTACCTGCCGCCCGACATCATCCGCACGCAAAAAAGCACCGGCCGGCGCAACCAGAGCGAGCATGCAGGCTTTGCCCCGGAGCTGCTGCAGGCGCTCACCCGCAAGCAGTTGCTGGTGCTCGAGCGCATGACCAAGGGGGAGTCGAACAAGCAGATCGCCTACAACCTGGATATCGCCGAGACCACGGTCAAGGCCCATGTCTCGGCGATTCTGCGCAAGCTCAACGTGCACAATCGGGTGCAGGCGATTCTCAGTGCCGGCGATATCGACTTTACCGCCTATCTGCGGCGCTGATCAGCCGGCGCCAGGCAGCGCGAGGGTCTTGCCGCTGCCCACCGGCCCCATCGTCAACAGGGTTTCGGCCAGGGTCATGGGAACGATCATGTCCTTGGCGTTCTGCGCCTTGTAGTTGATGTCGGCATCGATGTGCTGTTGCACCTGCGCCGCATAGTCGGCCGGATACTGAGCCTTCTCGATTGCCGGCAGGCTGTTGTAGTGAGCCTGCACTTGCTTGAAGAAGTCCGTCATGCGGCCGGTGGTGTTGTATTCCTGTTGCGCCTTGTCGCTGACCTCGCGACGCCACGCCTGCTCCTGGCGGGTGGACTCCTCGAACGCGGCGCGCCGTTCGTTGACCGTGAAGGTGCCGCTGTCATCGTAGGTGATCAGCGCCAGTTGCTCGCGCGACAGGCCGGCGAACGGGTTTTCAACGGTCTTGCTGCCCACGGTCAGCGTCGCGTTCACGAACGCAGTGGCCTGTTCGGCCCGGGCCAGCAGCTCGGGGTCATCGGTGGCCGGTACTTCCTTGTCGTGGGCGGCCTTGTTGGCCGAATACGCAGCGCCGGTAATCTTGTCGAGCAGCGACCTGGCCAACGCACCGAGTGCCGAATGGCTCAGGCCGGTATCGCGCTCGCTGGCACGGGTGGCACTTGCGGCCAGTTGACGGGCCAGGTTGGAGACACTGCTGGTATCCTGCCCGGCGTAGGCATTCAGGGCCCTGGCGCTGCTGCTGTTGCCATGGTTGATGCCAAGGCTGGTAGGGAGGGGGCTTGCACCGGTGGTGCGGGTGGTAATGGCCGATGTGTAGTCGTTCACATGCATCGGGAGACTCCATGTGGTGGTATGCACGTCTGTGCGGCGTGCGCTGACAACGCTCCGGTGCCAGCAATCGGGCGCAAGCCTAACGCCATTTGCCGGTTGCATCCAGTTGCGCGCCTGAAGTAAGCTCGGGCAATCAACTGGAGCACAGCATGTCGTCTATTTCCCTCACTCAAGCACTGCACACAGGTCGCGTATCGCACCTGGCGGCTGTGCCTGCGTGCGCGGCACTGCCTGCCAGCGGCTTTTATTTTGGGTATTGGTTTAGCCACAGGCGCCGCTGATACCCACACCGGCGCCCACTCCCAGGGCCGCCGAACACGAGAATACTCAACCCCCGGTCGGCCCTGCCCACCGGGGGTTTTGTTTTGGGCGCCGTACACCACCGACATCGATGAGGATTGCAGCATGAACCACAGCACCTATTACCGTTACCAAAGCCTTGCCTGGCGATTTAGCCACTGCCGTTCGGGCCAGCCAGCCGCCTCCGACCGGTCGAGTACAGGTGGCACGCAAACACCGACACGAAATCGAACATCTCGCTAGGGCCGAAGGCGCGGGACCGAACCCGCCTTCCGCCCAAGGAAACCCGACCATGCAAGCGTCCACCCAAGCCCTGAACCTGTCCCAACCCCAGGCTGTCGCAGCCAACAGTAGCCTCAACCTGCGCCTGCCCAGCCCGTTTCAGCTCAAGCAGCAACTGCCCTTGTCCAGCGCCCTTGGCGGCCAGGTCGAGCGCCACCGCCAGGCGGTGAAGGCGATTCTCGACGGCGAGGATGATCGCCTGCTGGTGATTGTCGGCCCCTGCTCGCTACACGACCCCCACGCTGCCCTCGAATACGCCGAACGCCTGGCTGCCCTCTCCCGCCAGGTTGATGACCAGTTGTTGCTGGTGATGCGTGCCTATGTCGAAAAGCCTCGCACCACGGTGGGCTGGAAAGGCCTGGCATACGACCCGCACCTGGATGGCAGCGATGACATGCAGGGTGGCCTTGCGCTGTCTCGCCAGCTGATGCTGGGCATGCTCGAACGGGGCCTGCCGGTGGCCACCGAACTGCTGCAGCCGATGGCAGCAGGCTACTTCGATGACCTGCTGAGCTGGGCGGCCATCGGTGCACGCACCACCGAATCGCAGATTCACCGCGAGATGGTCAGCGGCCTGGGGCTGCCGGTCGGATTCAAGAATGGCACCGACGGCGGCGTGGGTATCGCCTGCGACGCCATCCGCAGTGCCGCGCATGCCCACCGCCACTTCGGGCTGGATGCCCAGGGGCATCCAGCGATCGTCGAGACCCTCGGCAATCCTGATACCCACCTGGTGCTGCGCGGCGGCCACCAGGGCCCCAACTACGATGCCGCCAGCCTGGAGCAGGCACGCCAGGGCCTGTACAAGGCCGGCATCCGCCCACGTCTGATGGTGGACTGCAGCCATGCCAACAGCGGCAAGGACCCACTGCGCCAACCTCAAGTGTTCAATCAGGTGCTGCAGCAACGCTTGCAGGGTGACCGCTCGATCATCGGCATGATGCTCGAAAGCCATTTGTTCGAGGGTTGCCAGGCACTGGGCAAGGCCCCCCTGCGCTACGGTGTATCGATCACCGATGGCTGCCTGGGCTGGGGGGCCACAGAAGCCTTGTTGAGCGAAGCGGCCATTAGCCAACGCGGGTAGACACCTGCCGCCCCGACGAGGGCGCTTCGGCCCCCCTCACATAGGCAGAATGTTAAGGGGCAGGCAGGTCAGACGTTCTGGTCCTGCCGGCCCAGCTTGACCAGGGGCAGTGGGTTGGCCGCTGTCGCGTCGATTACCGAAGGGCCTGATCGTTCGGGTCGTAGATGAACAGGCGTCCATCTGTGGGCATCGGGCGCAACTGAAGCAACGGCAAGGTACGGCCCGTATCGGCGAAGTAGTCGGTCTGGAACCGCTTGCCACCTGCCAGGCCATTGCCCGTCACGTAAGAGACCGTGCTGTAGAGCAGCGCCTCAAGCGGCAATCCAAGCGGCGCACCGGCGGGCCAGGCCGCGACCATCAATTCATTCCAGCCATGAAATTCGGTGAGCTGTTGGCGGATCTCGTTGGCCACCCGAAATTCTTGCGCCGTCGGGGAGAACCAACAACTTGTGTACGGGCTGCCACGGTAGCGCGCCAACCATGCCGCTGCCGAATCGACCCCCACTGAGGCGCAGGAAGGCCGGAAGTTGCACATATCGGCCCGCCCGCTAGTGCCACCATCGAAGGGGAACACGCACCGTAGAGACAAGGGTATGGTCGCTGGCGCCGCTTCTTCGCGTATCACCAGCCCCTGCGGCTTGTAGGTACGCAGCACCTTGCTGTCGGCGCGAAAATAACTGAAGGACACGCCATTGCCGCGTACCGAACCGGGGCTCGGATCCCACGCACGGAAGCTGCCGACATCGGTCGTGCGCAGCAGTACACCACGGCAGTAGAAGGCGCCCCGATTGCCCCGGCAGGTGTCGTCGCCATTGCCGGTGTCGAGGTAGCGTGTGTTGAGCCGTGCCGCCACCCGGTAGCCATTGTCCAGTTGGTCTTGCTGACTGAAGCCGAAGACCTGCCCCTGCGGTTCGCCAAGCTGCAAGCGCAGTAGCGGCAGCCATGTACCGGTGGCCTGGAAGTAATCGCGTTGGCTGCTCTGGGCGCGCAACAGACTGCCGGCTTGCCCGGGGTCATAGAACACGCCCTGGATCGCGAGTTGCCCCGGCGCCTGCGCATTCCAGCCGTTCACCACCACCTCGCCCAGGTTGGCCACTGGCTGGGTGGCCTGGTACGGCTTGCCGTGGGCCAGCGCCGTAAAGCGATCAAACAGCAAGAACCCCGCGCCCGAGCCCAATGTCGTCGGCACATGGTCTTTGCGCACAAAGATGAAGCGCATGTCGGTGCCTTCGGCGGCGTCAGGCACCCAGAACTTCTCGGCCTGGTTGGGCATCAGCGTGCGCAGCACGATGCCGCTGCAGGCAAAGGCAGGTGCGCGCCCCACGCACTGGGACGCGGTACTGGCGTAGCGCGCATTCAGCAGCGCGGCGGTTTGTGCCCCCCCAAGGGCGTACGCTGCACTCTGTACAAGGCACAAGGTGCAGCCCAGGCACAGTGAACGCATCAGGTTCCTCATCGTCGACTCCTTGGCAGCGTGGCTGCGATCAGTGGATACCGGCTTGGATAGCCTGGTTCGTACTCGCCCGCCCGCCCCGAGAAGGCGGTGCCAGCAGAGGGTTTCAGGTACGATTGCTCACCTTCACTTCGTAGCTCACCGTGCTGCGGCGCTTGTCGGTCGCAGTGAAGCCCCCTGGTTACCTCCATGCCCTATGCCTTGCGTTGTCACAGGTTCTGGTCCAGGGGGTCGAAGGTGAACACCTGGCCGTTGGCCGCCGTCAGATCGACCCGTAGCACAGGAATGACCTTGCCGGCCTGTTGGTAGTAATCGCGCTGGATGTACCGGGCACCGTTCAGCCCGCCACTGCCACGGATAAGGAATGCAGCCTCGAGTGTGAGCTGCGGGCCGATGTTCTGCGGCCAGGGCGCGATGATGATTTCGTTCCAGGCGCCGCCATGGGCACGCACTTCGATGTTCAACTCGAAGGCCGCAGCACTGGGGTCGAAGGCGCAACTGCTGACGGGGCTGGCGCCATAGCGGCTGCGCCAGGCGCTGACACTGTTGATGTTCTGCGAGGCGCAGCTGGCCCGGCAGCTGTTGGGGATGGCGCTGCTACTGGCATTGGCCGGGTAGGCACAGCGCATTACCAGTGTCTGGCGTGCGGGTGCTGCAAGCTCGCGGTAGATGAGCCCTTCGGTACCGGCCAGGCGCTGCGTACCGACATCGGCACGTATGTAGGAGAACGACACGCCGTTGCGTGTCACGGAGTTGCTGCTGGGGTTCCATGAGTGAAAACCGGAGGCGCCATTCACTGCGCGGATCAGCACTCCGCGACAGTAGGCGGCTGCCTGCCCATCGCGGCATCCGCCCAATGCATCCCGATAGCGGCGCTCAAGGCGCTCGGCCACGCGCCTGCCATTGTAGAGCTGCTCTTGCTGCGCGAAGCCGAACACCTGTGCCTGCGGATCGCCAGGCGCAATCCGCAGGATTGGCAGCCAGAGGCCGGTGGCCTGGTAATAGGCCAACTGATTGCGCTGAGCGCAGCGCAGGCCCCCGGCCTGCGCGCTGTCATGGAACAGTGCCTGGATGGCAAGCTGCGCCGGCGCCTGTGCCTGCCAGCCAGACACCAGGACCGCCCCGGGCGATACCGGGTCTTGCACAGCCTGAAAAGCCTTGCCAAGCGCTGCTGCGCTCAGACCATCGAACAGCAGGTAGCCGCACCCGAGCGCCAGGCCCGCCATGCTGCGGTCGTTGCGCAGGAAGACAAAGCGCAGGTCGCTGCCGGCAACGTCCTTGAGCGTCCAGAAATCTGCGTTCGCACTCTGCGGTACGCTGCGCACCAGTACGCCGCTGCAGGCGAAGGCAGGACTTCTGCCCACGCACTGTTCCGGCGTGTTGGTGAAGCGTGCATTGAGCCACTGCGCCGTGCGGGTGCCTTCCTGCGCGTGCACCGGCGCAAGGCAGGCGCACAGCGCCAGCACACCGCACAGTCTCAAGATGCCCATGTGTGTGCACCTCACTTGAGCTGCTGCACAGCGGGGTCATAGGTGAAGGGCTGCCGATTGGCGGCCTGCACGTCCAGTTTGACCAGCGGTAGCCAGCGGCTGGTCTCCTTGAAGTAGTCCTGCTGGAACGACTGCCCCCCGGCCAGGCCGTTGGTACCCCCCACCTGCCCCAAGTAAAACGCAGTGGCGCTGAAAAAGAACGCTTCGATCGGCAATTGCGCTGCAACGTCCTGCGGCCAGGTAGGGACCATGATTTCATTCCAACCGGTTAGCCCCGGGACTTTCTGGCGAATATCGACCATCAGTTGCAAGGCCGTGGCGTCGGCGCGGAACGCACAGCTTCTGTACCGATTGCCAGCAGTGGAGGCGGACCAGGTGGCGACGCTGTTCACGGGCGGTTGTTTTTCGTCGCACCAGCCACGAAAGGTGCAGGTGTTGGTTGACACCGCATCGTGCGTGGCGCCGTCGGCGACGTACAGGCATGCGGCAGGCAAGGTGTGTACTACAGGGGCGGCGGTTTCGCGAATCAGATAGCCTTGCGGCCACACCACCACCTTGATGGCCATGTCACTGCGCAGGTAGCTGAAGGACACGCCGCCGTTCTTAAGCGCACGGGGCCCCGGATTCCAGGCCTTGAAGTTACCCGTGCCTGTCGAGCGCAACAGCACCCCATTGCAATCGAACCCGGTGCGTCCGCTGATACAGGCAGGCCGGGTGTCGGCGTAACGCTGGTTGAGGCGCTGGGCGACCCTGTAGCCATTGTCCAGCTGATCCTGCTGGCTGAAACCGAACACCAGGCCATCGCCATCGCCCAGGTGCAGGCGCACCACCGGCAACCATTGGGCCGTGGCGTCGAAGTAGGCGCGCTGGCTGCGTTGGGCTGCCGCCAGGGCCCCGGCCCGGGTGACGTCGTAGAAGATGGCCTGGATGGGCAATTGCGCGGGCACCTGGGCATTCCAGGTACTGACCACCACGCCACCGGCACTGCTGCCGGCCTGATACGGCTTGCCCAGGCCCACGGCTGTCAGCCGGTCGAACAGCACGAACCCCGAAGGTGCTGCCAGCCCGTCGAGGGCGCGGTCCTTGCGCAGAAAAATCAGTTGCGCGGCATCGTCTTTCTCCCAGAACGTTTCGACATCGCTGGCTGGCACTGCGCGCAGCAACACGCCGCTGCAGGCAAACGCCGGCGCACGTCCTACGCACTGTGCCGGTGTGCTGCTGTAGCGCGCATTCAACTGCATCGCTACCTGCGGGCTCCCGACGGCATGGGCGCTGCCCAGCAAAACGCACAGTGCGATGCCACAAATCAGTTTGCTCGCAACGTTCATACAGGTCGCCTCCCATGGCGCGCCGCCACTGTTCAACGAATGCCGGCCGGGTAGCCCAGCTCATACTCTGTCGTGACTTCGGAACTGACCAGGTTGTCGTAGAGGTCCAGGTACACGGCCGTCTGTGCGCCCAACCCTTTGCCCCACACCCGGTACGGAGCCAGGTTCAGTGCCTCGGCGAGGCTGTTGGCCGGCGATGGGTAGAGCCGTGCCAGCGCCTCGAAATCCTCGTCGCTCGGCAGGGTGTAGCCCTCGTCGCGGGCCTTGGCCTGCGCCTGTGCCCAGGTGGATCGATACGCCGAGCTGAGCAGGCGCAGCTCACGCACGCCGCGCACACTGAGCACGTAGCTGGAACTGGCCCCTGCCGCGTTCTGCGCAGTGACGGTGATGTCGCCATTGCCCCATACCGAGACCTGTCCATCGGGATCGACCCTGGCAATGCCCGTGTTGTCCACGCGATAGGCGGTGGCCCCTGGCTGTGCACGGGTGTAGCGGGCATAGTCGGGGATGGTCGGTGGCGTCCTGGCCAGGTTTTGCTCGTCGAAGAACACGACATAGCGTCGGCTGGCCAGGTTGAGTGCCTGTGCAGCAGTGAAGCCTTCCTTGATCAGCAGGGTGACCACACCCGATCTGCGCGGCGCCGAGCGCGGCGCCTGCGCGGTGTAGTAGACCTGCAGGGTCTTGCCGACATTGGCCTCGACATAGCGCTTTTCGATCGGCAAGGTGACAGGTTTGCCGGCATTGCGCGCCGAGATCGGCCAACTGATCGTGGTGATCGCCTGGCCTTGCGCATCGGCAAGGTAGATCGTCAAGGTGGTCTGGAACGCCAGTACTACCGCGTTATCGTTACCAACCCCCTGGACGGTGATGTTCAGCCCCGTGGCCGGTACCTTGTCAGGGTCCAGCTCGCCGCCTTGCAAGGCTGCCACTTCGGGCAGGCGAAGGGTGGGGTCCGAAGGTTGGGTAGTGTCTGCATGCGCATTGAACATGCTCGCGCAAACGCATAACAACAGTGCCGCATAGGTACGTCTGATTGCGTCCATCAACGGTTGCTCCTGCCATGGAGTCAGTCGGCCTGGCTGATGCCCACCGCGTAGCCTTTCTGGCTTGGGCTGGCACTGCTCACCTGCAGCGTTGCGAGGTCCAGGTAGGTGGGCGAGCCGCTCGTATCAGTAACAACACCTAGAAAGCCTTTTTCCGTCATGTCCGGCAGGCCCAGGTTCTGCGCCTTCAGATAGCCCGCGAGGTCGTCTTTTGCCGCCGCGTACACAGCGCTGAAGCGACTGAAGTCGTCGGCTGTCGGCACGTCCAGGCCATAGCTGGTGGCGGCTAGTGCGGCGCCTGGGGCCTGCAGCTCGTGGTCGTAGCTCAACAGGTACAACCCCCTGACCCCTCGGACCGTCAGTGTGTAGCTGCCGATCGAGGCACCGGCAGCGTCCAGTGCGGTAATGGTGACCGGCGGATCCTCTGCATTGCCCAGTAGGCTGACCTTGCCGCTGCTGTCGACACGGGCAACGTTGATGTCGCTGCTTTCGTAGTTGACGGCCTGTGCGTTGGTGCGGGTGAACTGTGCGTAGTCAGGCACTTCTGGCGGTGGGCTGGGCACCTCGGCGGCGGTGCGGAACACGATGTAGTTGCGGCCGCTGAGGTCGAATGTCAGAGGCGCAGCGAAGTTCGCCTTGATGGTGAATGTCAGTACCTGCGACTTCACCCCGTCGACCTCGTAATACACGCGCAGTTGTTGGCCCTCACGGCCAAGCAATATGCTTTTCGCAATATTTTCCCACACCGCCAGTCGGTCGTTGTTCGGGGTGGGCCTTACCTCGTCGTAGAGCACCTTGTTCTGCTCGTCAAGCACAAACAGCTTCAGCACTTTCTTGTACCAGCTGGCACTTCTTTGTACCTCTGCACGGGTGAATTCACCCACTGTACCGAGGTCGAGTGCCCCTTCGCTGACATCGTTCATCTTTGGCACGGTGTAGTCGGTCATGTCATCAAACTCCCGCAGGTGGGCAACCGGCGCCAGGTAGCGCCGATTGCAGGGTCATATCGCTCAAAAGCCTCAGGCGCGTGGCGCGCCAGCCCATTCGCCGTCGGCCTCGGCATTGACATCTACCCGGTGGCCGGTGGTCACCTTGTTGCGCAGCGCCGCCTGCACCACCGAACTGTCGCCACCGCCCTGCGGTTGGCCCCACGTCACCACGCGCCCGTCTGACGTCAATGCGGTGAAGCCGTTGGAGTTGGCGTACACCGCACGCACATGCTTCAGTTGGTCGGACACCCGGCTGATATCGCCGCCGGCTTCAGGACGCCCCCAGACCGCCACGGTGCCGTCGCTGCACAGGGCGGCGAACGCCCATGCGCTGCCGGTGACCTGAATGACATTGCGCAGGTCGGCCACAGCCTGTGGCATGTTGCCGCCGTTGTTCGCGTTGCCCCAGGCCACCACCGCACCGTTCCTGCGCCGGGCACAGAAGGCATGCCAGGTGCTGGTGACCTCCACGATGTCAGTCAGACCTGCAATTCCTTGCGGCACCGAGCCGCCATGGCTGGCAGCCCCCCAGGCCACCACCTGGCCGGTGGCACGCAAGGCGCTGAATGCCTGGGCCGTGGCCCCCTCCAGGGTGACGATATCGGTGTGATCGGCGATTGCAGCCGGTAACGTGCCGCCATATCCGGCATTGCCCCAGGCAACGACACTATTGTTGGTGCGCCGTGCGGCAAAGGCGGCAAAGTTGCCCTTGACGTAGTAGATGTCCTTGAGGTCGGCGATATTCTTGGGCAAGTTGCCGCCGTTGGCGGCACTGCCCCAGGCTACCAGCGAACCGTCGGCACGCTGCGCTGCAAAAGCGCTGCCGGCACCGTAGACAGCGGTGAAATCCGTCTGGATGAGGATCTGCGGCGGAATGGTCGCACCCTCGGGCCCCACACCCCAGCCAATGAGGCGACCGTCGGCTTTGCGTCCGACAAACGCCCTGGCATTGCTGCGCACTTCGACGAAGTTTCCGGTTTCACCTTTAGGCATGGTACCGCCCTCGCCCGCCTGGCCCCAGCACACCACAGTGCCATCGGTCGTGCGTGCGGCATACGCGCTGCGCGTGCAACTGACTTCAGCGATGTCGTCGCGGCCCACCAATGTCTGCGGAATAACTGCCCCGTAGGCAATACTGCCCCAGCCGACGATATCGCGATCCCCCCCTGAGCGTTCGTTGCGCAGGGCGACAAACGCTGCACTGCCATTGACCGAGGCGTCGATTCCGTTGCCGATGATGTTGGCCGGGTTGAGCTGCACTTCATCGGTTTGCGTGCGTACGCGCAGCGCCTTCCAGGGCTGCTTGTCCATCCAGGTAGTGCCTGCGGTCCAGGTGGTCTCGTCCAGGTAACGCCATTCGGCGAGGATCGGCTGCAGGCTTTGCGCATTGAATGCGCTCAGAACTCGCGAGGAACTGGAGGCGCGGTAGGTGCTCGCGCCGTAGCGGGCGCCGAAAATACGCAGGTTGCCGCTGCCTATCACACGGTTGACGAAATAGCTGTTGGACGGCGAACGTTCCTCCGGGCCGCCGCTGCTACGCTGCAGCGTGTACTCGAGCTTGATCGTGGTGCGATTGCTGGCGTTGATCGTGGCATAGGGTACCGACACGTCGAGGGCCTTGCCCTCGTCGCCCGCCGTTACCACGATCGTACGGTTGAAGTTGCCTGCCGGCAGCTCGCTGTACACCCGTACGGTCACCCTGTCACCGCGCAGCAATCTGGCCACGGTGTCGATCCGATACGTTGCACCATTGCGCACATCGTCCGGGTTCAGCTGGTTGTTGGCGGTCGCCTGCACGAATATCGGCAGCGGCAGCGCCGCACGCTGTACCCGCAGCGTGACGGTGCCGGACGTCTGCTCGCGGCCATCGAAGCGGTACACCACGTACTTGACCCGTACATTGGCATCGATGTTGGCCAGCACGAACCTTGCTTCGATAGGGGGCATCTGAAGTTTATCGTTTTGATCTGCCAGGATTTGCTTGGTGACCTTCGTCGAGCCTTGGGGGGCATCGCCATCCCAGAGCAGTTCCACTTCATCGCCATGTTTGAGCTGGGCCTCGGCTGGGATCGTGACCACTGCATCGCCCACAGGGCGCAGCGTGCCATTGACCGCGCCCTCCACCACCGGGTCGGGCAGCAGTAACTGGCGCTCTTTGCGACGCAACGAAAGCATGGCAGACACGCGAGTCGGCTGGCCGGCTTCGTAGACCTGGTAGTACACATCGGCTGCCACTGTCAGGTAGTTGCTCCACTCGGCGTGCTCGAAGGTGAACATCACTTTCTTGTCAAGATTGTTCTTGGTCACCGTCATCAGATCGTCGAAGAAGGTACCGCCCGCGTCGGACCACACCACCCTGATGGTCTGGTTGAGTTTCATTCCGGTGTACGGCTCGATGATCACATCGACGCTGGCGGGGACATCAGGATCCAGTTCACCGTCTTGTGCCTGCGGGCAACTGGGTGCCGGCAGTTCCAACTGCGCCACGCCCACTTGCAGCGTGAGAGCCTGTGATTCCAGAGGGCGCCCCAGCCCCTGCCGGCTTACGGTGTAGCTGACTTCGAGCGAACCGCCGCTGAGCGGCTCAATGTTCTGCGGCCCGTTCACGGCAAACGAGATGTCTTTTCCTGCGCTGGCGCTGGTGACCGTTTTGGTGTCCTTGTAGAGCAACATGCTGCCATCGGAACCGGTGCCTCGCCAGGTGATCTCGATGAAGTCGTCCTTCTCCAGCTGGGCCGCTGCCGGTACCACCACGGTCGCCGTTGCCAGTGTGGCCTCCAGCACGCCGTCGACCGCTTCGGTCACTTGCGGGCTTGGCAACTTGACGGCAGCGCCGATAAAGCTTGTGCCCACCCGCCGGGAGGTCTGTACTACGTCGCTTTTATCAGGCTTTCTGGTGAACCAGGTCCTGCCAAAACCCCGCGCCAGCATCTGCACGTGGGCATAAGGAATCTTGAATACCAATATCCGGGGGCTGATCAACTTTTGCGGGTAATTCAGGGCAATGATCTGGCCTTGCGCCGTGGTGCCTACCCAGTACAGGGTAATCTCATCCTTTGCCTTGAAGCCGAACACCGACAGCGCCGCCACTTGTACTTCCAGGCCATCTTGCGCCACCAGCGCCACATCGATCGGGTCGCCCTCCACGGCTTGCGGGTCTGGGTTGACGATGATGGGCGGCAACAGTTTGTTGGGGTCGATCGATACCTCGATGTAACCGCGCAATGACCAGTCGCTTGCGGCATTGAACACTTCGTCCCAGATCCAGTACACAAGCACCAGCTTTTCGCTGTCGCCGGCCTCGTAGATGAGCTCGGCATCCACCTCGATGACGAGGTCGTTGCCCACCTCGTCAGGTTGCACGATGTACTCGACGATCGAGCCGCCCCAGCTCAGGCGAATGGTGTCGTACTGGCGCATGTTTGTGTACTTCGGTACGGTGACTTCCACGCCATACAGCTCGCCATCAAGGAGGTCCTTGATGTCTTCTTCACCCACCACGCCACCGATGGGAGGGCTGGTCAGAAACGGTGGCAGCAGGTTGTAGTGCCCGGGGTAATCGGGTTGAGGGTCGTTTCCGCCGGGGAACTTGAGGCGTACCAGCACCTTGAGCACCAGCGAGGACTCCTTGTTGGTGGAGCCTGCACGCGTGACCACATAGTAGAGGTCGTGCACGCCCTCCAGCACATTTTTGGCCGGGATGGTGGTTTTGATGTTCTTGCCGACGTCCCCCTCGCTGACATTGACCCTTACCGCCGCGATCTTGCTGGTGCCATAGAACACCTCGATCAGATCCCCCGCCAGCATGTTCTGATACGGCTGCACGTATGCCTGCATTCCGAGCACCGAATTGACGACCCCCTTGTTCACGCCAACCTGGGCGCCTTCGGTGTATACCGGGGTGATGTAACCTGGAATGTAGATGCGTCGCAGGGCCTGGGTGCCGGCTGCAAATCCTCCGAATGCCGGCGGCCCTCCCACTAGGGCATTGAACAGTTCGATGTCAGTTTGCAAGCCCGATGGGGTCCCGGGGGCACTCAAGTTGTTCGTCATGAAGTTTTCTCCAATCCAGGAAGCCCGAAAGGTATGAACGGGGGAATGGGCTGGAAATGATTCAAAGGCAAAATGTACGAGGCGCACAACTGACACAAATACCAGGGGCCCGGCCAACGCATGTGCGCACAGGGGGAGGAAATCGCGCGCCGATTGCGCTAGGCTGCACCTTTACTCACCAGGAGCATTCTCCATGGCAAAAGCCACCGCCCGTCACATCCTTGTCGCCAGCGAAGACAAGTGCAACGAACTCAAGGCACAGATCGAAGCCGGCGCCGACTTCGCCGAAATCGCCAAGGCCAACTCCACCTGCCCCTCCAGCCGCCAGGGCGGTGACCTGGGCTCGTTCGGCCCCGGCCAGATGGTCAAGGAGTTCGACACCGTGGTGTTCAGCGCACCGGTGAACACTGTTCAAGGCCCGGTGAAGACCCAGTTCGGCTATCACCTGCTGGAAGTGACCAGCCGCCAGGACTGATCGGCCTTGGCCGCATCTGCCGGCCGTGTCGAGGGTCGGCCCGCTCCTGTGAGAGCGGGCTTGACCCGCATTGTGCTGTTCGTCCTTGCCCCGCTGCTGTTTCTGCTGCCTCCCTGGCAAACCCTGATCGCCGCCCCCAGCCACGCCCTCACCGTCTATGGTGAAGCCCCCCGCTACCGCGCCTCGTTCAGCCATTTCGACTACGTCAACCCGCAAGCCCCGAAAGGTGGAAGCCTGCGTCGCTCGGCGCTGGAAATCGGCGGCTTCGACCATGTGCTGCCTTACATCGACAAGGGCACCGGGGTCAGCGAGGTGGACGGCTGGCTTTATTCACCGCTGGCCATTCGGTCACTGGACGAGCCCTATACCGTGTACGGCCTGATCGCGCAAAAGCTCGAGCGCAGCGCCGATGGGCTGTGGCTGCGCTTCTACATCGACCCGCGTGCGCGTTTTGCCGATGGCCGGCCAGTGCGTGCCGAGGATGTGCGCTTCACCTACCAACTGCTGCTGCGTGAAGGCAATCTCAAGTACCGCACGCAGTTTGCCGACGTGGCTGCTGTGGTGGTCGAGACGCCCCTGCAGGTACGCTTCGACTTCAAGAACAATCAGAACCGTACCCTGGCCCTGGACCTGGCGTCGCTGCCGGTATTGCCCGAGCACGCGCTCGACCAGGATGCATTCACCAACGGCGGCGGCTTCCAGGCGCTGGTGGGTAGCGGCCCGTACCGCATCGCACGGGTCGACAACGGGCGCAGCATCACCTTCGAGCGCAACCGCGACTGGTGGGCACGGGACCTGCCGGTCAATCGTGGGCGCTACAACTTCGACCAGCTGAAGATCGAGTATTTCGGCGACACCGACGTGGCACGCCAGGTGCTGCGCGGTGGCGGTTACGATTACAACCGCGAGTTCTCCGCCACCGGGTATTCGATCGGCTACAACGGCCCGGCCCTGGACGAAGGGCGCCTGCAACGTGCGCACCTGGCCCGAGGGGCGCCGCAGAACGCCCAGGGCTATGTGTTCAACCTGCAGCGCCCGATGTTCCAGGACCGGCGCGTGCGCCAGGCGCTGGGCCTGCTGTGGGATTTCGAATGGAGCAACCGGCAGATGATGCGCAACCTGTACATCCGCCAGCAGAGCTTTTTCGCCAACAGTGCGCTGGCCGCCCGCGCCCTGCCCGACCGCGCAGAACTCGCCCTGCTCGAACCCCTGCGTGCACAGGTGCCGCCCGAGGTATTCGACCGGGTGTTCGAGGCGCCGCGCACCGAAGGCTCGGGGCTGATCCGAGACAAGCAGCTGCAAGCCCTCGCTCTGCTGCAGCAGGCCGGCTGGCGCCCACAGGGCGATCAACTGGTCAATGCCCGGGGCGAGCCGCTGAGCTTTACCTTCCTCAATGGCCAGTCGGGCCTGGAGCGCCTGCTGCTGCCGTGGAAACGCAACCTGGCGCAGATCGGCATCACCCTGGACATACGCCGCATCGACGCGGCCCAGTACGTCAACCGGCTGATGGCCCGTGACTACGACATGATCGTCACTGGCTACCCGGTGTCGCCCTCGCCGGGGCTGGAGCTTTACAGCTACTTCGGCTCGGCGGCGGCTACCGACCCTGGCTCGAACAACTACATGGCCCTGCAGGACCCGGCGGTGGACAGCCTGATCGACGGCCTGGTCAAGGCCGCGAGCCCGGCCGACATGCTGCGCCATGCCCATGCGCTGGACCGGGTGCTGCAATGGAACTACTACTGGATCCCCAATTACTACCCGCCCGGCGCCTCCACGGTGTGGTGGAACCGCTTCGGCATCCCCAGGGTGCAAGCCAACAATGACCCGGCGCTGGACACCTGGTGGGAGGTCAGCCCCACCCCGCTGACCACGGCGCAGATGGCCGAGCGGCTGGAGGCTGCGCCATGACCGCGTACATCCTGCGCCGGCTGCTGCTGATACTGCCCACCCTGCTGATCATTCTGCTGGTGAACTTCGTGATCATCCAGGCGGCACCGGGCGGCCCGGTAGAACAGGCCGTGGCGCGCCTGCAGGGTATCGGCGGCGGTGCGCCGGGGGCCGGCAGCGACACGCTACACAGCGACTCGCGGGCCAGCCGCGGGCTGGACCCCAAACTGCTGGAGACCATCAGACGCCAGTACGGCTTCGACAAACCGGCCCACGAGCGGCTGTGGCTGATGCTCACTCGCTACGCCCAGCTGGATTTGGGCAGCAGCTTCTTTCGCGGTGCCAAGGTCACCGACCTGATCCTGGACAAGTTGCCGGTCACCCTCTCACTGGGCCTATGGGCCACCCTGATCACCTACCTGGTGTCGATCCCGCTGGGCATTCGCAAGGCCATACGCCACGGCAGCGCTTTCGATGCCTGGAGCAGTGCGCTGATCGTGATCGGCTACGCGCTGCCAGCGTTTCTGTTCGCACTGTTGCTGATCGTGCTGTTTGCCGGTGGGACCTCGCTCAACTGGTTTCCGGTGCGCGGGCTGGTGTCGGAAAACTTTGCCGAGCTGAGCCTGGCCGGCAAGCTGGCCGACTATTTCTGGCACCTGGTGCTGCCGGTGGGCTCGCTGGTGATCGGCGGTTTCGCCACCCTCACCCTGCTGACCAAGAACGCCTTCCTCAACGAGATCACCCGCCAGTACGTGGTCACCGCGCGGGCCAAGGGCCTGAGCGAGCGTCGGGTGCTGTACGGGCATGTGTTTCGAAACGCGATGCTGCTGGTGGTGGCGGGCATTCCCCAGGCGCTGATCACGGTGTTCTTCGCAGGCTCGCTGCTGATCGAGGTGATCTTCTCGCTCGACGGCCTGGGCCGCATGAGCTACGAGGCGGCGGTGTCGCGGGATTACCCGGTGGTGTTCGGTTCGCTGTTCATCTTCACCCTGTTCGGCCTGTTGATCCGCCTGCTGGGCGACCTGTGCTACACCCTGGTCGACCCGCGTATCGACTTTGCCACGAGGCAGCACTGATGCGGCGCCTGTCGCCGTTGTCCAGGCGCCGGCTGGCGAATTTTCGGCGCAATCGCCGCGGCTGGTTCTCGCTGTGGGCGTTCGGGCTGCTGTTGCTGCTCAGCCTGGGGGCGGAGCTGGTGGCCAACGACAAGCCGCTGCTGCTGGGCTACCAGGGCAGCCTGTACTTCCCCGCCTTCAAGCGCTACACCGAACAGCAGTTCGGCGGCCAGTTGCCGTTCCAGCCCGACTACCGCAGCCAGTACGTGCGCCAGCTGATCGAGGGCCAGGGTGGCTGGATGCTGTTTGCCCCGATCCCCTTCAGCGCCGACACCCCCAACTACGACCTGCAGGTACCCACCCCCAGCCCACCCACCACCACCAACTGGCTGGGCACCGACGACCAGGCGCGCGACGTGCTGGCGCGGGTGCTGTACGGCACCCGCGTGTCGATACTGTTCGCCCTGCTGCTGACCGCCATCAGCACCGTGATCGGCGTGGCCGCCGGCGCCCTGCAGGGCTACCACGGCGGCTGGGTGGACCTGATCGGCCAGCGCCTGCTGGAGGTGTGGTCGGGGCTGCCGGTGCTGTACCTGCTGATCATTCTCAGTGGTTTTGTGGAACCCGGCTTCTGGTGGCTGCTGGGAATCATGGCGCTGTTTTCATGGCTGGCGCTGGTGGACGTGGTGCGCGCGGAGTTCCTGCGCGGGCGCAACCTGGAATACGTGCAGGCCGCCAGGGCGCTGGGCCTGCCCGATCGGCTGGTGATCGTGCAGCACATTCTGCCCAATGCGATGAACGCCACCCTCACCTACCTTCCGTTCATTCTCACCGGGGCCATCTCGACCCTCACTGCACTGGATTTTCTCGGTTTCGGCATGCCCGCCGGCAGCGCCTCCCTGGGCGAGCTGGTGAACCAGGGCAAACAGAACCTGCAGGCGCCATGGCTGGGGTTTACCGCATTCTTCGCCCTGGCGTTGATCCTTTCGCTGCTGGTGTTCATCGGCGACGCATTGCGCGAGGCGTTCGATCCACGGGCATAATCGCAGCCTCATTACGGCGGAGCGGCCCATGCAAGACAGTGACAGCCTCAAGGACTACCAGCGCGTGCGCCAACTGGCGATCCGCTCGCTGTTCGAGATCATCGAGCAATCCAGCGAGGGCACGATCATCGTCGATCGCGATGCACGAATCGTGTGGATGAACCAGCGCTACGCACGGCGCTTTGGCCTGGAGGACGCCAGTGCCGCCATTGGCCAGCCGTGCGAAAGCGTGATCCCCGGCAGCCAGATGCGCGACGTGATCACCCAGGGCCGGCCGATTCTGCTGGACATGCTCGACACGCCCAAGGAGCCGCTGGTGGTGATGCGCCTGCCGATCCACGATGCCGAGGGCGCGGTGATGGGCGCCATCGGCTTTGCCCTGTTCGATGAGTTGCACAGCCTTTCGCCGCTGCTCAAGCGCTATGCCAGCATGCAGCAGGAACTGGCCTCGACCCGCTCGCTGCTGCGTGCGCGCCAGGCCAAGTACAGCTTTGCGCAGTTCATCGGTACCAGCGCCGCAAGCCTTGAGGTCAAACGCCGCGCGCGGCGTGGGGCCAGCAGCGATTCGCCGGTGCTGCTACTGGGTGAGACCGGCACGGGCAAGGAGTTGCTCGCCCATGCCATCCACGCCGCCTCGCCCCGCGCCCACAAGCCCTTTGTCAGCATCAACAGCGCCGCCATCCCGCACGATCTGCTGGAGGCCGAATTCTTCGGCACCGCGCCGGGTGCGTTCACCGGCGCCGACCGCAAGGGCCGGCCGGGCAAGCTGCAGGTGGCCGAAGGCGGCACGCTGTTTCTCGATGAGATCGGCGACATGCCGCTGGCGCTGCAGAGCAAACTGCTGCGCGTGCTGCAGGAAAAGGAGTACGAGCCGGTGGGTTCCAACCAGATGCTGCAGAGCGATGTGCGGGTGATTGCTGCCACTTCGCGCGACCTTTCGGCAGCGATGGCCCGCGGGGAGTTTCGCGCCGACCTGTATTACCGCCTGAACGTGCTGCCGATCGAGGTGCCGCCGTTGCGTGCCCGGCTCGATGACCTGCCGGCGTTGAGCGAGGCGATACTGGAGGAGCTGGGCAGCCGTCATGAGCTGCAGGCACCGGCCCAGGCGCTGCTGGCCCGACATGCCTGGCCGGGCAACATTCGCGAGCTGCGCAACGTGTTGGAGCGGGCCACGCTGATGGCCGACCAGCAGCAACTGACTGCCGCCCAGGTGCAATCGGCATTGGGCCCATTCACGCCCCTTACAGTCGACACCGACCCCATAACCGACTACAGGCAGGCGTGCGAAGCATTCGAGCGCCAGTTGCTGGAAAACGCCCTCGTCCGCTGCGCCGGGAATGTGCCGCAGGCCGCACGTGAGCTGGGGTTGGGGCGTTCGACGCTGTACAAGAAGCTGGCGGCTCTGGGGATTAAGTCTCAATAGAGAGACTGGCATCTCAACCTGGAGACGGCCCTGCTTGCGAATTGGCACAACGCGGTCGTAGACCTGTTTGCGCGGTGTGTCAGGCAGACCCCGTGTGCAGATCCTCCTGCGCTGCAAGCGCACGCGGGCACAGCCAGTCTCAAGCCAGAGACAATCATTCGATAAATTCCACTGGAATTAATATTTATCCTTACAAATCAATAGCTTATTAACATGGCACGGTCTTCGCTAAGGGCTGCATCCCAACAAAAACAAGATGCACCCAAGGAGACACTCGATGAGTGTGATCATTGCCCTGGCAGCCCTGGCGCTGCTGATGCTGGCGGCCTACCGTGGCTACAGCGTGATTCTTTTTGCCCCCATCGCCGCCCTCGGCGCGGTGCTGCTTACCGACCCTTCCGCCGTCGCGCCCGCCTTCACCGGGGTGTTCATGGAAAAGATGGTCGGGTTCATCAAGCTCTATTTCCCGGTGTTCCTGCTCGGCGCCGTGTTCGGCAAGCTGATCGAGCTCTCGGGTTTCTCGCGCTCGATCGTGGCTGCCGCCATTCGCCTGCTGGGCACACGCCAGGCCATGCTGGTGATCGTACTGGTGTGCGCGCTGCTCACCTATGGCGGGGTGTCGCTGTTCGTGGTGGTGTTCGCGGTGTACCCGTTCGCCGCCGAGATGTTTCGCCAGAGCGACATCCCCAAACGTCTGATACCAGCCACCATTGCCCTGGGTGCGTTCTCGTTCACCATGGACGCCCTGCCGGGCACCCCGCAGATCCAGAACATCATCCCCAGCACCTTCTTCAACACCACCGCCTGGGCCGCGCCATGGCTTGGCGTGATCGGTACGCTGTTCGTGTTCTGCACCGGCATGCTGTACCTGCAGCGCCAGCGCAACAAGGCGCAGCGCGCCGGTGAAGGCTACGGCAGCGACTTGCGCAACGAGCCCGAAACCGCCGCCGACCTGACCCTGCCGCACCCGCTGCTGGCGTTGTCGCCACTACTGGTGGTGGGGGTGATGAACCTGCTGTTCACCCACTGGATCCCGGCGTGGTACGGCAAGACCCACAGCCTGAGCCTGCCCGGCATGAGCGCCCCGGTACAGACCGAGATCGCCAAGCTGACGGCCATCTGGGCGGTCGAGGCCGCCCTGCTGCTGGGCATCCTGCTGGTGCTGGTCAGCGCCTTCGGCGCCATCCGCACGCGCCTGGCAGAGGGCAGCAAGAGCGCGGTCAATGGTGCCCTGCTGGCGGCGATGAACACGGCGTCGGAATACGGTTTCGGCGCGGTGATCGCGTCGCTGCCAGGCTTTCTGGTATTGGCCGATGCGCTGCGCAACATTCCCAACCCGCTGGTCAACGAAGCCATCACCGTGACCCTGCTGGCCGGCATCACCGGCTCGGCATCCGGCGGCATGAGCATTGCGCTGGCGGCCATGGCCGACAGTTTCATCAGTGCGGCGCACGCGGCGAACATTCCGCTGGAGGTGCTGCACCGAGTGGCCGCGATGGCCAGCGGCGGCATGGACACCCTGCCGCACAACGGCGCGGTGATCACCCTGCTGGCGGTGACCGGCCTGACCCACCGCGAAGCCTACAAGGACATCTTCGGCATCACCCTGATCAAGACCCTGGCAGTCTTCGTGGTGATCGCTACCTTCTACGCTACAGGCATTGTCTAAGGAGACTTCCATGAGCCTTGCAGGAAAAGTCGCACTGGTTACCGGTTCCACCAGTGGCATCGGCCTGGGTATCGCCCAGGCATTGGCCGGCGCTGGCGCCGATGTGATTCTCAACGGCTTCGGCGACGCCAGTGCAGCGCTTGCCGAGGTGGGCCGGCATGGCACCCGGGTGGGGCACCACGCGGCAGACCTTGGCAGCGTGGAGCAACTGAACGACCTGTTTGCCTATGCCGAACGCGAGTTCGGCGGGGTCGATATCCTGGTCAACAACGCCGGCATCCAGCATGTCGCCCCGGTGGAGGCGTTCCCGGTGGAACACTGGGACGCGATCATCGCGCTCAACCTTTCGGCGGTGTTTCACAGCACCCGCCTGGCACTGCCCGGCATGCGCCAGCGCAACTGGGGGCGGGTGATCAACATCGCCTCGGTGCACGGGCAGGTCGGCTCGGTAGGCAAGGCCGCCTACGTGGCGGCCAAGCACGGGGTGGTCGGGCTGACCAAGGTGGTGGGCCTGGAGACCGCCACCAGCAACGTGACCTGCAACGCCATCTGCCCCGGCTGGGTGCTCACCCCGCTGGTACAGAAGCAGATCGACGATCGCATCGCCAGCGGGGTCGACCCGCAGCAGGCCCAGCAGGACCTGCTGGCCGAAAAGCAGCCCTCGCACGCCTTCGTCACACCGCAACACCTGGGCGAGCTGGTATTGTTTCTGTGTAGCGAAGCCGGCAGCCAGGTACGCGGCGCCGCCTGGAACATCGATGGCGGCTGGCTGGCCCAGTAGCCATCGGCCTGGGGCGCAGGTACCGCTGGCCGGCTACGACTGTCATTTTCAAACCGCAAGGAGCTTTTATGCGACCGCTTTCCCTGACCGCCCTGGTCATGCTGCCCCTGGCTTTCAGCGCCCCTGTTCTCGCAGCCAGCCTCAAGGATGTGGCCCCTTATCCCGAAGCCGAAAACGGTTTTGTGCGCCAGGTGATCCACCTGCCCGAGCAGAAAGACGAGTCGGCATTCAAGGTCGAGGTACTGGCCGGCAAGACCCTCAAGGTGGACTGCAACCTGCAGCGCCTGGGTGGCAACCTCGAAGAAAAGACCCTCGAAGGCTGGGGCTATAGTTACTACCGGCTGGACAAGGTGATGGGCCCTGTCTCTACCCTGATGGGCTGCCCCGACAACAAGAAGATCGACGCCTTCGTGCCGGTGGTCGGCGATGGTTTCCTGCTGCGCTACAACAGCAAGTTGCCGGTGGTGGTCTACACCCCCAAGGACGTGGAAGTGCGCTATCGCATCTGGTCGGCTTCCAGCGACGTGAAACGCGCCACGGTGGAGTAACCCGCCAAGCGTGGGTTCGGGGCACGGCGCGCCAAGCCGCCCTGCCCCGAATCAGGCATAATCGCCGGTTTTACCCGTAACAGAGGCAACATGAAAGCACAGGCCCGTCACATCCTGGTCAAGACCGCCGAAGAGGCCGAACAGCTCAAGCAGCGCATCGCCAAGGGCGAAGCCTTCGATGTGCTGGCGAAAAAGTACTCCACCTGCCCGTCGGGCAAACGCGGCGGCGACCTGGGCGAAGTACGCCCGGGACAGATGGTGGGCGCCATCGACCAGGTGATTTTCAAGAAGCCGTTGCGGGTGGTACACGGCCCGATCAAGAGCAAATTCGGTTACCACCTGGTGCAGGTGTTCTACCGCGATTGAGCCCTCTGCCCTGATCGACAGGCGTGCCATCGATCAGGCGTTTTTTGCGCCAATGTGCACTTTTTCGATGACCACCTATCATTTCTGCCAGTTGCGACCGCCGTCGCAGCCCTGTATCGCTTGGGCCGATCGCTAGCCCAAGGAGGACGAAATGAGCCCGCCCAGCCGCGTTGCCCTGGCGTGCCTGCCGTTGCTGGGCCCGTGGGCCCTGACAAGTCAGGCGGACTGCACCTTCGCCCCTACCGGCGGCAACGATCGTTATGTCTGCGACAGCGGCATTGGCGCCTCCATTGTCGACCCTGGCGGTGACAACACGCTGATACTGCCGGCCGGGGGCAGCGGCACCCTCGCCGGCAGCGTGACCTTCGGCCCCGGCGCCGACCGCGTCGAGATGGCGTCGGGCATCATCACCGGCGTGCTCGATCAGGGCGCGGGCATCGACACCTTCATCATGACCGGCGGGCAGTTGCAGGCCTTGCAGCAGGGCAACGGCCGCGACCTGTTCCAGATGAGCGGCGGACGTATCATCGGCGCCTTCGAAGATGGGGATGTGGCCTACATGAGCGGCGGGCGCATCGGGCGCGTCGACATGAAGCTGGACCGCAACCTGTTCGACATGTCCGGCGGCATCATCGACGCCAACCTGGTCACAGGCTTTGACCGCGACACGGTCATCGTCAGTGGCGGACGCATCGGCGGCAACATCAGCGTCAGCGGCGGCGATGACAGCGTGACCATCAGCGGTGGCGAGGTGGTGGGCAATGTACTGCTCAGCTTCGGCGACGACAGCTTCACCTGGCGCGACGACGGCATCGTGCGCGGTGCGGTGCTGATGGGCGACGGCAGCGACCAGGCGCTGCTGGCCAACCTCGACGAAAGCCGCCTGGGGCTGGTGCGCCAGGTGGACGGCGGCCTGGGCAGCGACAGCCTGGTACTGGACCATACCCGCAGCAGCCTGGGCGCGCGCTATACCGGTTGGGAGCGCATGGCCCTGACCAACGCCTCGGTCTTCAACCTGGATGACCACCTGGTTCTTGGAGACCAGGGCACGGGTACCGGCACCTTGCTGATCGATGCCACCAGCCAGCTGGTGGCGCGCACCGGCCAGGTGACGGCGTTTGCCGGCGGCACATCGGTGAGCGTGAACAACGCCGGGCTCATCGACCTCAGCAGCGGCGCCAATGCACTGGGCCGCCTGACCCTCGACGGCAACTACGCAGGCAGCAACGGCGTGCTCAAGGTCGACAGCGTGCTCGAAGGCGACGGCGCCGCCTCCGACCGGCTGGTGGTCAACCAGGGCTCGCTGGCCGGCAGCACTGCCCTTCAGGTGAACAACCTGGGCGGCAGCGGCGCGCTGACAGCGGCCGATGGCATCCAGGTGGTCGAGGCCGGCCCTGGCACCACCAGCACCAGCACGGCGTTCAGCCTTGGCCAGCCCTTGTCGGCCGGGGCCTACCAGTACTACCTGTTCAAGGGCGGGGTCAGCGCTGGCAGCGAGAACAGCTGGTACCTGCGCTCGAGCGTGGTCGCGCCCCCGGTATCGGCGCCGCCCCTGCCCGGCCAGCCACCACCACCGGTGGTGCCGGCGCCCGTGGCCGCCCCGGGTACCCCGCCACTGCCCACCCCGGTCGCCGGGCAGGCCATCGTGCTGTACCGCGCCGAAGTGCCGGTGTACGCGGTGGCCAGCCGCGCCGCGGCCATCATCAGCCTGTCGACCCTGGGCACCTTCCACCAGCGCCAGGGCGAGCAACGCCTGCTCGACGAACAAGGCCCGGTGGCCGCTGGGTGGGCCCGTACCTTTGGCGAGCACCTGCGCCAGCAGTGGTCCGGCACGGTGTCGCCAAGCCTGGACGGCAACCTGAGCGGTTTCGAGGTGGGCCATGACCTGTATGCGACGCACACCGACGGCGGTTATCGCCAGCACGCCGGGGTGTATGTCAGCCATAGCCGGCTCGATGGCGATGTCAAAGGCTTCGCGCTGGGTTTCGAAGACAATGCGGTGGGCGATGTCCGCCTCGATGGCGACAGTGTCGGCGCCTACTGGACGCTGATCGGTCCCGGGCAGTGGTACGTGGACACAGTGCTGCAGTACACCGGTCTGGACGGCCGCGCCCGTTCCGATCGCGGCGTGAAGCTCGATCTGGATGGGCATGCCCTGGCGGCCTCGGTGGAGGCCGGCTATCCGCTGGCATTGAGCGCGCGCTGGGTGGTCGAGCCCCAGGTGCAGGTGATCGCCCGCAAGGTCGACTTCGATACACGCAGCGATGGCATTTCAACGGTCACCCAGGACAGCCAGACCAACTGGACCGGGCGCGTTGGCGCACGAATCAAGGGCAGCTATCTGGCCGGCAGCGTGCCGCTGGAGCCCTACCTGCGCAGCAATGTATGGCGCAGCAGTGGCGGGCGCGACACCCTGCGGTTCGACGGGGGCGAGCCGATCAGGACTGATCAGGCCGCCACCTGGATGGACGTGGGCGCCGGCCTGAGCGCCCGGCTGAGCCCCGCCGTGGCGGTGTACGGCGCAGTGACCTACAGCGCCAACCTTGACAGCCGCCAGCAGGAATCGATTGGCGGCACCCTGGGGCTGCGCATCCGCTGGTAGGGCTCAGGCCCGGCGTGCGGCGAGCAGGCCGAACCCCGCCAGGCCCAGCAACGATGCGCTGACCCGGTTGAACAGCCGACGCGGTGCAGGCTGGTTGAACCAGCGCTGCATGTACGCCCCCAGCCAGCCGTAGATGGCGATGGCCAGCCACTCCAGTACCAGGAACATCGCCCCCAGCACGGCGAACTGCTCGGCCACCGGCGTGGCGCTTGTCACACTGACGAACTGGGGCAGGAACGCGGTGAAGATCAGGATGGCCTTGGGGTTGCCCGCCGCCACCAGGAACTCCTGACGCGCCAGGCGCAGGGTACCCACGCCGCGTGCACCGACCTGCGCGGCCTCGCCGACCGGTGCGCGCCACAACTGCCAGGCGATGTAGAACAGGTAGCCGGCGCCCAGCACCTTGACCAGCAGGAACAGGTATTCACTGGTATGCAGCACCACCGCCAGGCCCATGGCGGCCAGTACGATCATGCCGGCAAACGCCAGCAGGCGGCCGGCGCCAGCCAGGCAGGCCGTGCGCAGGCCGTAGCGGCTGGCGTTGTTCAGCGACAGCAGGTTGTTGGGGCCAGGGGCCATGTTCAGGGCGAAACAGGCCGGGATGAATAACGCGAGGGTGGTCAGGTCCATGAGGGGCTCCGGTGGCTGGGGCAACGAGTTTCAAATGCCCTGCCGGCCAGCGTCAAGTCATGTATGATCGCGCGCTTCTCGAAATCTGCCAGGAGGCGACCATGCGCCAGAACAGCGTGGGCAGCGGCCATATGATGGTCTTGCTGATGGCTGGCTTCCTGTTGATTCTGGGTGCCCTGGCGATGGCCCTGCTGAACCTGCAAGACCTGCAGGCGGGCAGCGTGACCAGCATGGTCAGCAACCGTATCCGGCCAGTCCACAACGTGACCCATACGCTGCGTGACAACCCCGACGCGTTTCATGCCGCGATCCTGTTCAAGATGGTGTTCAGTGGCCTGATGCTGCTGGTTGGCATCGCGTTGGCATGGGTATCGATACGCCAGCTCAGGCGAACCCCCACCAAGCCCAACGGTGACCCGTGGTGGTTCATCTAGGCGTCTGCAGTAACTCAAGGCTGGCAAGATCAAGCAGGCTGAAGTGTCCGCTTGCCCAGCCGCCGGTATCGAGGTGCCAGACATTGCCCAGCACCTTCACCTCGCGCAGCGTGGTGTGCCCGACGATCAGCGCACGCAAGCCCTGAACCTCGCCAGTGTCGCCCTGCTGCAAGCGTCGTCGCGACCATTGGCACACCTCCTGAACATCGGCTGAAGGTTCGCCTGCCAGGTGCTCGCACAGTGTCTGCCAATGCGCGAACGGGCAGTCGGCGTGCAGCAGGCCGACCAGGCCTTCAGGGGTTTGCAGCTCCAGCGCCAGGGGCATCTGTTCGAAGGCGGCCACAAAGCGGGCCTGGGCCTGCGCATCCAGGTCGAGAAACCAGCCGCCACCACTGGCGCGGTACATCGCCTGGTCCAGCCAGTGGCCCCGCACGTGGGCAATGGCCAACGCTTCATGATTGCCTTGCACCGCGTGAAACCAGGGTTGATCGAGCCATGCCAGCGCCTGTTCGCTGTCGGGCCCACGGTCGACCAGGTCGCCCACGCTGAAAAGCCGATCGATGGCCGGATCGAACCCGACGGTATCCAGTGCCTGCTGCAGGCGCTGGAAGTGCCCATGGACATCGCCCACCGCGATATCGCGACCACGACGGTTGGCCCGTACCTGCACCCTGGCGCTCATGCTGTGCCTCCCCTCTTCTGTTGCCGATGGTGTCGCCTGCTAGAATGCACCCATTTGAACGCAATCAGCCCATCCGAGGTATCCATGGGTATCAAGAAGTCCTCCGCAGAACTCAAACGTGACCTGAAGCTGGTCGCCACCGACCTTGAGCGTACCGCCGGTGAAATCAGCAAGCTGGCCGAGCGCATCAAGGACGTCGACGTGGTGGCGGTGCTGCACCTGATGAACCGCCTGTACCGGGACTCGGACAAGCTCAAGGCCTATGCCGACGAGGTCAAGGACGGGCGCATCGTGCGCGGCAAACCCGATTGAGGCTGGGGGGCCAACTGCCGGCGCACTGCTACACTTAATTCGCCGAAGGGAGGAATGCGCCATGTCCGACAAAGAGATCACCACCCTGCTGACCCTGATCAACCACCGTCAGGACCGCCTGGCCGTGGCCTGCAAGGAGATCGCCGACTGGATCGACCGCCAGGGCGATGTACCGGTGGCGGGCAAGATCCGCGACACTCTCAAGGCCGTCGAAGCCGACGAGGTGCTGGTGAAGAAGACCCTGACCTCCCTCACCCTGGACCGACCGCTGCCGCGCTTTCGCTAGCCGCTGACAGGCAGGCGCATCGCCCGTTCCGATGGAATTGTTGTCGCAATATCAATATGATAGCGGCCTGTCGCACGCCGTTCGTGCGACAGTGGACAATGACTCGGGAAGGATTACTCGTGAAAGATTTTGTTATCAGCGTCAACAACGTGGTGCTGTACGTGGCACTGGCCGTCATCTGGATTTCCGGCCTGTTCATGTTCAGCCAGAGTTTCCTGGCTGGCCTGGGCACATTGATTGTCGGTACGCTGACCTGGTGCATCGTTTCCGGCTTCTGGTTCGTCCAGTCGGCCACCTACGAAGAACTGCGCAAGCTCAACAACAAGCCCTGACGCCCCGGCGTAGCGCTTGACCCACTGCCCCGCGGCGTTGCCCGGGGCAGTTCTGTTTCAGGGCCCTGCTGCCCGCCCCCGCCCCGCAACCTGCTGTAACGCACCCGGTCGCCCCCTCGCGACATCCGGTGGAATCCCTGCCGCCCTGGCCTGTCGGAAGCTGTGCAACGCCCTTCATACCCATGAACACTGCGAGGCAGGCAATGACCAATCAAACACTGCAAAACGAAGTACTCACCCGGCTGTACCACGCCCACCCGAACGGGTTGGGCAAGGAAGTGCTGGACAACTTCGAAGGCGAAAAGGCGGTGGCCGAGACGCTCAAGCAACTGCAGGACAAGGGGTTGATCCAGGACGGTGCGGTCACCGTTGGGGCCGACGATGAACCGTCAGTGCGTTACCCGATCAAGCTCAGTGCGGCGGGTGTGACCGCGGCCAAGGCAGCCGGCGGCTGATTGCACGGCTGATTGCAAAAAGGCCCGGCATTGCGCCGGGCCCTTGTTTGCGGCTACTCGCCAAGAAGCGGTGGCTTGCGTGGTTCTGGCCCGCCCTTGGGCGCCTTGGCCGGGCCTACCGGATCCACCTGCGGGTCATCCAGGTCTGGCGAATCGGGATCAAAGTCCAGCGTGTCCCGTTCAGAGGCGTGCTCGGATGAATGCGGTCCTTCTGGTTTGTGCTGATTACCGGTCATCAGTACCTCCACGTCGTCGAATGGGGCCAGGCATCCGGGTGTCTGCCAGCGATCCCCCCAGCCCCCTGGCAGACGCCCCTGCGCTCAATCATTGGGCAGCGGCATGTCTTCGTCATCGGGCACGCCATCACCGCTGGCCGGGTCTTTCCAGTCCTCGGGACGATCTGGCGTGAACACCGGTGGGCGTGCCAGCGGATCGACGTCTTCGGGAGCCGTCGTCGGTTGGGTGGGGTCTTGGGCTTGGGCAGTCACTTGGTCAGTCATGGAACACCTCGCCAGCAAAGGCCCGGAACATCCGGGCCCTGTCAGTTGGAGGTCAGGCCGGGGCCAGGGTGCAGCACACGCGACGAATGGTGAAGCCGGCAGGGCTATGGGTCTTCGGGCTGGTCATCGTCATCGTCGAGCAGACCCCAGGCATCATCGTCCTCGTCATCCTCATCCATACCGCCCGCCTCTGGCTCGGGGGCAATGTATTGATCGTGAAATTCGTGGTCGAGCAGGTGGTCGTGCTCGGGTTCGTGGATATCGTCGTCATCGTGCATGGAACGGGCTCGCCGGCGGTTCTGGTAAGCGCGTATTTAACCAGACTTTGAAGGGGCGCCGCGCGCCCCTTCACAGCTGAGCCCGCTCCTGCAGAACGGTGCAGGAGACGGGCTGCAACGGCTACTTGGTAGCCCAGGCGTTGAACCGCTCCTCCAGTTCGTCACCATGATCGACCCAGAACTCGACGTTCATCGACAGCGCCCCTTGAAGGTTCTGCGGCGAGGTCGGCACCCAGCTGGCCAGCGACGGGTCCAGCTTTGCCGCGGCCTGGGTGTTGGTCGGGCCGTAGGGAATCTGCTGTACATAGCGCACCTGCGCTGCCGGGTCGTTGGTGTAGGCGATCAGCCTCTTGGCCTGGTCGACATGTTTGGAGCCCTTGATGATGGCCCAGTAGTCCATGCCGTACAGGCTGCCGGGCCATACCACCGCCAACGGCGCACCGGCCTGCGCGGCACTGGCGATGCGCCCGCTGTAGGTGGAGGTCATCACCACGTCACCCGCCGTCAGCCACTGCGCCGGCTGCGCGCCAGCCTCCCACCACTGGATGTTGGGCTTGAGCTCGCTCAGCTTGGCAAAGGCGCGGTCCACGCCCTCGGGGGTGGCCAGTACCTTGTAGACGTCCTCGACCTTGACGCCGTCGGCCAGCAGTGCGAACTCCAGGTTGTACACCGCACGCTTCCTCAGGCCGCGCTTGCCCGGGTATTTGTTCACGTCCCAGAAGTCGGCCCAGGAGGTGGGCGCCTGGGCCAGTTTGTCGCGGTCATAGGCGATCGCCACGCTCCACACCAGCGCCGCCGAGCCGCACGCCTGGGCAGCGTCCGGGATCAGCTCGTCGGCATGCCCCAGCTGCTTCCAGTCGAGGGGTTCGTACATGCCTTCGTCGCACCCGCGCATCAAGTCAGGCCCTTCGATCTGCACCACATCCCAGTCCACATTGCCAGTGTCGACCATGACCTTGATGCGGGCCATTTCACCGTTGTACTCGCTCTGGATCAGCTTGCTCTTGTCCTGGGCACTGAACGGCTGGAAGAACGCCACGTCCTGGGCCTTCTGCCCGGCACCGCCATAACCCACCACGACCATCTGCGGAGCTGCCTGGGCACTGCCCAGGCCCAGGGCAAGCAGCACTGCATACAGGCCTGGTTTACGCGGGAACGCTTTCATCGATGGATCCTCCTGCGGGTACCACTCGGCCTGGCGCCGGCGTGGTCCACTTTCTTGTTTTTGTGAGGTAAGCCCCTGCACTGGGGTGTCTCGACGCTAATCAAACCCAAGTAAAAAAACAAGTTGATTTTTTACTGTCGGTACACTTTCATAGAAAAATAATAACAACACCCCCGCTGGAGCCTGACCACCATGTCGACCGCCTTCGCGCACCTGTTCACCCCGTTGCAGATCCGTGGCAAGCGCCTCAAGAACCGCATCATGTCCAGCGGCCACGACACCTCGATGCCCACCGACAACCTGGTCAACGAACAGCTGATTGCCTATCACCAGGCCCGGGCCGAAGGTGGTGTGGGGCTGATCGTGCTGCAGGTGGCCGGCGTACACGACAGCGCCCGCTACACCTCCCACGTGCTGATGGCCACCGATGACGCCTGCATCGAGGGGTATCGCCGGCTGGCCGAGACCTGCCATGCCCACGGCACCGTGGTGCTGTCGCAGATCTTTCACCCGGGGCGCGAGATCATGGAGTCCAGCGACGGCTTGCTGGCGGTGGCCTACTCGGCCTCGGCGGTGCCCAACGAACGATTCCGGGTGATGCCGCGCGAGCTTGACCAAGGCATGATCGACGAGATAGTGGCCGGCTATGCCGCGGCGGCGCGGCGCCTGCATCAGGCGGGCGTGGACGGCGTGGAGGTGGTGGCCAGCCACGGGTACCTGCCCGCCCAGTTCATCAACCCACGGGTCAACCGGCGTAGCGACGGCTACAACGGCGACCTTGAACATCGTTTGCGCTTTGTGCGCGAGGTCATCGCCGCGGTGCGTGCCAGCACCGACGAACACTTCATCATCGGCCTGCGCATCAGCGCCGATGAACGCGACGCCGAGGGCCTGAGCGAAGATGAATCGCTCGGCGCGGTGAAGGCCCTGCAAGGGCAACTGGACTATGTGCATATTGTGGCCGGCACCTCGGCGTCCCTGGGCGGCGCGGTGCATATCGTGCCGCCGATGGCCATCGAGGCCGCCTATCTGGCCCGCGAGGCGGGCACCTTCAAGGCCAGCCTGGACATTCCGCTGTTCGTTACCGGGCGCATCAACCAGCCCCAGGAGGCCGAGCTGATACTTGCCCGCGGCCAGGCCGACGTGTGTGGCATGACCCGCGCGCTGATCTGCGACCCGCAGATGCCGAACAAGACCGACAGCGGCCGGGCCGAAGACGTGCGTGCCTGCATCGCCTGCAACCAGGCCTGTATCGGGCACTTCCACAAGGGCCTGCCGATTTCGTGCATCCAGCATCCGGAGACCGGGCGCGAGCGGCAGTTCGGCCAACTGCAGCCTGCCACACTGCGCAAGAAGGTGATGGTGGTGGGCGGCGGCCCGGCCGGCATGAAGGCTGCCGCGGTAGCGGCGGCCCGTGGTCATCAGGTCACCCTGTATGAGGCGGCCGCCCAACTGGGTGGCCAGGTGCTGCTGGCGCAACTGCTGCCACGGCGCAGCGAATTCGGCGGTGCCAGCACCAACCTGCAACGCGAGATGCAGTTGGCCGGCGTGGAGGTGGTGCGCAATACCCGGGTCGACCGCGCGCTGGTCGCGCGCGAGCAGCCGGATGCCGTGATCGTCGCCACCGGTGCCGCGCCCTACTGGCCGGCTTTCGAGCGCGGCGGCGAGTTGCAGGTGGTCGACGCCTGGCAGGTGCTGCGCGAGCAGGTACAGGTCGGTCGCTCGGTGATGGTGATGGACTGGCGCTGCGACTGGATCGGGCCGGGCATCGCCGAACGCCTGACCCGCGCCGGGCATCAGGTGCAACTGGCGGTCAACGGTAGCCACTGCGGCGAGAGCCTGCCGTTGTATGTGCGTGACCAGATGGCCGGCGAGCTGCACAAGCTGGGCATCCCGATCACGCCCTATGCGCGGCTGTATGGCTGCGACGACAGCAGCGTCTACCTGCAGCACACCGCCAGCGGCGAGGCGATGATCTTCGAAGGCATCGACACCCTGGTGCTGTGCCACGGCCATCACCCGGTCGACACCCTGGCCGGCGAGATCCAGGACCTGGCCGCAGTACACCGCATTGGCGATTGCCTGGCGGCGCGTACCGCCGAGGAAGCCATCTATGAGGGTCTTAAAGTCGCCGCGAGCCTGTGAGGCTGTTTATACTCCGGGCCTTTGCAGGGCTGATCGGATAACGCCATGAGCAACAACAGCAAGCTGCCGCCCACCGCCGAGGACGGCAGCGCCGCGCCGCACTTTCTGGGCACGCGCATTCGCGGGCTTCGCAAGCGTCGCGGCATGACCCTGACCGAGCTTGCGCAACAGAGCGAGCTGACCGCCGGCTATATCAGCCAGCTGGAACGCAACCTGTCGTACCCCTCGATACCGGCACTGTTCAATATCGCCCGCAGCCTGGGCGTGACCATCCAGTGGTTCTTCGCCAGCGAGGCGGTCACCGCCCCCGAGGACAGCGGCTACGTGGTGCGCCGGCAGAGCCGACTGAGCGTGCATTACGAAGACGGCATCGTCGACCAGTTGCTCACCCCGCAACCCAACCGCGAACTGGAGATGCTCCACTCGCGTTTTCCGCCAGGCACCTACAGCCAGCAGAGCTACAGCCACGAGGGCGAAGAAGCCGGGTACGTGCTGTCCGGCCGCTTCGAGCTGTGGGTGGGGGATCGCCATTTCGAACTCGGCGAAGGCGACAGCTTCAGCTTCTCCAGCCAGGAGCCGCACAAATACGGCAACCCGGGTGAAGTGGATGCGGTGGTGATCTGGGTGATCACCCCGCCCACCTTCTGAGCCCTGCGCCCCAAGCCTCGGCTGACTGGGGCGCACGTTCGCTCAAGCTAGTTGTTGGGGGGTTGCCGAGGCGCCGGCTCCGCAGGGGGCGTGTCGGGCTTTTGCATCTGCAGGGAAGACTTGCTGCGATCGGTATCCTTGTCGACATGCTCGGGCTCGTTGAAGCACCCTTGCAGCATCGACAGGCTGGCGACCAGCAACGCCAACGCGGTCAGTTTCATGACGTTAACCTCCAGGCACTGCCGGCATTGGCAACGCCCCTCAGTGGAAGATAAAGGCATTGGCTTCCTTCACCAGCTCGCGCCACTCGCGACTGCTGATGATGCCCGCCACCTCGAGTGCATCGGCGGCCATCAACGCCTTGTCGTAACGCTGCTCGGCGTCCAGTGACGCATGCTCGTGGACCAACGCCTGTCGCCAGTTCTGCAACGCCTGCCTTTTGTCCGTGTCGTTCATCGTCACCTCTCCTCTACGACTGGAACGGTGCGTACTGCATTGCCAATGGCCAGCGCGTGCGCACTGGCCAGCGGGCATTCACTCAGGGTTGGGCTGCATCACCGCCATGTGCGCTGGCAAGTGCCCTGGCCTTGGTCAGATGCTCTTTCAGCGTGGGCAGGGTTTTCTCGGCGAACGCCTTGAGCTCGGCATCGGTGCCGTCCTTCACATAGTTCTCGAACAGCTCGATGGTGGCCTCGTGCGCCTTGACCTGGTTGTTGGCATAGGCCTGGTCGAACGACTTGGCGCTACGCAGCTCCAGAATCATCGCCTTGGCCTTGTCCATCAGCATGGCATCATCCGAGACTTCCAGCTTTTTGCTGGCAGCGATGGCCTTGAGCTTCTCGTTGGCGGCGGTATGGTCCTTGACCATCATGTCGGCAAAGGCCTTCACGTCGCTGGCGCTGCCCTTCTCCTGGGCCAGCTTGCCGGCTTCCACTTCGGCGATGCCTTTGGCCGAGGCGTCTTCCACGAAATCGTCGGCGTCCTGGGCCGCGTGTACCGCGCCTGCCAGGGTAAACGCCAGCGCAAAAGCGCTGCTTCGCAACAGGGTATTCATCATGAAATCCTCGTTCTGTTTTTCGGGAACTGCGTTTGAGGTACCGCTGTTCATGTGAGCGCGTGGCGGCGTGGGTGGTTCATCTTTTTTGCCTGGCCTGTTTGCGGTCGTCGATACACGGGCAAAAAAATTGAATTAGCCCGACACCCGCCCGGTCCAGACCTATGAACGCAGTAAATCTGACGAGGTAACAGCAATGACTATCGAAGCAGAGACACTCGTACAACTGACCGACGCCCTGCGCAAACGCGGCCTGACCCGCGTCTCGGACATCACCTTCATGCGCGCGCCCTACCGGCACAATCATCGCTGGACCTGCACGGTGAAATAGCAATCATTCAGACCAATCCCGTAATTTTCACAAGCCTTTCACATTCGAAGGCTTATGGTTGACCCAGCTCCTAGTAGAAACCTTTAAGCCCGCTCCCCCCCATCGCGGGCTTTTCTTTGTCTGGGATTTGGGTTGTCGCAGGCAGGCTGATGACCGAGCCGCCTTTTGTTCAACGCACACAAAAGCGCGCTCGACCTCATGATTGCCGAGGCGAGCGCTGTTGCGTCCTGAGTGTAAATGTCAGGGATCAAGTCGCTGGTGCAATTCAAATCCCCTCGAATTTGAACGGTGCGGACTCTTCGAAGCGCGCGGACACTTCGCCGGCATACACGTTTGCCTGGTTCGGCCCCAGGTCCAGCTTCTTCACCTTGCCGGTTTTCTGGCTGAGGTCCAGCTTCTTCAGGTCAACCCAGAACGTATTGGGCGTGACTGCGGACTCGAAAAAATACTGCTTGTGTTTATGGTCCGCCACGGTCCGCCAGCGCGTGGATGAGATATTGGGCTGATCTGGCGTTGTAATGCCGTACGGCACCGAGACGTTGCGAATCACACTGAACACACTGGCCAGTGACAGCCGCGCATCCTCATGCTTGGGCACGGCATTTACGTAGAAGGACGCACGCGCAAAGCGATCAGGCGAGCGGTTGGTGCCAGGCAACATCTGTGTTCCGTCAATGCCTTGCCAATAAGCATACATTTCCAACTGCTCGTTGAACTTCGGCGAGTTCGTCATCACTTGATATTTTCTGTCGTGGTGAATGACTTGCTTGCCATCGATATATTCAACGATTGCGCTATCACCCGACGCATCGGACATTGAAAGGTGCAGCGTTGCCAGGCGGGTTTCCTTCGGAACCTTGGATGTCACCACATGAAACGGTTCGGCCTTGAGCGCCTCGACCGCTTCAGCCACGGTCTTGAAGTTATCCAATACGTACTGAGCCCATGCCGAGATACTGAGCCCTGGCTTGCCCTGTTCGAGTGCTGGATATTCTGATTCCACCAGCCACAGCAGGTTTGCAGACAACCCGGCTTCGTTGATGCCGTCGGTGGTGGAAATATCGTAGCCGGACGCAATGACACTGCCGTACTTCGACGTCCAGGTAACCGAATTGGGGCCTGCCTCACCGTGGCGCTTCATGCCCTGGGGGAACACCCACAGGTTGGTTTCCACATCCTTCGCCCAGTCCATTGAGCGTGCCGTTATGATCTGTTGGTTATCTCCAAGAAAAACCAGCCGCGTGCAGGCGTGCACCACGGGTATCGATGAACAGAAACCGACCAGGGCCAGTGCAATTCCTTTTGCTGCGGGTGAAAGTTTCATTCCTTTGATTTCCTTGACCAAACTGATTATCAACACGCGCGAGCCCAGGCCTTCAAGCGAACGTGCAAGCACCTGGCTCGGTAATGACAAATAGTGTTTGATCGTCAATGACGACAAACATCAGCCAATAAAGCACGGACATATCAGAAATCAAGATTTGAGGGGACAAACAGCGTTCGCTTACAAGTACCGCAGCCTTGGCTTACCCCACTTGGGTCGATTCGGTGTTTTTCCATTTTGTGGTTGCACGGGGCGCGGATGCGCCGGCCGAGCTGGTCCAGGTCGGTCATACCCGTCAGATCGGCGAAGGCTTCGTCGATATAAAGGAAAGATGTCAACCCATGGAGATCAGTTTGAATGAACAGTTGGCGGGGTTTAGAGCAAGTTTCCGGCGTCCATAGACCACACGCATTTTCACAGAAATGGATCACGTGGTGTCCATGGTAAATACGCGAATTGTGGCGACGATCAGATGGCGGATTTTAGCAAGGGTAGCCTTTCCAAACCGGCACGACAGAGCGTGCCGGTAGTTCTCATCGCTACAGTCTTATTTTTTAATGGAAACGATTGCGGCTTTGCCATCCTTTACCCTAAAGGAAAACGATACATGGTCTCCGACCTTCAGACCTGCCAGCAGATCCTCCGTCACTGAAAAGGCCATAGTCATTGGGGGCCATTGCACCGCTGGCACAGCTCCGTGGGAGATGGTCACCGTATGCTTCGAAGTATCCATAGCCTTGATGGTTCCCTCAGCGTCAGCAACTGGAGCCTGTTTTGTTTCCTGCTCCATCTTCATGCCCTCCATACCATCCATTCTCATACCCGGCATGTCCTGCGAGTAGGCAGAAAGTGAAAACATAAACGCGGTACTGGCAGCTGCGATCAGGGTCAGTTTCATACGAATTTTCCTTGTGGTTTGATCGGTTCAACGATGAGGTGCCGGCGACGCATCAGGCGATAGGCTGCCGGAATGACAAACAGGGAAAGCAAGGGGGCCGTGACCATGCCGCCGACCATGGGCGCGGCAATGCGGCTCATCACTTCGCTACCAGTGCCACTGCCCAACAGGATCGGCAGCAAACCGGCAATAATGACCGCCACGGTCATGGCCTTGGGTCGAACGCGCTGCACAGCGCCTTCACGAATCGCTGCCACCAGCCCGCGCTCAGTGCTGTCGCCGAGGTCTTCCCGTTCGGCCCAGGCATTCTTCAGGTAGAGCAGCATGATCACACCAAACTCGGCGGACACACCGGCCAAGGCGATAAAGCCGACCCCGGTGGCGACCGATAGGTTGAATCCCAGCAGATAGAGGAACCATGCTCCGCCCGTAAGTGCGAATGGCAGCGTGGCCATGATCAGCAAAGCCTCATCGAAGCGTGCGAACGTCAGATAGAGCAGCACGAAGATGATCAGCAGCGTGGCAGGCACCACCAGCTTGAGTCGTGCGTTGGCCCTTTCGAGAAATTCAAACTGTCCTGAATAGCTCAGGCTCATTCCGGGCTGCAACTTGACCTGCTCACTGACGATTCGGCGCAGATCGGCGACCACCGAGGCAATGTCTCGACCACGCACATCGATGTATACCCAACCCGAAGGTCGTGCGTTTTCGCTCTTGAGCATCGGTGGGCCATCCGTGACCTTGACCTTCGCCACTATGCCGAGGGTGATCTGGCTCCCTAGCGGGGTATAGATCGGCAATTGCTCCAAGGCGCCGACCGAATCACGCCACTCCCGTGGGTAGCGCACGCTGATCGGAAAACGGGCGAGCCCTTCAATGGTCTCCCCAACATTTTCACCACCGATAGCACCGGCCACGATGGACTGCACATCGGCAATATTCAGCCCGTAGCGCGCGGCGGCTTTGCGGTCGATATCCACGTCGATGTAACGGCCACCGGTCAGGCGCTCAGCCAGAGCTGAACTGACACCAGGCACACCCTTGGCAACGCGCTCTACCGCCTGAGTAGCGGCGTCGATCTCCGTCAGGTTGGTGCCGGCAACTTTCACCCCGATGGGACTCTTGATCCCAGTGGCCAGCATGTCGATACGGTTGCGAATCGGTGGTATCCAGATATTCGTCAGTCCAGGGACTCGCACCACTCGATCCAGTTCTTCCACCAGTTTTTCCTGGGTCATGCCTGCACGCCATAGCTCGTGCGGTTTGAATTGAATGGTGGTTTCGAACATCTCTAGCGGCGCGGGGTCGGTGGCAGTTTCCGCGCGTCCCGCTTTACCGAAGACATGTTCGACTTCGGGCACGGTTTTGATCAGGCGGTCGGTCTGTTGCAGCAATTGCGCTGCTTTCTGTGCCGACAAGCCCGGCAAAGCCGAAGGCATATAGAGCAGATCACCCTCGTCCAGCGGCGGAAGAAACTCACCACCCAAGCGCGACATTGGCCATAGCGCACTGACAAAAATCAGTAGCGCCAACAGCAATGTGATCTTAGGTCGACGCAAGACCATATCCAAAGCCGGCTGATAGATTCGGATCAGCCAACGGTTTAACGGGTTCTGCTGCTCATTGGGTATTCGCCCTCGAATCCAGTAGCCCATCAGCACGGGCACCAGAGTCACAGACAATCCCGCCGCTGCGGCCATGGCGTAGGTCTTGGTGAACGCCAATGGGCCAAACAGCCGTCCTTCCTGAGCCTCCAGGGTGAATACCGGAATGAACGACAAGGTGATGATCAATAGGCAGAAGAAAAGTGCCGGGCCTACCTCTGCCGCTGCTTCAGTCATCACATGCCAATGACGCTCCCCCGTTAGCTCCTCATCCGGATTGGCTGCGTGCCAGGCCTCGATTTTCTTGTGGGCGTTTTCGATCATCACTACGGCAGCATCGACCATGGCACCAATGGCGATGGCTATTCCGCCCAAGGACATGATGTTGGCGTTGATACCCTGGTAACGCATGACGATGAAGGCAATCAATACACCAACCGGTAAGGAGATAATCGCCACCAGGGATGAGCGCAGGTGCCAGAGGAAGATCCCACACACCAAGGCGACGACGATGAACTCCTCGATCAGCTTGTGACTGAGATTATCGACAGCGCGGTCGATCAGCTTGCTGCGGTCGTAGGTGGTGACGATTTCCACACCAGCCGGCAGACTGCTTTTCAGTTCATCGAGCTTGGTCTTGACCGCTGCAATGGTTTCGCAAGCATTCTTGCCGCTACGCAAAATCACCACACCACCGACGGTCTCACCTTCGCCGTCGAGTTCGGAGATGCCCCTGCGCATTTCCGGCCCTAACTGAATCGTGGCGACATCACCCAGGGTCACCGGCACACCGCCTGAACCCAACTTAAGCGGGATCGCTCGAAAGTCATTAAGTGTCTTTAAATAGCCCGACGCCCGCACGATGAACTCGGTCTCTGCCATCTCCAACACGGCACCACCGGTTTCCTGGTTAGCTTTGCCGATAGCCTCGCTCACCTCGACTTGCGTGATGCCGAGGCTGGCCAGTTTGAGCGGATCGAGCTGCACCTGGTACTGCTTTACCATACCTCCCACGGTAGCCACTTCCGCAACGTTGGGCAAAGTCTTGAGTTCGAACTTGAGGAACCAGTCCTGAAGAGCGCGAAGCTGTGCCAGGTCGTGTCCGCCACTGCGATCTACCAGTGCATATTGATAGATCCACCCCACCCCTGTCGCATCCGGCCCCAACGCCGGCTTGGCACTGGCAGGCAATCGACTTTGTATTTGGCTCAGGTATTCCAGCACCCGCGAACGGGCCCAATACAAGTCAGTGCCGTCTTCGAACAACACGTAAACGAAGCTATCACCAAAGAAGGAGTAACCACGTACCGTCTTGGCACCCGGCACCGAAAGCATGGTGGTGGCTAACGGATAGGTGACCTGGTTCTCGACAATCTGCGGCGCCTGGCCTGCGTAAGGTGTACGGATGATTACCTGTACATCAGAGAGATCGGGCAGCGCGTCTATAGGGGTGCTCTGCACCGACCAAATGCCCCAAGCCGTAACGAACAATGTCGCCAGTAGCACTAGGATACGGTTGGCCACTGACCAACGAATCAGGGCCGCGATCATGGCTGGCTCCCCGATTTATCCAAGCGATCCACACGCAAACCATCATCGGTTTGAGTAACTCCGATACGAACCTTGTCACCCGTTTCAAGTCCCTGCATCAGTGCCGGTTTGGCAAGCGGGAAAGTCATCGTCATACCAGGCATGCCCAACGTCTTGAAAGGGCCATGGGCAAGAGTGACCTCTTTGTCGTTGATCTCAACAATCTGCCCATCCGCTTCATGTAAGCTGGAGCCTGCTGCACCTGGTGGTGACTCGTCCTCCGCCCCTATGACAACGCCCTTAAGGCTGGCCTCCGAGTCGAGCAGGAATTGGCCAGACGTAACCACCTTCTGACCTTCTTCCAAGCCCTTCAGGATCGCCGTTCTACCATCGCTTTCCTGCCCAAGTTGGATCTCCACAGGACGGTAGCGACCCGCGCCTGCGGCGAGCATCACCAGAGCACGTCGACCAGTGCGAATGACGGCCTCGCTTGGCACCCACAGGACACTCTGCTCGGTCGAGCGGTTCAGACGTACCTCCGCCGACAGACCTGGTCTCAGGTGACCGTCAGGATTGGGCAGCTCCACCCGCACACGAATTGTGCGACTGTCCGAGTTGGTCTCGGGCAAAATCGCGCTGACCTTGCCATTGAGTGTTGTTCCCGGAAAGGCAGGCAAGCGCGCTTCGACGGTCTGTCCTAAGGTGAGAGTTCCGGCTTCCGATTCTGGAATGGCCACGGCCAGCCAGATACTGCTCAAGCCGTTCACACGTGCCAGAGTATCGCCAATCGCCACGGTCATGCCTGCACGAACATTCAATTCTTGCAGCACACCACCTATAGGGCTGGTGAGCGTCAAGTAAGGCTGAACCTTGCCACTACGCCCGACCTGAGTGATCAGTGCCGCTGGCATTCCCGTGAGCAGTAATCGTTGGCGGGCCGCAGCCAGTAGCTCAGCATCCCCGCCGCGTTTCAGGGCAAGGAACTCCGTCTGGGCGGCTGCCCACTCTGGCACTAGGATATCCGCCAATGCCGCGTTGGCCTTGAGCACGTCACCGGGAGCATGGGCGTAGACCCGCTCCACAAAACCACTGGTGCGAGCCTGAATCACCGCGACATCACGCTCGTTGAACGCCAGGATGCCTGTCACATTGAGGCTGGAATCCAGGACACCACGGGTGACGGTCGCAAAACGCAGCCCGAGATTTTGAGTCAAGCTCGGATCAATACTCACAGTTGCCCGATCCCCTGCACCGCTGGCGTACTGGGGAACCAACTGCATGTCCATGAAGGGGGATTTACCCGGCTTGTCGAATTTTTGTTGCGGGTACATGGGATCGTACCAATACAGGGCTTTCCGCTCGTTTGGAGAATTGAGGCTCTGCTCTGGAACGGTACTTGGCACTTCGCTCATGCGCAGATGAGCGAACCAGTACCCACCGGCTACACCCAATGCCAACGAGATGCCTATCACCAATGACCCACTCCATTTTTTTAGGCTCATTGGCTGGTCTCCCCATAAGCGAAATACAGGCGCGCACTGGTCAGCGCTCGTTGCTCCTCCACGTCGATCTGTTTGAGGCGCGCTTCGACGAGTTCACGTCGGGCGGCAACCACGGCGCTCAAATCGCCTTTGCCCGACCGATAACTCGCCATACTGAGTTCGACCTTTTCCTTGGCCAGAGGCAACAGGCTTTCCTGATTTCGACGCACCGCACGATTCAGGCGCTCATAGTCGGCCAGTTCGCTCTCCAATTGCTGAGTGTGCTCGCGTGACAGGGCTTCGCGCTCGGCCTCGAGCTGGCTGAGTTCAGCCTGCTTGGCAGCGATTTTGGGGGTTTGGCGCGAGTCAGGAAACAGAGGTAAATCCCAAGAAAATTGCACGCTGACCATATCGCCGAACTCACGGCCACGATGCTGGTAATCCACTTCCCAGCTCCAGTCCGACTGCTTCTCTGATACGGCTTCCCGAACCTTGGCCTGCGCTTCGCGGGTCATCGGTGCAAACGCAGCCAACTCGGGATGGTGTTGCAGCCTATGGGAGTAGCCTGAGGTGTCGACCGGCCATTCAGGAAAACTACCCACAGGCTTGTCGTTAGCGGCAGAACCAATCCAGCGTTTGAGAGCCGCTTGTGCTTGCGCTCTTTGGAGAGTCAGATCGTCCTGTTGTTCTGCCAGTTTGGCTGCTTCTTGTTTGGGTGTCACCGCGTCAGCAGGTTGAGCGCGGCCACCGGCAATCTGAGCCCGTACAGTATCGGCTAGCAGGAGATTTTCTTTGTAGAAGTCCTGAAACAGTGCATCTTTGCGCTCAACCGAGTAACTACTGATCCAGGCCAATGCCGTGGACTGGCGTACCTTCAGACGTTCGACTCGACGCTCCGCAGAGGCGCGATCAATAGCTGCATCGGCGACCTCAATCCGCGCTTTGCGCTTGTCGCTGTTGGGCATCTCCTGTCTGACCCCGACCATTTGCATGGTCATGAAGTCTTGGTCGATGCTCCAGCGATCCGGGCCCCCAATGGGGTAGTTCTGCACGCCCATCAGCAGCTTGGGATCAGGTAATTCACCGGCTGGAATAGCTGCACTGCTGGCAGCTTGAATTTTGGCATCTTGTGCGGTCAGCGACGGCGCATTGTTTTCGGCCAGACGCAGAGCTTCATCGAGCGTCAATGGCGCAGCGAAGCTCGGCAATGCCAGCACGCTTGCCGCCAAGCCGGCCATAAGAGACCAGCCTGTGCAATTGCACTTGGAGTTCATGTTTACGATTCCTGTGATCATCCACTGCACGCGAAAAAATGGAACGCGCGCAGCTAGTCCATCCCGCTAATGCGGAATGAGGCTCAATGTTGGAAAGGAATCAAACGCGTGGCGGTCGCCATACCCCGGACGGGGTCTGTACAGGCAGAGAATCGCTGATGAGGGAAAGCACTACGGGGCTGAACACGGTCACAGGAGGCTTGAAGATTGAGACTTGCAACATACCGCCCGACTTGCACTCCTGGCCCGGCTTGCAAGGTTTGCCGTGTTCGACAGGGCTTTTCATGTCGTTGCAACAATCCATGCCCATGTCGTCCATCATAGCCATACCCATGGTCTTCATCGGGCAAGGTTCTGTCGGTGCCTGAACCCCCGCCATCCCACTGAGGGGAAGCGCCAGGCTGATCAAGAAGATGAGACAAAACCGCAGGTAGCGTTTCATGGTCTGGAGTGTATTCGCTGAAAATGGCTCTTACAATTGGGCACTGATCATCAAAAAAATGTCGTCAACCTCCAAAGCAGGCAATCAAGCCTTTTAAAAATTAAGCCAGTATTACGCGAAAAAAATTAACAATTTGGCCGAGACAGGCATTGCGAGGCAGTTCCGTAAGGGCTCTCTTGGAATCACGCCCCCCTATTGTCTGGGGTAGATGCCTGGAACAAGAGTTTTCGCTTCAGGCAGGGCCTCCCTATTCAAGGCTCGCTCGATAGTCCGCGTTGAGTATTTTCACTCAGGCACCTATGTGTATGCCTGTGCCTGCAGCTTGACCCCACCGCACACGTCAAGCCCGCTGGCGATATCCGGTAATGAGCAGCACTACACCAGGCACCAGAAAGCCGACCGCGGTGTAGCCAAAAGCAGCTTGCCCAGAGGCGCCGACTGCGGCGAACGCAGCGCCGATCGCAATCAGTGGCGCCGCAGCGTAGTAGAACGGTTTGGCTTTATTGGCCATATCTAACCTCCTGTTTGACATACTTTTTTATAACACATCAGTCCGCCGAAAGGCGCGGGCCTGGAGAGCTGTTGCCGTGGCAAACGAAGAACTGGCCGGGCCGCTGCGGCGGCGTGCAAGGACGACGGCAGTAGCGGCCCGCAGACAAGCATGCGGGCAAAAAGGAAGAAACCCGGGGATGAGCACGCTGGGGAGCAACAGGCCGTGGTACCGGGTTTGCGCAAAATGGCATCGAAATCAGCCACTCCCACCAGTCCTTTTGTGTTCCAGCCGGGTAAAGGCGGGATGTAGATCAGGCAGGCAGGTGTTACAATCAGGCACTTCAAGCTCGCGCTCAAGGCGCTGGGCATCCGTGAACGTCGGCAGTACGACACGCGCCACACCTACGCAACCATGTGCCTAATGGCTGGGATGAACCCCGCGTTCATCGCGAACCAACTCGGCCACAGCGTCGAGATGTTGCTCTCTACCTACGCAAAATGGATCAGCTCCTCCTCGGATTGGAAGGAGCTGGAGAAGCTGCCGTCCCGTATCTGACGGGCCCAAAATCGGCCCCAAAAGGTCGGCGGCACCTAAACACACCTCTGGACACCCCGCAGGATAAGCACTTGATTTCTACCGCTAACATCACCATGCAGTTTGGCGCCAAGCCCTTGTTCGAGAACGTCTCGGTCAAGTTCAACAATGGCAACCGCTACGGCCTGATCGGCGCCAACGGCTGTGGCAAGTCGACCTTCATGAAAATCCTCGGCGGCGACCTGGAGCCGTCGGCCGGCCAGGTGATGCTCGAGCCGAACGTGCGCCTGGGCAAGCTGCGCCAGGACCAGTTCGCCTACGAAGAATTCACCGTGATCGATACCGTGATCATGGGCCACGAGGAACTGTGGCGGGTCAAGGCCGAGCGTGATCGCATCTACTCGCTGCCGGAAATGACCGAAGACGACGGCATGGCCGTCGCCGAGCTGGAAACCGAATTCGCCGAGATGGACGGCTACACCGCCGAATCCCGCGCCGGTGAACTGCTGCTGGGCCTGGGTATCCCCCTCGAACAGCATTTCGGCCCCATGACCGAAGTCGCCCCAGGCTGGAAACTGCGTGTGCTGCTGGCCCAGGCACTGTTCTCCGACCCTGAAGTGCTGCTGCTCGACGAGCCGACCAACCACCTGGACATCAACACCATCCGCTGGCTGGAAAGCATCCTCACGGCGCGTAACAGCACCATGATCATCATTTCCCACGACCGTCACTTCCTCAACAGCGTGTGCACCCACATGGCTGACCTGGACTACGGCGAGCTGCGTCTGTTCCCGGGCAACTACGACGAGTACATGACCGCCGCCACCCAGTCGCGCGAGCAACTGCTGTCGGACAACGCCAAGAAGAAGGCCCAGATCGCCGAGCTGCAGACCTTCGTCAGCCGCTTCTCGGCCAACGCCTCCAAGGCCAAGCAGGCCACCTCGCGCGCCAAGCAGATCGACAAGATCCAGCTGGCCGAGGTCAAGCCATCGAGCCGCGTCAGCCCGTTCATCCGCTTCGAGCAGACCAAGAAACTGCACCGCCAGGCCGTGACCATCGAGAAGATGTCCAAGGGCTTCGACGGCAAGACCCTGTTCAAGAACTTCAGCTTCACCGTCGAAGCCGGCGAGCGCGTGGCGATCATCGGCCCCAACGGTATCGGCAAGACCACCCTGCTGCGCACCCTGGTCGGCGAGCTGACCCCGGATGCCGGCGAGGTGAAATGGACCGAAAGCGCCGAAGTGGGCTACTACGCCCAGGACCACGCCCACGATTTCGAAGAGGACCTGAGCTTGTTCGACTGGATGGGCCAGTGGACGCAGGGCGAGCAGATCATCCGCGGCACCCTGGGGCGCATGCTGTTCTCCAACGACGAGATCCTCAAGTCGGTGAAGGTGATCTCCGGTGGCGAGCAAGGCCGCATGCTGTTCGGCAAGCTGATTCTGCAAAAGCCCAACGTACTGGTGATGGACGAACCGACCAACCACCTGGACATGGAATCGATCGAGGCGCTCAACCTGGCACTGGAAAACTACCCGGGCACGCTGCTGTTCGTCAGCCACGACCGCGAGTTCGTGTCCTCGCTGGCCACCCGCATCATCGAGCTGAGCCCCAGCGGCGTGATCGACTTCAGCGGTACCTATGACGACTACCTGCGCAGCCAGGGTGTGTTGATCTAAGCGTCGTACACAAGCTTCGCCGGCAAGGCCGGCTCCTGCAGGGTGCGTGGTTTTCGCGACCCGGGTGGGGGCCGGCCTTGCTGGCCACAGCTTGTTCGTTAGCCTGCTTTCTTTTCCTGCCCGCTCCCGCCATCATGGTCGCCTCCAACCGCTTGCCTGCGAACGAGCCCCATGTCTGCCCCGCCCCCTTCTGCTGCACTCAGTAACGAGTCGGTTACCCGACAGATACTGTCGATCGTCTTCTACACCTTCATCGCCTTCCTCTGCATCGGCCTGCCGATCGCGGTGCTGCCCAGCCACGTGCATGACACCCTGGGGTTCAGCGCGGTCATCGCCGGCATCACCATCGGCCTGCAATACCTGTCCACCCTGCTCAGCCGCCCCATGGCCGGACGCCTGGCCGACAGCCTGGGGACCAAGCGCGCGATCATCTACGGGCTGCTGGGCATCGCGCTGAGCGGCGTGCTGACCTGGGCATCGGCACTGGCCGTGCACCTGCCAGTGATGAGCCTGGCAGTGCTGCTGGCTGCACGGGTGGCCCTGGGCATCGCGCAGGGCCTGATTGGCGTGGGCACCCTGAGCTGGGGCATCGGCCAGGTGGGCGCCGAACACACCGCGCGGGTGATTTCCTGGAACGGTATCGCCTCCTATGGCGCCATCGCCATCGGAGCACCGCTGGGGGTGATCGTGGCCAGCGAACTGAACTTCGCCACCCTGGGCCTGAGCCTGACCGCGCTAGCGGCAGCGGCGTTACTGGTGATACGCAACAAGCCCTCGGTGCCGGTGGTGCGTGGCGTGCGCCTGCCGTTCTGGGCCGCCTTCGCACGGGTGGCACCGTGCGGCGTGGGCCTTACCCTGGCCTCCATCGGCTATGGCACGCTGACCACCTTCGTCACGCTCTTCTATATAGAACGCGGCTGGAGCGGCGCCGCCCTGTGCCTGAGCGCCTTCGGCGTGTGCTTCATCCTGTCGCGGCTGCTGTTCGTGAACGCGGTCAACCAGTGGGGCGGCTACCGCGTGGCAATTGCCTGCATGGGCGTCGAGGCCCTGGGGCTGGCATTGTTGTGGCTGGCGCCGTCACCGCTGCTGGCGTTGGTCGGCGCGGGGCTGAGCGGCTTCGGCCTGTCACTGGTGTACCCGGCACTGGGGGTCGAGGCGATCAAGCAGGTGCCCAGTTCCAGCCGCGGCGCCGGGCTGGGGGCCTACGCGGTGTTCTTCGACCTGGCCCTGGCGATTGCCGGCCCGGTGATGGGCGCCATCGCTGCGCACCTGGGCTACGCCTCGATCTTCTGTGTGGCGGCGCTGCTGTCACTGGCCGGCGTGGGCCTGACCCTGGTGCTGTTGCGCCGCGCCACGGCTCAGTGATCGACCGCACTCAGGCCGACACGCTCGGCGCCCCCCAGGGTGCGGGTGAAGAAGCGCGTGGCTTCGGCCTGCAACGACAGGTGTATGCCGGCGCGGTCCACCCCTTCGGCATCGGTGCACAGCGTGGCCATGTGCTGCAGCTGGGATGCGTCGCACGGGGCCATGAACACGAAGTGCCCGGCACCCGCCAGCAGGCGGTAGTTGGGGGTGATCGGCAGTTTGCGCGCCAGTGCCTGGGCATTCTTGTCGATGGCCAGCAACTGGTCGCGGTCGCCGCTGTAGATCAGCGCGGGCACCTTCACATCGGCCAGCGCGTGGCGTCCGAACATCAGGCTCAACGGCGCCATCAGCAGCAATGAACGCACCCTGGGGTCGGCGTGGGGCAGCAGGTCGTCACGGTCTGCTACCAGCACCCCGTGGGCCTTGCAGGCATCGGCGTCCAGCGGGTTCTGCTGGCAGTAGCGGCGCAGGCGTTGCAGGTCTGGTCGGGCACCGGACAGGATCAACGCTGTCTCGCCACCGGCCGAGTAACCGATCATGCCCACCTGCCCGTCGCTGACGTAAGGTGCAAGCAACGGATCGGCAAGGGTCGCGGTCAAGGCGGCACTGATCTGCAGGGGCCGACCATAGAGGTTGCTCAGGGTGCCAAGCCGGCTGTGGTCGCGAGCGTTGTCTCCCGGGTGCACCACCGCCACCACCACGAAGCCCCGGCGTGCCAGGGCGCTGGCCAGGTCATGCAGCGCCAGTGGCGTGCCGGTATTGCCATGGGACAACATCAGCAACGGGAAGCGGCCCATTACCACCGCGCCTTCTTCGGCCACGTGGACCCGATAGCCGTCGACCTGATGCCACCGGGCGGCGTCGCTGGATGGGTAGAACGCCAGCGCCTGCATCGGCTGGCCGTCCACCGGGTCGGTCACAGCCATGCGATGCAGGCCGACACTCCAGTGCTGCGCGGGCTCGGCCTGCACCAGCAGGCAGCAGCTCCACAGCACCAGCATCAAAAATGTTCGAACCCACCGCATCGTTGCTCACCCTGCCCGGCCCGCACCTGTGACCGGTACTGGCAAGCATAGAGCGGGCCAGGCCGGGCTGGATGAAAGGTGCATGAAAAAGCCGACTTGCGGGGTGACCGCAAGTCGGCTTTTCGACAGGGGCTCAGGCAGCCGCGAACAGCTCGCTGTCGATCTGCGCCTGGGCGGCCTGCATGGCATTGCTGCGGTGCTCGTCGCCGTAGGCCAGGCCATGGGCGCGCACGAACTCGACGTCGGTGATGCCGATAAAGCCCAGGAACACCTTGAGGAATTCCTCGTGGGCCACACCGGTCGGCTGGCCGACGTGCAGGCCGCCGGAGGTCGACACCACGATCACCTTCTTGTTGCCGCACAGGCCTTCAGGCCCGGCTTCGGTGTAGCGGAAGGTCTGGCCGGCGACGGCAATGCGGTCGATCCAGGCCTTGAGCTGGGTCGGCACGGTGAAGTTGTACATGGGCGCAGCGATCACCACCGCATCGGCCGCCAGAAACTCCTGCAGGGTTTCACTGCTGAGCCTGGCTTCATGTTGCTGCGCCGCATCGCGCAGTTCGTCAGGCGTGCCGGCGGCAACCAGGGTCGCGGCCGAGAAATGGCTGATGGCATCGGCGGCCAGGTCCCGGTAGACCACCTGCGCCGAAGGTTCTGCCGCTTGCCAGGCGGCGACTACACGCTGACTGAGCTGGCGAGAAGCGGAGTTGTCGCCGAGGATGCTGGAATCGATGTGCAACAGTTTCATGGGGCTCTCCTGAATGAGGATCGGCTGGCGATCACGATGGGGAGGATGCTACCGGGATAGCCAATAGCTGATAAGATCGCAAATTCGCACTTCTTCGTCCCACTGGCAGGACAATGCCCATGACCGGCATGCAAGACCTCAACGATCTGTTCTATTTCGCCCGCGTGGTGGAGGCCGGCGGCTTCGCGGCGGCCGGGCGTCTGCTCGGTGTGCCCAAATCCAGGCTGTCGCGGCGCATTGCCGAACTGGAGGAGCGCCTGGGCACGCGTCTGCTGCAGCGCACCACCCGGCAACTCAAGCTCACCGCCGTGGGCGAGCGCTACCTGCGCCATTGCCAGGCCATGCTGCTGGAGGCCGAGATGGCCGACGAGGCGGTGGCCAGCATGACCAGCGAACCGCGCGGGCGCTTGCGGGTGTCGTGCCCGGTGGGCCTGGCCCATGAGTTCCTGCCCGGCGTGATCAGCGCATTTTTGCAGCAGTACCCGCAGGTGCAGCTGGACATGGTGCTGCTCAACCGCCGGGTCGACCTGATTACCGAGGGCATCGACGTGGCCCTGCGTGTGCGCGACCTGGGCGACGAAGACCCGGCGCTGGTCACCCGCCGCCTGCGCCAGGCGCAGATGCTGCTGGTGGCCGCACCTGAGTTTGCCGCCCGGCACCCTGTCAGCTCCCCTGCCGACCTGGCCAGGGTGCCGGTACTGGGCGCGGTCGAGGCCGACCGCCTGGTGCACCTGCGCCTGCTCGACGAGCAGGGCCACAAGCAGGACCTGACCCTGGAAGCGCGCCTGGCCATCGACGACTTCGTGGTGCGCAAGGCCGCCACCCTGGCGGGCCTGGGCTTCACCACGCTGCCTATCATGCACTGCGAGGCCGAACTGCAGCGCGGCGAACTGGTACGCCTGCTGCCGGGCTGGTCACTGCCGGGCGGTTACCTGCAGGCGGTGTACCCGCACCGGCGCGGCGTGCTGCCGGCGGTCAGGGCGTGGATCGATCACCTGGTAGCCTCGTTCGAGGAATGCGGAGAGCGTTATGTCTGAGCGAAAAATGACCGAGGCACAGGTGGCGGCATTCTGCCTGGGCCTGCCCGGTGTGCAGGAAGACTACAAATGGGGTGGCGTGCGCGTGTTCTCGGTGGCCGGCAACAAGATGTTCGCGGTGATGGACCTGGCGGGTGCAGGCTTGTCGTTCAAGGTCGACACCGAGCTGTTCCTGGGTTATGTGGACCGCCCCGGGGTGCGACCGGCGCCGTACCTGGCGCGGGCACACTGGATCAGTGTGGCGCAGCCTTATGCGATGGGGCGTGGGGAACTGGAAGAGTTGCTGCGCCGCTCGCACCAACTGGTGGTGCGGCGATTGCCCAAGCGCGTACAGGTCGGGTTGCTGCTCTGAGGCCGATGGCTTTCGCCGGCAAGGCCGGCCCCTGAAGGCGCCGACCTTGCCGGCGAAAGCGCTCTAGAACCCGAACAATCGCCCGGCAAGAAACAGGTAGTCGGCCCAGAACACCTGATGCCCCAGCACGATCACCCAGAACACCAGCTGATACGACAACTTGCGTGTCTTGTGCCGGAACACCTGCTGCGCCAGCAGCGCCCCTGGCCAGCCACCGGCCAGTTCGCAGGCATGCAGCACCTTCTCGGGGGTACGCTGCCCCTGGCCGCGCGCCTGACGCTTGTCGTAGCCATACAGCCCGAAACAGCCAAGGCTCGCCAGCCCATAGGCCGCCAGCCACAACCAGTTGCCTGTGCCCACACCCAGCTTCAGTGCGCCCAGCACCGGCAGCAGGCACAGGGCCACGAATGCCAGCAACTTGAGGCGCAGGTGGCGCATGGGCGGGCGCGTTTCGATGCGGGCCATCTCAGCCGTGCGCCACGGCCCAGTCGACCCAGCCGAACTGCCAGGTCGCCAGGATCACCAGGCCAAATGCGATACGGTACCAGGCAAACACCGCGTAGCTGTGGCTGGCGATGAACTTGAGCAAGCCGCGCACCGCAATCATCGCGAAGATGAACGACACCACGAAGCCGATGGCGAACACCGGGAAGTCATCCGGCTGGAACAGGTCGCGGTACTTGTAGCCCGAGAACACCGCCGCCCCGACCATGGTCGGCATCGCCAGAAAGAACGAGAACTCGGTGGCGGCCTTGCGCGACAGGCCGAACAACAGCCCGCCGATGATCGTCGAGCCCGACCGCGAAGTCCCTGGAATCATTGCCAGGCACTGCGCGCAGCCGATCTTCAGCGCATCGGTCCAGCGCATGTCATCGACCTCCTCGACACGCACCACGTGCTGGCGGCGCTCGGCCCACAGCATGATCACCCCGCCCACCACCAGGGCCACCGCCACCGTGATCGGGTTGAACAGGTACTCATGGATCAGGTCGGCGAACAGCACGCCCAGCACCACGGCGGGCATGAAGGCGATCAGCAGGTTGAGGGTAAAGCGCTGGGCCCGGGCCTGGCGGGGCAGGCCCACCACCACGTCCAGGATCTTGCGGCGAAATTCCCACACCACCGCCAGGATCGCGCCCAGCTGGATGATGATGTTGAACGCCATCGCGCGTTCGCCGCCAAAGTCGATCAGGTCGGCGACCACGATCTGGTGACCGGTACTCGAAATGGGCAAAAATTCCGTCAGACCCTCGACGATGCCGAGAATCACAGCCTGCATGGCGGTCCAAAAATCCATCATTCCCCCGTAAGACATTGCCGCTGGCAGGTCTCATCATTCGTTATTTGATTGCCCGAAACCGGGCATATTACGGCGACACTCCGTCGCAAAACCGAAGGAAATGCTACCCCGGCCTTCAGAACTGCCCCGTGAAGGCCGAAATCCTAACAGAGCGCTCGTGCAAACGCTGCCGCTCGACGCGACAGCGCTCTACTAATCAATCACTTAGCCCTTGGTCGAGTAGGTTGTTTCGGTAAAGCGTGGTTGGATGCGGACAATAACAAGAACATAGGGTGACCTTCATGAAGACTTTACGCAGTATGTCGATCAGCCGTCGGCTGTGGCTCATCCTGGTGGTGGCGGTACTGATGCTGGTGACCCTGGGGCTGCTGATGCTGCGTCAGATCCACGGTGACCTGTACCAGGCAAAGGCCGAAAAGACCCGGCACGTGGTCGAAACCGCAGCCGGCGTGCTGGCCTATTACCAGGGGCTGGAAGCCAGCGGTACCCTTACCCGCGAGGCCGCCCAGCAACAGGCGCTGAGTGCGGTGCGCGGGTTGCGTTATGACCAGGACGACTACTTCTGGATCAACGACCTGGGCCCGAAGATGATCATGCACCCCATGAACCTCAAGCTCGAAGGCCAGGACCTCTCCGGCATTCGCGACCCGGACGGCTATGCGCTGTTCAACGAAATGGTCGCGTTGGCCAAGGCCCAGGGCGCCGGCAGCATCGACTACCGCTGGCCCAAGCCCGGTGCCAGCGAGCCGGTGGAAAAAACCTCGTACATCCAGCTGTTCAAACCCTGGGGCTGGGTGATCGGCTCTGGCGTGTACATCGACGACATGCACGCCGAGTTCGTGCGCCAGCTTCGCGACGCATCGCTGCTGGGGGTGGTCATCGCGCTGATAATGGCACTGGTGGTCATGCTGATCGCCCGCAGTATCACCCGCCCCTTGCAGGAAGCCGTGGATGCCATGGGCAACATCGCCAGCGGCGAAAGCGACCTGACCCGTCGCCTCGACACCCATGGGCAGGATGAAGTCACCCAGCTGGGCCTGCACTTCAACACCTTCACCGCCAAGCTGCAGCAGGTGGTGACCCAGTTGCAGGGCGCTGCCCAGGCCCTGGGCCATTCGGCCGGGGACGTAGGCAGCAACGCCGGCCAGGCGCACCAGCGCAGCGAACAGCAGTCGCAGCAGATGGAACAGGTGGCCACCGCAATCAATGAGGTCAGTTATGCGGTGCAGGACGTGGCCAGGAACGCCGAGCACGCCTCCAGCGAGATGCAGGACGCCCAGCAGCGGGCCGAACAGGGCCGGCAAAGCATTCATGGCAGCCTGCTGAAAATCGACGAGCTGTCGGGCACCATCGACCAGGCGGTGCAGGTGATCCAGGCCCTGGCGGGCCAGAGCACGCGTATCGGCAGCGTGCTGGAGGTGATCCGTTCGATTGCCGAGCAGACCAACCTGCTGGCACTCAACGCCGCCATCGAGGCCGCGCGGGCGGGTGAACAGGGTCGCGGGTTCGCCGTGGTGGCCGACGAAGTGCGCCTGCTGGCGCAACGCACCCAGCAGTCGACGGCCGAGATCCAGCAGATGATCGAGCACCTTCAGGGCCAGTCCGAGGCTGCGGTCAAGGCGATCGATGCCAGCAGCCTGGCCTCGCGCGAGACGGTCGAACAGGCCAGCGAGGCCGGTGCCAGCCTGGATGCCATCAGCCAGGCACTGCACAACCTCAGCGCGCTGAATGCCTCGATTGCCAGTGCCACGCTGCAGCAGTCGCATGTGGTCGAAGAGATCAACCACAACGTTACCCAGACGGCCGAGCTGTCGCGTCAGACGGCCGTGGCGGCGCACCAGTCGAGCAGTGCCGGGGCCGCATTGAACCAGTTGAGCGAACAGCTGGGGCAGTTGCTGAGGCAGTTCCGGGTCTGACCGCTGCCTGCACCTCGCCAGCGGCCGGCTTCTGCAAGGCTCGACATTGCCTCAGCAGGAGCCGGCCTTGGCGGCGAAGTGCTCACCCAAGGCTGGCACCTGACGTGCCACAAGGTACAATCGCCGCCCTGCCCCCCTTCAAGGAACGCCGATGTCCGGCCTGGAACTGTACGCTGCCGTGCTGGGCGTCATCGCTGTATGGCTCACGACCCGCCAGAACCCCTGGTGCTGGCCCATCGGCCTGCTGGTGGTGCTGCTCTACAGCTGGATCTTCTTCGACTTCAAGCTGTATTCGAACATGCTGCTGCAACTGGCGTTTGCCGTGTTCCAGCTCTATGGGTGGTGGCAGTGGACACGCCCCGGCGAGGATCGCCCGATCCGGCAGGTGACCTACCTGGGTACCGCGCCGCTGCTGTCGGGCCTGGGCGTGGGCCTGCTGGCCAGCCTGGCCCTCGGTGCGGCCATGGCCACCTGGACCGATGCTGCAGAGCCCTGGCTGGACGCCACCCTCACCGCCTTCAGCCTGGTGGCGCAGCTCTGGATGGCGCAAAAGCGCGTGCAATGCTGGCCGTTGTGGATCGTGCTGGACGTAATCTTCGTCGGCCTGTTCCTCTACAAAGGCATGTACATCACCGCCGCGCTGTATGCGCTGTTCACCCTGATCGCCCTGCAGGGCTGGCATAGCTGGCGACGTGACCCGGCATTGGCCAGCCCATGAAGGTCCTGGTACTGGCGGGCCCGGAATCCAGTGGCAAGAGCTGGCTGGGCGGCGAAATCCAGGCGCATTTCGGTGGCGAACTGGTAGGCGAGTACGTGCGCCACTTCATCGACGAGCAGCGGCGCGACACCTGCTACGCCGACATCGACCCCATCGCCCGCGGGCAGCTGGTGTGGGAGGATGCGGCCCGCGCGCGCCAGCCCGAGCTGCTGATACTCGATACGCACCTGCTGAGCAACATGCTATGGAGCCGCGTACTGTTCAACGACTGCCCGGCGTGGCTGGAACAGGCGCTGCTGGCACGGCGCTACGACCTGCACCTGTTGCTCAGCCCCGCAGGCGTGCCCTGGGTAGGCGACGGCCAGCGCTGTCAACCACGGCTGGAGGAGCGCCAGGCGTTCTTCGAGGCCAGCCGCCAATGGCTGCAACGGCATGGCCAACCCATGCAGGTCATCGAGGGCGACTGGGCATACCGCCAATCGACGGTACTGGCGGCCGTACAGGCACTGCTGGAAGGCAAGCCCCCGGCCTGCGCCACCGAGTGTTAACCCGGCGTTACACACCCGGCCACCTCAACCGCCGATCCAGAGCACTTGCGCCCAACACGCGGTGACGTGTTAAGCCGGTGATACACCCACCCTCGGGGCACGCCGGGCATCTGCGCTGCTGCAAGGCCTGTAAAAAGGACCAGCGGTTGTATCACCGGTGATACAGGTTTTCCGACCGGCCCCTGCCCCGTGCGCTATTCCCTTGATTCGCTGGCACAAAGCAAAAGCGGCACAGCTTCTGCTCTCCTTCTCGCAACGCTGATAGGGCCAGCGCACCGAAGAAGGAATCGCTGCCGTGGGGAATCACACCAACAAGCTGCTGAGTCTTTTCGTCATGGGCTGTGCGCTGGGCGCCAGCACCCTGAGCCTACCGATACTGGCCGCCGGCGACGGCACCATCATCATCCAGCGCCAGGTTCAGCCGCGTTCGGCCGTTCGCCCGACCGGCACCCCCGACCCCCGCCCCATGACCGTCAATGCCAATCAGTCGCCACGCATCCTGAGCCAGACCAACGAGCTCAGCGATGGCGACTTTGCCGGTGTGGCCAGCGGTGCCAGTGTAAACCGGGTGTTGATGCCCGACGCGTCCGGCAACATCCGCGGCATGGGGGCGGTGCCCACCAGCCTGCCGGGCCTGCGTGGCGGCTCCGGCCCTGGCGCAGGGGGCGCCAACAGCATCTCCAATTCGGTCAACCAGAACGTGCAGCGTGGCCTTGCGCCGCTGCAGATCCTGACCGGGGGCCGTTGAGATGAACCACTCACTGCTGTTTCTGGCGCTGGCCTGCAGCGCGTCGGCCCTGGCCGGCCAATCGGTCAATGACAACGCCACCATCAACGCCAGCGGCCAGGGCTACAAGGGCAACGTGACCATCAACCAGGCGGCTGGCGACCAGCAGCAACAGAACAACAGTCGCGCCATCGCCATCAACCCCGATGCCACCGCCACCACCCAGGTGCGCCAGCGCATCGACACCCCTGCCAGCAGCGCGATCAATGCCCGCGCCAGCATCGGTGGCAACGCCTTCACCAACGGTAACGGGATGATTGGGATCAACCAGTCGGCCGGTGCCAACACACAACAAGTCAATGCGGTGCGGGTAAGCATCAGTGCCACCGCGCAGAGCATCGACGACAGCGTCCTCGACCAGCAGAACGTGGCGCTGTCAAACGGCTCAGGCTCGACAGGTCAAACCCCCGGCAGTCGCCAGGTCGCTACCAGCGATCAGGCCTTCACCGGCAGCCGTGGGGTGATCCAGTTGAACCAGAGCGCCGGGGTCGGGAACCGAATGGCCAACACCCTGAGCGTACGGGTTGCAGATTGACCCGAGCAGTTCACAACGCAGCACAACACAACACTTAACAACTAAAAACAATGCGGAGAAACACCATGAAACCCACAATGGCACTCAAGCCTCTGGTATTCGCACTCGCAGCGGTCATGGCAGTTGCTGCACAAGCGGGCGGAAACAACGGTGGTCACAACGGCGGACACAATGGCGGCAATAACGGCGGCAACAACAATTCCAGCGCGCTGCTCGCCCTGCTGGTAAACGCCGGCGCTGGCGCCACCGTGATCGATACCCAGGGCAACGGTGGTAACGGTGTGCTCAACGAGAACACCCGCAACAACGGCACCATGGACAACTCGGCAAACGGCTCTCAAGGCAACCTGGGCGCCAACGTGGCAGCCGGTGACGGCAACCAGCAAGACAACGTTGCCGCCATCGCCACCGCCGACGAACGCTTCATCTTCGGCAGTGCGGTTGCTGTTTCCAGCGCCACCCAGACCAACACCAGCAACATCGTCAACAACTTCTCTACCCAGAACAACGCCAATCTCACCAATTCGGCGAACAACAGCTCCGGCAACATCGGTGTCAACGTGACCGCCGGCGACTTCAACCAACAGAAAAACAACCTGGCAATCGCCGTGTCCGGCGGCCGTGTGGCCGTGGCCAGCGCAGCCGCCAACCAGTCCACCTCCGGCCTGAGCGTCAACAACAAGGCCGACCGTACCTACACCAAGGAAACCCTCGGTGGCGCCTTTGCCGCCTATGGCCAGTACGAAGGCGAAGGCCACGGCTACGTGGAACGCAAAGACGACAAACCCGGGCACAACGGTGGCTGGGATGATCGTGGCGGCAACAAACCACAGAAAGACAAGCTTACCTTCACCGAAGAAGGCAGCTTCGTACTCGGTGGTGTCTACACCTACCAGGTGCTCAAACCTACCGGCTGGGCCAACCCTGTGGTCAACAACGCCAACATGAGCAACTCGCTCAATGGCGTGTCGGGCAACGTGGGCGCCAACGTGTCGGCCGGCTCGGGCAACCAGCAGAGCAACTCGCTGTCCATCGCAGCAGGCTGCCGCGCCTGCCTGTAAGCTGAAAAAGGACGGGGCCCCCAGGGGCCCCTTTCCTGCCATCTACACGGTGCGAAGACCATGCGCATTGCCCTGCTTGCCGCATTGCTGTTTCTGGCCAGCCTGGCCGAGGCCGCACAGATGCCCATCGCTGCCCTGCCGGGCGGCAATGTCATTTACAAGCCCATCCAGAGCATTCGCGAACGACGCTTCGCCGACCTTGTACAACAGAAAACCGATTTCAGTTGCGGCGCCGCCGCCCTGGCCACCGTCCTCAAGCAAGCCTACTGGCTGGACGTCGACGAAGAACACATCATCGACGGCATGCTCGCCCACGCCGACCAGCAAGTGGTCAAGACCCAGGGCTTCTCCATGCTGGACATGAAGAAGTACGTGGAAAGCATCGGCATGCGTGCCCGGGGCTATCGGATCCCGCCCGAGAGCCTGCAAAGCGTCACCATTCCGGTGGTGGTGCTGATGGATATTCGCGGCTACAAGCACTTCGTGGTGCTGCAACGCACCGAAAAGGACTGGGTGTACATCGGTGACCCGGTTCTGGGCCACAAACGCTACAAGTTCGATGATTTCGTCAAAGGCTGGAACGGCATCATCTTTGCCGTCATCGGCCCTGGCTATGACAAGGCCAACGCATTGCTCGACCCGCCACAACCCTTGACTGCAAAAAACAAGATCAACGGGTTCAGCCCGGTAGACGATGCGCAGTTGATGGATTTTGGTTTCATACAAAGTGATTTCTTCTAATCAGAAGGGGCATGAAGCTCCGGGGAGCACCCGATGAAGACTTCAACCTGGCTGGTTGCCGCCTGCCTGGCCGCCAGCTTGCCTGCCCATGCGCAGTTCAAGCCCATCGAGATCAAGGACCAGGAACTGTCCGAACTGCGCGGACGCTATGTGATGCCAGGGCGCATCATCAGCTTTGGCGTGGTGATGAGCAGCACCTGGCAGAACGCCCGCGGCGACAGCATCGGGGCCACCGCCAGCATGCAAGTGCAGCAGTCCTCGTTCAAGCCGCAGTTCTATGTCTCGCTCGACACGCGCGACGGCAACGGCGCCCCGGTAACCCAGGGCAACGGTACCGTCACCGGCGGGGCCGGCCTTGGCACGACCCAGGGCGTTACCCAGTCGGTACGCGCGGCGGGCGACTACAACACGGCCTACAACAATGTCTCGATCAACGTGAAGGAAGCCAACAGTGCCCCGGCGGCGGGCAAGCCACAGGGTCAGTTGCTGGGTAGCGGGCAGACCATCACCGGCAGCAATGGCGCCGGCACGCTGAGCGTTTCCTCCACCGGCAAGGGCATCCAGCTGGGTATCCAGGCCAACAACAACCAGGGCAATACGGTGCAGCGCCTGGCCCAGGGCGGGCTGCTGCAGGCCACCACGCTCCTGGGCGGCAACAACGCCGTCAACAACATCACCCAGCTCAATGTGGTACTGCGCAACAACCTGCCTACTGCCGGGGCCTTGAACTGCAACCTGGATCAACTCAAGGGCCTTCGTATTTCCGGATATTGATCTACGCTCTGTCTCAATTCACCGCAGTTGGAAGGGACGGCTAACCCATGCATCGATCGTTTTCGTTGAAGGCAGTGGTCTGTGTGAGCACTCTGGCGTCTTCAGCGCTGCTGCAAGCGGCGCCAGATCCGCAAGTTGAGGCCCTGAAACAGGAGTTGCAGGCACTCAAGCAACGTTATGAATCCCAGCAGCAGGCACTGATGGTGCTCGAGCAGCGGGTCCGTCAGGTTGAAGATCAACCCCCGGCACCCCCTCAGCGCCTGACCCGCTCGCCAGCGGCCCCCACCCGGTCAGGCCAGGTGGCTACCGCATCCGGGGCGGCCCCCGGCACCGGCAGTTCCTACGGCGAAGCGCTCAAGGGCGATTCGGAACCTGCGCAGAGCGTGTCCAACCTGTACGACGAGGCCAGCGGCTTCTTCGGTGGCGGCAAGTTCAGCGTCGAGACCGGTATCACCTACGCCCGCTACGACACCCGCCAACTGATCCTCAACGGTTTCCTCGCGCTGGACTCGATTTTCCTGGGCAACATCAACCTGGACCGCATCAAGGCCGACAACTGGACCCTGGACCTGACTGCCCGCTACAACCTCGACCAGCGTTGGCAGTTCGATATCAACGCCCCCATCGTCTACCGCGAGTCCACCTACCAGTCCGGGGGCGCCGGCAACAACGCCCAGGGCGTGACCGAACAGACCGTCACCCGCGACCCGACCCTGGGGGATGTCAACTTCGGCGTGGCCTACAAGTTCCTCGACGAATCGGAAAACAGCCCCGATGCGGTGCTCACCCTGCGGGTCAAGGTGCCCACCGGCAAGGACCCGTTCGGTATCAAGCTGATCCAGGACCCGAACAACGACAGCCTCGCCTACCCCGAAGACCTGCCCACCGGCAACGGCGTATGGTCCATCAGCCCGGGCATCTCGCTGGTCAAGACGTTCGACCCGGCAGTACTGTTCGGCAGCCTGTCCTATACCCATACCCTGGAAGAGTCGTTCAGTGACGTCAGCTCCACGTCCGGGGTCAAGGTGCCGGGCAAGGTCAAGCTGGGCGACAGCTTCCAGATCGGCGCCGGTATCGCCTTTGCGCTGAACGAGAAGATGAGCATGTCGTTCTCGGTGTCCGACCTGATCGCGCGCAAATCCAAGATCAAGTCGGCCGAAACCGGTGACAGCTGGACCTCGGTACCCAGCAGTGATGCCAACGCCGCCTATTTCAACGTGGGCATGACCCTGGCCGCCACCGACAACCTGACCATAGTGCCCAACCTGTCGATCGGCCTGACCGACGATGCGCCGGACTTCACCTTCAGCCTCAAATTCCCTTACTACTTCTGATCTGCGCCGACGCCATTCGCCAGCAAGGCTGGCTCCTACCTTCGGGTAGGAGCCAGCCTTGCTGGCGAATGGACGTAGCGTGGGATCTTCAGCGAATCTGATGCTTGTGCAGCAACCGGTAGAACGTAGGCCGCGACACCCCAAGCACCTTGGCCGCAATGCTGAGGTTGTCACTGTGACGATTGAGCACGTCACACAGCGCCTGGCGCTCGGCGCGGTGCTTGTAGTCTTCCAGGGTACCCATCGGCGTCATCTCGACCTGAGCCCCCTGCAACCCGAGGTCCTGGGCCTCGATCTGCCGCCCTTCGGCCAGCACCAGGCCGCGACGCACGCGGTTGGCCAGTTCGCGCACATTACCCGGCCAATCATGCTTGCCCATCGCCATCAGCGCGTCTTCGCTGAAGGTGCGCGGGCGCCGGCCGGTTTCCTGGCTGTAGAAACGCGAAAAGTGGCTGGCCAGCATCGACAGGTCGCCATGCCGGTCACGCAGCGGTGCCGTTACCACCTGCAGCACGTTGAGCCGGTAATACAGGTCTTCGCGAAAACGCCCGCTGGTGATCGCGCTCTCCAGGTCGACATGGGTCGCAGCCAGCACGCGCACGTCCACCGCAATCGGCTGGCTGCCGCCCACCCGTTCGATATGCTTTTCCTGCAGAAAACGCAGCAGGTTGGCCTGCAGTTCCAGCGGCAGGTCGCCGATCTCGTCGAGAAACAGCGTGCCGCCGTTGGCAGCCTCGATGCGCCCGACCTTGCGCTGGTGCGCGCCGGTGAAGGCGCCCTTTTCGTGGCCGAACAGCTCGGACTGGATCAGGTGTTCGGGAATCGCCCCGCAGTTGATCGCCACGAACGGTTTGTCGTGGCGCTGTGACTGCCGGTGCAGGGTGCGCGCCACCAGCTCCTTGCCGGTACCGCTCTCTCCTCGAATCAGCACCGGTGACTCGGTGGGCGCCAGCTTGCTCAGCAACTTGCGCAATTCGCGGATCGGGCGGCTGTCACCCAGCAGTTCGTGCTCGGGCTCATCCACATGCAGGTTGCCCTTGCCGCGCAGGCGTGCCATGCCGAATGCGCGACCCAGGGTCACCTGCACGCGGGAGACATCGAACGGCAACGTATGGAAGTCAAAAAACCACTCGCACACAAAATCACCCACGTTCTGCGCGCGCAGCTCCTCGGCGCTGAGCACCGCGATCCACTCGGTACCGCTGCGGCTGATCAGGTCCTTGACCGCATCGGGGTGCTGCAGGTGGCTGGCGTGCAGGCGCAGCAACCCCACATCGCAAGGGTGCTCCAGGGCAGTGGCAAGGGTGCAGGTGCGCACGTCCCAACCTACGCTGCGCAGGCCTGGCAACAAGCGGTGGCAATCGTCACAAGGGTCAACGATCAGCAAGCGGCGGTTCGGTACCGGTTCCAGCATGACCTTTCCTTGGCGCCAATTATTGGAAATGTTAGTAGAAACAGCATGTTGTATGGCCCGTCTGTAACAGTAGCAACCAACGTCAGAATGCCCACTACCGTCCGTCTGCAAATACGGCCTTGCTTTCGGCTCGGTAGAATTTTCCTGTTAATTCAACGTCCCAGATGTTGCCAATGAATGCAGATTGTCAGCACCGATTAAAAAAACATTACTTGCAGTGTGACCTGACCCACTACTGCGTGCATCAGTACAAGTAACCTGCCGCAGGGAACACACCTTGCCGCAACTTTTTCAATGTTTGGGACCACAGAGAGACCGAACCCATGAACGCCCCGCTCCGTGTCAACGAAGCACTGCTGATTGCCGACCACGCCTTCGAACCTTTCCAGTGCGTCGCCTGGGATGTGCCTAACGGCACTGGCGAACTCAGCCTGGCGGTAATCGACCGGACCAGCACCCGTATCGGCAGCAAGCAAGTTCCAAGCAGCACCTATTCCGACCCGCAGCAATTGGCACACCTGATCGAGGAAGTGCGCGCCGAGTTGAGCCAGAAAGGTTATGACTTGCAGCCGTGGAGCATGCCGAAGTAACTTTCCGGCCTGCCCCGTTCATGCAAAAGTGCACCCACTGGGTGCACTTTTTTTGTTTGTGAAGTGTGCGCCGGCGGCTGCGGCAGTTGGCCGCAGTTTACGGCCCAAGTACTTGTTTCAACGCAAGTTGAACTGTTCCAGGTGTTGGTATTGCGCACCCAGTTCCAGCGCCATTTGCCTGGCGCGGCCCAGGCGAACCGGTGCGCTTTCCATGTCCACCAGCAGGCTGCTGCACGGCAGTGCCTCCAGCGCCGGCCAGGCCTTGAGCCGGCCATCGGTTAGGATCAGGCAGTGCTGCACCTCATTGGGGTAGCGCCGCTGGCGTTGGGTCAGCCATTGCCGGGCCTGCTGCAGTGCCTCAAGCAGTGGCGTGCCTCCGCCGGCGCCGAGCTCCGCCAGCCAGGGCTGCAGCGCAGCAGAGGCCTTCAGGCCGTGGCGCTGCCAGCGCGGTTCGCGGCCGCTGGCCGTGAGCAGGGCGAGCCTGGCGCGGGCCCGGTACGCCTGGTCGAACAGTTCGGCCAGCAAACCCTTGGCCTTGCTCAGTGCCTGGTAACGCCGGGTAGACGCCGACGCATCCACAATCACCAGCCAGAGCTGCGTCGGCGCGGCGGTGCGCTGCGCCCAGCACAGCTCGTCGCGCTGGCGCGGGCGGCCCTTGAGCAGGGTGGCAGGCCAGGCCACGCTGCCCTGCCCGGCTGCCCGGGCACGCCCGCGCGGGCCCCGGTCGAGCTTGCCTGCACGGGGCCTGGCATCCGCCGCCGGGTGCGAGCGCGGGCGGATGCTCAAGGCTTTTTTGGCCAGCGCGGTACCTCGCGCCGAGCGCCCACAGCCACCGGCTGGCCTGGCAGCTCACCCCACTGGCCACTGCCCTGGGGCTCGCTCGACGGGCTCGATTGCCCCTGGGGCTGAGCGTCGGGGCGAGGCGGTTGCTCGGCGGGCCGGTCATGGCGCCGATGGCGCAAGGCAAACTCTGCCACCGCCTCGATATCCTCGGCCTCGATGCCCGGTGCACTGCGCCAGGCCGCATGGGCACGGGCGGCACGCAACCAGACCAGGTCGGCGCGCAGGCCGTCGACCCCGGCCTCGAAGCAGCGCTGGGTGATCTGCGTCAGGGCCTGGTCATCCAGGGCAATCTGTTCCAGGCGCTCGCGTGCCTGCTGGCAGCGCTGGCGCAGCTCGGCCTGGGCATCGGCCCACTGCGCGCAGAACGCCTGCGGGTCGCTGTCGAAGTCCAGCCGGCGGCGGATGATCTGGCCTCGCGCCTCGGGCAGCGGCTGGCCCTGCAGGGCCACATTCAGGCCGAAACGGTCGAGCAACTGCGGACGCAGCTCGCCCTCCTCCGGGTTCATGGTGCCGATCAGCACGAAGCGCGCACTGTGCCGATGGGAAATGCCATCGCGCTCTACCCGGTTGGTGCCGCTGGCAGCCACATCCAGCAGCAGGTCGACCAGGTGATCGGGCAGCAGGTTGACCTCGTCGACGTACAGCACGCCGCCATCAGCCTTGGCCAGCACACCCGGCGAGAACTGGGCGCGGCCCTGCCCCAGCGCAGCATCCAGGTCCAGGGTGCCGACCAGGCGCTCCTCGGTGGCGCCCAGCGGCAAGGTCACGAAGGGCCCCTCGCCCAGCAGGTCGGCCAGGCCCCGGGCCAGGGTGCTCTTGGCCATGCCGCGCGGGCCTTCGATCAGCACGCCGCCGATCCTGGGGTCGATGGCCGTCAGGCACAGCGCCAGCTTCAGGTCGTGGGCGCCGACCACGGCGGCCAGCGGAAAATGTACGGGTTCGCTCATGTCTGGCTTATTCCTCTGCGTCCAGCAGTTGCTCTTCCAGGGCCTGTCGATACTCGCCCGGAGCCTGCCACAGCCCGCGCTGCTGGGCCTCCAGCAAACGTTCGGTGATGTCGCGCAGGGCCTCGGGGTTGTGCTGGCGGATAAACTCGCGGGTCGCGGCATCGAGCACATAGGCCTCGGCCAGCGACTGGTAATGATGATCGTCGATCAGGTGCGTGGTGGCATCGAAGGCGAACAGGTTGTCGACCGTCGCAGCCATCTCGAACGCGCCCTTGTAGCCATGGCGCTTGACCCCGTCGATCCACTTGGGGTTGAGCGCGCGCGCACGGATCACCCGGTTCAGTTCTTCCTTGAGGGTGCGAATGCGCGGGCGATCCGGCTGGCTGTGATCGCCGTGGTAACTGGCAACGCCGGCGCCGGCCAGGCTTTCTGCCGCCGCGAGCATGCCGCCCTGGAACTGGTAGTAGTCATTGGAATCGAGCAGGTCGTGCTCATGGTTGTCCTGGTTCTGCAGCACCGCCTGCACCTGGCTCAGGCGCCGGGCAAAGGGTTCGCGCGCGGCGGTGCCGTCGTCCGAGGCGCCATAGGCATACGCGCCATGGTTGAGGTAGACCTCGGCAAGGTCTTCACGGCTGTGCCACAGACGGCCGTCAATGGCGTTCTGCACCCCGGCGCCGTAGGCACCGGGCTTGGAGCCGAACACCCGCCAGCCCGCCTGGCGCTCGGCCTGCTCGGGGCTCAGGCCAGCGGCCAGCAGTTCGGCACGCTCGCTGCGCACCTTGGCCGCCAGGGGGTTGAGGTCATCCGGCTCATCCAGTGCCGCCACGGCCTGCACCGCCGCGTCGAACAGCTTGATCAGGTTGCCGAACGCATCGCGGAAGAACCCCGAAACGCGCAGGGTCACGTCTACCCGTGGGCGATCCAGCAGGCTCACCGGCAGGATCTCGAAGTCGTCCACCCGCTGGCTGCCGCTGGCCCATACCGGGCGTACGCCGAGCAGGGCCATGGCCTGGGCGATGTCGTCGCCGCCGGTGCGCATGGTGGCCGTGCCCCATACCGACAGGCCGAGCTGGCGCAGGTGGTCGCCGTGGTCCTGCAGGTGGCGTTCCAGAATCAGGTTGGCCGAGGCGAAACCGATGCGCCATGCCGTGGCGGTGGGCAGGTTGCGCACATCCACGGTGTAGAAGTTGCGGCCGGTGGGCAGCACGTCCAGGCGCCCGCGGCTGGGCGCCCCGCTCGGCCCCGCCGGCACGAAACGCCCGTCCAGCGCCGCCAGCAGGCCCTGCATTTCGGCCGGGCCGCAGGCATCCAGCTGCGGCGCCACCTGGGCCCGCAGCGCCTGCAGCACGGCCTCGACGTCGGCGCTGTGCTGGTGGCTGGCCGGCGCCCCGTCGAGGGTCTGCTCGATCAGGCGGGCGGCATACAGTTCAAGCCGCTCGCGGGTGTCGCCGTTGGTCCGCCAGGCCTCGCTGCTCACCTGTGCCAGGCTCGGCGGCCGTGGCCCTTCCCAGGCAAGGCCCAGGTCGCAGTCCAGCGGGTCGAAGCCCAGCCCCAGGCCGCGGGCCAGGGCGCGCAGCAGGCTGGCATTGGGGCCGCGCCCATCACCACGTTCCACCCGCAGCAGGGCCAGCAGCGTGTCGATCCGCAGGCGACCGTCCGGCGATTGGCCGAACACATGCAGGCCGTCGCGAATCTGCGACTCCTTGAGGTCGCACAGGTAGGTGTCCAGGCGCGGCAGCCACACCGCCGCATCGTCCAGCGCGCCTTCCAGCTGCAGCTCGCGGTCGATGTGGTTGTCGCGCACCAGGTTGAGGATGTCGCGCTGCAGTTCACGGGCCCGGCGCGGGTCCAGCAGTTGCGCCTCGTAGTACTCGTCGGCCAGCAGTTCCAGGTCGCGCAACGGCCCGTAGGTTTCGGCGCGGGTCAACGGCGGCATCAGGTGGTCGATGATCACCGCCTGGGTGCGGCGCTTGGCCTGGGCGCCCTCGCCCGGGTCGTTGACGATGAACGGGTAGATGTTCGGCAGCGGCCCCAGCAACGCGTCCGGCCAGCACCCGGCCGACAGGCCGACGCCCTTGCCCGGCAGCCACTCCAGGTTGCCGTGCTTGCCCACGTGGATCAGCGCATCGGCGGCATAGGCGTGGCGCAGCCAGAAGTAGAACGCCAGGTAGCCATGCGGCGGCACCAGGTCGGGGTCGTGGTACACCGCACTGGGGTCGACCTGATAACCGCGCGCCGGCTGGATACCGACGAAGGTCAGGCCAAGGCGCAGGCCGGCGACCATCATGCGCCCGCTGCGGAACATCGGGTCCTGCTCCGGCTCGCCCCAGCGCTCGCGCACCGCCTGCTGGTTGGCCTGGGGCAACAGGGCGAAGGCGGCGCGGTAATCGTCCAGCGCCATGCTCTGCGCACAGGGGCGCTGGTCGAGCGTGTCGAGGTCGTTGCTGACCCCGCCGAGCAGGGCCTGGATCAGCGCCGTGCCACTGTCTGGCAACGGCCCCACCGGGTAGCCCTGGGCCTGCATGGCGCGCAGGATGTTGAGCGCCGCCGCCGGGGTGTCCAGCCCCACACCGTTGCCGATGCGCCCGTCGCGGGTCGGGTAGTTGGCCAGAATCAGCGCCACGCGTTTTTGCGGGTTGCCCAGGCGCGCCAGCTCGGACCAGCGCCGGGCCAGTTCCGCAACAAAATCCATGCGTTCCAGGTGCGGCTTGTAGCACACCACGTCCGACTGGCTGCGTTCGCTGCGCCAGGCCAGGTCCTTGAAGCTGATCGGCCGGCTGATGATGCGCCCGTCCAGTTCCGGCAGGGCAATGTGCATGGCCAGGTCGCGGGCCCCCAGGCCCTGTTCGCTGGCCTCCCAGGCCGGCTGGTTGTCCTGTGCGCAGATGGCCTGCAGCACCGGGATGTCGCGCCGGAACGGGCGCAAATGCGGCTGCTGCGGGCTGGACTGGGCGAAGCCTGTGGTGTTGATGATCAGGGCCGCGTCGACCTGGTCCAGCCATTGCTCGACCTGGTCCAGGCAGGCTGCCTCCTTGAGGCTGGCCACGGCAATCGGCAGCGGGTTGAGCCCCGCGCCTTGCAGACGCTCGCAAAACGCATCGATGAACCCCGTGTTGGCGGCCTGCAGGTGCGAGCGGTAGAAGATGATCGGCGTCACGGGCTGGCCGGGCTGCCACAGGGCACGCCAGCTGTCCACGCTCGCCTGGGGGTGTTGCGGGTGATAGACACTGGTGCGCGGCAACTGCTGCGGCTCGTCCCAGTGGTAGTCGCGGCCCAGCCATTGGCTGGCCAGGCACTGGAACAGGTTCAGCGCATTGGCCTTGCCGCCCTGGCGCAGGTAGTGCCACAACCGTTCGGCCTGGGCAGCGGGCACCGTGCTCAGGCTGGTCAGCTCAGGGTCCGGGCGGTCGTCGCCCGGCACCAGGATCAGTTGCACGCCCCGCCCCGCCAGCGCCACCAGTTGCTCCACGCCATAGCGCCAGTAACCGATGCCGCCGTGCAGCGACACCAGGATGACCTTGGCATGGCGCAGCACTTCGTCCACATACAGGTCGACCGAAGCATGGTTCTGCACCTGCATCGGGTTGGCCAGGCGCAGGCTGGGGTAGTCGTCCGGCAACTGCTGGGCGGTTTCGGCCAGCAGTGCCAGGTGCGAATCACCGCTGCAGAGAATCACCAGGTCGGCGGGGGTCTGGCCGAGGTCGGCGATGCTGTCGTCCGGCACAAAGCCGCCGGGCTGGGTCCGCAGCAGGTGCATGGGTCAGGCGCCCAGTGCGGCGCGCAGGCTGGCTTCGAGTTGCACGGCGTCAAGGTCCTGGCCGATCAGCACCAGGCGCGTGGTACGTGGCTCGTCGCTGCGCCAGGCGCGGTCGAAGTGCTTGTCGAAGCGCGTACCCACGCCCTGCACCAGCAGACGCATCGGCTTGCCCGGAATGGCCGCGAAGCCCTTCACGCGCAGGATGCCGTGCTGCACCACCAGTTGGGTCAGGGCATCGAGCAGCAGGCTTTCGTCGGCCTGGGGCAACTCGATGGAGATGGAGTCGAAAGCATCATGGTCGTGATCGTCGTGGTCGTCATCGCCGTCATGGTGCGAATCGTGGTGGGTACGGCGCGCGTCGATGTGCTGCTCGGATTCGGCGCCCAGACCCAGCAATACGTCCAACGGCAGGCGGCCGCTGCTGGCCTCCACCACCTTGACCGCAGGCGGCAGTTCCTCGGCCACCTCGGCGCGCACCCTGGCCAGGTCGTCGGCAGCGATCAGGTCAGCCTTGTTCAGCACCACCAGGTCGGCGCTGGCCAGCTGGTCGGCAAACAGTTCGTGCAGTGGGGACTCGTGGTCCAGGTTCGGGTCGAGCTTGCGCTGGGCGTCCACCTGGTCGGGGTAGGCAGCGAAGGTGCCGGCGGCCACGGCCGGGCTGTCGACCACGGTGATCACCGCATCCACCGTGCAGGCGTTGCGGATTTCCGGCCACTGGAAAGCTTGCACCAGCGGCTTGGGCAGCGCCAGGCCGCTGGTTTCGATGAGGATATGGTCCAGGTCGCCACGGCGCGCCACCAGCTCGCGCATCACCGGGAAGAACTCTTCCTGAACGGTGCAGCACAGGCAGCCGTTGGCCAGCTCGTAGACGCGCCCGCTGGCTTCTTCCTCGGTGCAGCCGATGCTGCACTGCTTGAGGATCTCGCCATCGATGCCCAGCTCGCCGAACTCGTTGACGATCACCGCGATGCGGCGGCCCTGGGCGTTGTCGAGCATGTGCCGCAGCAAGGTGGTCTTGCCCGAGCCGAGGAAGCCGGTAACGATGGTGACGGGGAGTTTGGCCAGTGTTTTCATGGGGGTGCCCTTGGCAGGATGGCGGGCATGCAGGACGAGAGCCGCAGGAGCCTTGCTGCCTGAGCGCATTCGCCACCGGATCACCCCGCCCGGTTGAAAGTCGGAAACTGTTCGAGGCAGGTCTCCTGGCTCGCGCTGTGCCGGCACGCCTGCCGGCTGCATCGACGCCTTCCCGCCCGGGGCAGTGGCACGGCCGATGCCGTTCAACGCTTACAGTTGCGGGGGCAGCCACGGCTTGAACCGTATTCCCGTCTTAGCTGCAGCCAGGGCCGCAGAACCTCGAAGCGGCTAGGCTACGCAGTGGTCCGGGGCAGGTCAACCGCTGTATTGACGGATGCCGGCGCGCATGATTTGCTAGCCGCATTCGTTCGGGTGCCTTTTTACAAGGTGAAACGGGAAACCGGTGCGTCAGCCGCTTCTGCAAAGAAGCAGCGACAAATCCGGTGCTGCCCCCGCAACGGTAAGCGAGGAAAGCGTCTTTACCACTGTGCCAGCTGTGCGGCATGGGAAGGTGACGCCCTCAGGCTGAGCATGCTGCCAGCCCTCGCAAGCCCGGAGACCGGCCCGATACAGTCATGACAAACCCGCGGTGGGCGGGCGCTGTTGAACCCCTGGGCGAGCCTCGCGCAGGGGTTGGCCGCGCTTGCCTGTTGCCGATAGCCCCGACGACACGACAACAGCAAAAAGGAACGCGCCATGCCCATCAGTACCGCCAGCCAGCCCCTCGTCACCCCCACTACCCTCAGCCAGCGCCTGGCCGTCGCCATCGGTGCATCGCTGCTGGGCCTTTGCCTGGTCTACTTCGCCGGCTTCTCGCACATCGAGGCGGTGCACAACGCTGCCCACGATACCCGCCACAGCGCCGCGTTCCCTTGCCACTGAGACCTGCCCCGATGATCAAGCGCATTGCCCGCACCGCAGGCTTTACCGGCCTGCTCGCCGCCCTGCTGCTGACCCTGCTGCAAAGCTTCTGGGTCGCACCGCTGATTCTGCAGGCCGAAACCTACGAGAACCCGGCACCGGCCGCCCAAACCCATGAGCATGCCGACGCCGCGGGTGAAGGCCACCACCACGATGCCGAGGCCTGGTCGCCTGAAGACGGCTGGCAGCGCGTGCTGTCGACCACCGGTGGCAACCTGGTGGTGGCGGTCGGCTTTGCCCTGATCCTGGCTGCGCTGTACACCCTGCGTGCGCCGGGCCGTACCGCCACCGGCGCAGCCTGGGGGCTTGCCGGGTTCGCGGTATTCTGCCTGGCGCCCACCCTCGGGCTGCCGCCAGAGCTGCCGGGCACTGCCGCCGCCGACCTGGCGCAGCGTCAACTGTGGTGGGTGGGCGCCGCGGCTGCCACCGCTGCCGGCCTGGCCCTGATCGTGTTTGCGCACAACTGGCTGCTCAAGGCGCTGGGTGTGGCATTGCTGGTTGTTCCGCACGTGATCGGTGCGCCGCAGCCGGAGGTGCACGAGAGCCTGGCGCCGCAAGCACTGGAGGCGCAGTTCAAGGTGGCGTCGCTGTTGACCAATGCCGCGTTCTGGCTGGCCCTGGGCCTGCTCAGTGCCTGGCTGTACCGTCGCCAGCCAGCCTGATGCAGTTGTATGCCGGGCTGGGCTGTCGTCGCGGCTGCCCGGCCCGCGAACTGGCCGCCCTGCTCCAGCAGACCCTGTTCGCCCATCACCTGCCCGCCTCTGCCCTCGCCGGGCTGGCCAGCATCGACCTCAAGGCCGACGAACCCGGCCTGCATGAACTGGCCAGGCAACTGGGGTTGCCGCTGGTGTTCTTTTCGGCCGCGCAACTGGCCCCCTTCGAAAGCCGCCTGAGCCACCGTTCGCCCACGGCGTTCGCCCTCAGCGGCTGCCATGGGGTGGCCGAAAGCGCCGCGCTGGCCCTGGCCGAGCAACGCGGCGGCGCCAATGCCGCACTGCGCCTGCCACGCACCGTGCAAGGCGCCGCCACCCTGGCATTGGCCTGGGCCCCGCCGTTTGACGGATAATGCCGCGCAATCTTTCCAAGGATTCATCATGACCGTCTATTTCATCGGTGCCGGCCCGGGCGACCCCGAGCTGATCACCGTCAAGGGCCAGCGCCTGATCCACAGCTGCCCGGTGATCATCTATGCCGGCTCGCTGGTGCCCGCCGCCGTGCTAGAAGGCCACCGCGCCGAAACCGTGATCAACAGCGCCGAACTGCACCTGGGGCAGATCATCGAGCTGATGCGCACGGCCCACGCCAACGGCCAGGATGTGGCCCGCGTACACAGCGGCGACCCGGGGCTGTACGGTGCGATCGGCGAACAGATCCGCCACCTGCGTGAACTGGGTATCCCGTTCCAGATCATCCCCGGCGTGACCGCCGTGGCTGCCAGTGCCGCCCTGCTCGAATGCGAGCTGACCCTGCCGGACATCGCCCAGAGCGTGATCCTGACGCGCTACGGCGATACCTCGCCGATGCCGCCGGGCGAATCGCTGGGGAGCCTGGCCAGCCACCAGGCAACACTGGCCATTCACCTGGGGGTCAAGCACCTGGCCAGAATCGTCGAGGAACTGCGCCCGCATTACGGCAGCGACTGCCCGATCGCCGTGGTGCACCGCGCCACCTGGCCAGATCAGGACTGGGTGCTGGGCAGCCTGGACGACATCGTGCAACGGGTGCAGGCCAAGGGCTTTCGACGCACCGCACTGATCCTGGTGGGCCGGGTGTTGGGCAGCGATACCTTCAGCGAGTCGGCGCTCTACCGCGCCGGGCATGCGCACCTGTACCGACCTTGACGGCCATTGACGGCGGCCCTCCCGGCCCGATGCCCGGCGCGTTCCCATGGGCGCGCCTGCCAATTCAACAGCCTCTGCAGGCGACAACCGGCCCAGACGATAGGAAATCGGCTACAGAACTTTCGAGCGCCTTGTAAGAAAAATCCTCTAATCGAACTGATTTCTTCCTCACTTCTATACTGGACGTACTCCTGCTGAGCGTTTCCACGTATCTTGGCCGCCTTGCCAGAGCCTGGGCAGGCGTCGCCCCGAACGGTTCGGGGCCTGGATCACCTCTCTGACAAGGAGTTGCGCGATGCCCAAAGTCTTGATCGTTGATGACCACACCACCATCCTCTTCGCCATCCGCACCCTGCTGGAGCGCGATGGCTACAACATCGTCGGTGAAGCCCGAGACGGCGCCAGTGCCGTCGAACTGGCGCGCAAGCTGCAGCCTGACGTGGTGATCCTCGATCTGGGGCTGCCACGCCTGGATGGCCTGAGCGTGCTGGAGCGGCTCAGCCAGTTGACCAACCCGCCACGTATCCTGGTACTGACCGGCCGCCCACCCCGGCTGTTCGCCCGCCGTTGCATCGAGTCCGGTGCTTCGGCATTCGTGCGCAAGGACGAAGACCTCGATATCCTGAGCGCCGCCCTCAAGGCCGTGCTCAACGGTTACTCCTACCTGCCCGATGCGTCACGCTTCAATGACCGGTCAAGCTCGGAACTCCAGCGCCTGGACAAGCTGTCCAACCGTGAGTTCGAGGTGCTGCGCCAGTTGGCCAAGGGCGCCAGCAACGGCGAAATCGCTACGGCGATGATCCTCAGCGCCAAGACCATCAGCACCTACAAGACCCGCATCATGGAAAAGCTCGGGGTGGTATCGCTGGTTGAGTTGATCGATGTGGCCAACCGCAACGCACTGACCTGAGCCGCCCATGACCAAGCGTTGCCTGCCTGCCCTGCTGCTCGCCTGCCTGGTGCAGTGGCTGGCGATAAGCGCCATGGCACAGGAGCCGGGGGTTGCCCGCCAACTGCTCGGGCGCTCGGTCAGCAGCAGTGCGCCACCCCCGCTGACCCTCGCCGAACGTCGGTGGCTCAAGCACAAGCAGGTGCTGCGCCTGGGCACCTCGGCGCCGGACTACCCGCCCTTCGACATCAATGTGAGCCAGCACGACTATGAAGGGGTCAGCGCCGACTTCGCCGGCCTGATCGGCGAGCAGTTGAAGATCCCGGTGCAGGTGCTGCAGTTCCCGAACCGTATCCAGGCCATCGCCGCCCTGCACAGTGGCCAGATCGACCTGCTGGGCAGCGCCAACGGCTACGAAGCCGCCGACAGCGCACTGGTGATGAGCCAGCCCTACGCCGACGACCAGCCGATCATCGCGACCCCCGTCGGCGTGACCCATGACCCAGACGACCCGCTCGACGGGCTGACGCTGTCGATGGTCGAACACTACCTGCCACCGTCGCTGGTACGCCAGCTCTACCCCCGGGCGAACCTGCAACTGTACGCCTCGACCATGTCGGCCCTGTCGGCGGTGGCCCTGGGCCAGGCCGATGCATTCATCGGCGACGCGATCAGTTCCGACTACCTGATCGGCAAGAACTACCGCGAAAGCCTGCAGATCTCCCACTACGTCAAACCCCAGCGCTCTTCCTTCGGCTTTGCCCTGGTGCGCGAGAACACCGCGTTGCTGGACCTGGTGAACAAGGCATTGGGCAGCATCACCGACAGCGACCGGTTGAACGTGATGCGCCGCTGGACCAGCGGCGTGAGCAGTATCCTGCTCAACCGGGCGGACATCGCGCTGACCGACGAAGAGCGACACTGGATCGCGCAGCATCCCAGCGTGCGCGTGGTCATCAACAAGTACTTCGCGCCCCTGAGCTTCTTCGACGAAAACCAGCACTTTCGCGGCATCACCGCCGACGTGCTGGCGCAGATCAGCCTGCGCAGCGGCCTGAAGTTCCAGATCATCGAGACCGACTCGGTGCCCACCATGATCAGCATGGTCGAACAGGGCGAAGCCGAGGTCGTCGGCGCGCTCAACTATGGTGAGCAGCGCGCCAGAACCCTGGCCTTCACCCGGCCCTACCTGGCCAACCCGCGGGTGCTGGTGACCAGCGTGCGCGATACATCGATCCGCCACCCCGACCAGCTCGACGGCAAGCGCCTGGCGATCATTCGCGGTACACCGGTAAGCGCCGAACTGCGCCAGCGCTATCCCGCCATCAGCCTGATCGAAGTCGACGACCCGCTGGCACTGATGGAGTACGTGGCCCAGGGCCGCGCGGACGCGGCGCTCAGTTCGCAGATCAACGCCGCCTACTTCATCAGCCGCATGTTCAAGGACCGCCTGCGCATCGCCACCCTGCTGGACGACACCCCGGCCCTCGCGGCCTTCGCCACCGAACGTTCTTCGCCACTGCATGCGATATTGGAAAAATCCCTGCTCAGCATCCCGCCCGAGCAGATGACCCAGCTGGTCAATCGCTGGCGCATCAACGCCCTGATAAGCGACACGCCCTGGCGCAACTACCGCTCGCTGGTGCTGCAGATTCTGGGCATCGCGGTGGCGCTGGTGCTTGCCATAGCGTTGTGGAACCGTTACCTGCGCAAGCTGATGCAGCAACGCGCCGAGGCCGAGCAGGCCCTGCAACTGCAGCTGCGCATCAGCGAACACCTGCTCGAAGAGCTGCATGTGGCCAAGGAACAGGCCGACAGCGCCAACCACGCCAACCACGCCAAGAGCACCTTCCTGACCACCATGAGCCACGAGATCCGCACCCCCATGAACGCGGTGATCGGCCTGCTCGAGCTTGCCCTGAAGGATGCCGCACAGGGCCGCACCGACGAGCACTCCCTGCAGGTGGCATTCGATTCGGCCAGCAGCCTGCTGGAGCTGATCGGCGACGTGCTGGACATCGCCCGCATCGAATCCGGACACATGAGCCTGGCGCCACAACCCACCGACCTGGGTGCGCTGGTACGCAGCACCGTGCAGGTGTTCGAAAGCAGCGCCCGTCTCAAGGACATCAGCCTGACCCAGGACCTGCAGCCCCCCGCCGCCCTGGTGGAGATCGACCCGCTGCGTTTTCGCCAGATCCTGTCCAACCTGCTGGGCAATGCCATCAAGTTCACCGAGCGCGGCGGCGTCAGCGTGCGCCTGCAGTGCCAGCCCACACCGTGCGGCAAGCAGGTGCACATGCACCTGGCCGTCGAGGACAGCGGCATCGGCATCAGCCAGCCGGACCAGCAGCGCCTGTTCCACCCCTTCATCCAGGCCGGCAGCCAGCCGGCTCGCCAGGGCACCGGCCTGGGCCTGGTGATCAGCCGGACCCTGTGCGAACTGATGCAGGGCAGCCTGGAGCTGCACAGCACCCCGGGCCATGGCACCCAGGTCACGGTCAGCCTGCCGCTGATGCTGGCCAGCACCGCCAGTCAACCCGAGGAACCGGCCCAGGAGCCAACGGCCCAGGCCAGCCAGCGGCTGAACATCCTGGTGGTCGACGACTACCCCGCCAACCTCATGCTGCTGGAAAAGCAGCTGAGCGTGCTGGGCCATCGGGTGACCCAGGCCAGCGACGGCGCGGGCGGCCTGCAGGCCTGGCAGGCCGGGCGCTTCGACGCCGTGATCACCGACTGCAACATGCCCGGCATGGACGGCCACCAGCTGGCGCGCGAGATTCGCGCCCAGGAAGCCCAGGCGAATCGCCCGCCCTGCCTGATCCTGGGCCTGACCGCCAACGCCCAGGCCGACGAACGCGAGCGCTGCCTGGCGTCGGGCATGGATGACTGCCTGTTCAAGCCGATCGGCCTGGGCGCCTTGAGCCGTCACCTGTCGGGGGTGGATACCCCCGAGCCGCAGACGCCACCCGAGCCCCGCGCCGAGGACAACAGTGGTTTCAACATCGACAACCTCAAGCACCTGACCCTGGGTGACCCACGGCTGATCAAGCGTCTGCTGACGGAGCTGGAGCGCAGCAGCGCCGAAGACCTCGAGGCGTTGCGTGCCCTGGGCTCAGGCGCGAGTCGACAGCAACTGCGCAGCCTGTCGCACCGCATCAAGGGCGGCGCCAAGATGCTCAAGGCCCATGGCCTGGTGGGGCACTGCGATGCGCTGGAGCAGGCCTGTACCGGCAAGGCCCCGGACAAGGCCATCGAGGCGTTGCTGGCGGCGCTGGAACAGAGCCTGAAGGATCTGCATGAACACCTGCAGCGATCCATCGCCGCCGGCTGAGATGAGGCTCAGTGCAGCTGCAGGGTCGAGTTGATCTGGCTGATGGCGTCCACCACGTGCTGCGAACCCTGCTGGATTTCCAGGATCACTTCCCCCGCCTCATTGGCCAGTTCCACCCCCAGCCCGGTGCGGCTGAGGCTCGACTGCATGCTGGCCACCGCATTGAGTGAAAGGTCGTGGTTCTGGCGCACCACATCGACGATCTCCAGGGTCGCCTTGCTGGTGCGTGCCGCCAGGCTGCGCACCTCGTCGGCCACCACGGCAAAGCCGCGGCCGTGCTCACCTGCCCGCGCCGCCTCGATGGCGGCATTCAGGGCCAGCAGGTTGGTCTGGTCGGCAATGCTGCGGATGGTCTGCACGATCTGCCCGATCAGTTCCGACTGCTTGCTCACCGCATCGATGCTGCGGGCTGCGGCATTGAGCTCGCGGGAGATCTCCTCGATCACCTGCACCGTATGCTGCACCACCTCCGAGCCCTTGCGCGCGCAGGCATCGTTCTGCACCGAGGTGGCGTGGGCCGCTTCGGCCGCCGTCTGCTGGGTACACACCTGGTGGGTGATGTCGCTGGCGAACTTGACCACCTTGTACAGGCGGCCACGGGTATCGAAGATCGGGTTGTAGGAAGCTTCCAGGTACACCATCTGCCCGAGTTTGTTCTTGCGCTCGAAACGATGGGAATGGTACTCGCCGCGATTGAGCGAGGCCCAGAATGCCTTGTAGGCGCTCGACTCGCTTTCGCTGCGGTGGCAGAACAGGCTGTGGTGCTGGCCAATGACCTCCTCGGCCCGGTAATGCATGGTCTTGAGGAAGTTCTCGTTGGCACGGATCACATTGCCTTCGGGGGTGAACTCGACCATCGCCATGGAACGGCTGATGGCATTGATCAGGCTGTCGCTCTCATGCTCCTCGACCACCCGCCGGGTGATGTCGGAGGCGACCTTGATCACGCTGGTGACCTGCTGGTTGACGCCGAACACCGGCATGTAGCTGGCCTCCAGCCACACATCGTGCCCGGCCTTGTCGCGCCGCAGAAAGGTACCGCTGTGGGCCTCGCCCCGCGCCAGGTCGCGCCACAGGGTGCGGTACTCATCGCTCTTGACGTAGTCGGGCTCGCAGAAAATGCGGTGGTGCTTGCCGATGATCTCCTCGGCGGCATAGCCCAGGGTGGAGCAGAAACGCTCGTTGGCTTCGAGAATCACCCCGTCGGGGCTGAACTCGATCATGGCCATCGAGCGGCCTATGGCCGCAAGCTTGGCATTGGAGTGGTGTAACGCTTGGGTGCAACGCTCGATTTCAGCCAGGTCAGACTTGCGATGGGCGTTAAACATTGGTTACCACTCCATTGGCGGTTTTTGCTCAGCATAGATGCACTTCTGTACCCTGCAAGCCAACTGCCATCACCGTTTATCACCCCACGTCAACTGCTTTCGCGCACCATCAATTCGAAGCCCAGGTCCTGGGTGCGCGGCTGCCCGCCCTTGCCGTCGAGCAACGCCAGCAGCGCCTGCGCAGCTTGCCGCCCCACGGCAGCGCGCGGGGTGCGAATGGAGGTCAGGCGCGGTACCAGGTGAGCCGATGCCGGCAGGTCGTTGAAGCCCACCATCGCCACCTGCCCCGGCACCTCGATGCCCTGGCGCAAGGCCTGCAGAATCGCGCCCTGGGCCAGGTCGTCGTTGCAGAAGAACAGCCCGTCCACCTCCGGGTGACGCTCGAGCAACTGGCTGAACAGCTCGCCGCCCAGGCCGATGGATGACGGCTGCGGTGCGAGCATTTCCAGTGCCGGGTCATACAGCCCTGCATCGTCCAGCGCCTGGCGGAACCCGTCGGCGCGTTGCATCACCCGCGGATCGAGCTGCGCGGCAATGAAGCCCAGGCGCCGCCGTCCGCGTTCGATCAGGTGTCGGGCGGCCGCGCGCCCGGCCTGCTGCTGGGAAAACCCGACCGAAGTGGCCGTGTCCGGCCCACCCAGCTCCATCATGTGCACGCAGGGCACACCACTGGCGGCCAGCATCTGCTGCGACGCCTCGGTGCGGTCGAAGCCGGTGAGCAGCATGCCGCACGGCTGGTAGGCCAGGTAGTTGCGAATCAGGTTCTCCTCTTCGGCCACGTCGTAGTGGAAGTTGCCGATCAGCACTTCAAGACCGCGCGGGCGCATCACGTCGTGGATGGCTTCGAGGGTTTCGATGAACAGCTGGTTGGACAGCGACGGAATCAGCACCACCACCGACTGGCTCTGTGCCGACGCCAACGCGCGGGCTGCCGGGTTGGCGACATAGCCCAGCGCTGCGGCAGCATCCTTGACCTTCTGCACCAGTTCCGGGGCAACCGTGCTGATGCCGCGCAGGGCGCGCGAGGCGGTGATCGGGGAAACCCCGGAAAGCCTGGCCACTTCAGCCAGGGTGGGACGACCGGTAGTACGGGAGCCAATGCGGGTCATGGGGGCTTTTATTTTTCGGCTTGCAAAGAGAAGGGAACGGGCACTAAGGTAGCGCTGTCTCAGACGTCAGGCAATGCATAACTGCAGGTGCACGGCGATGAGCGCCCAGACTGCTTTTACAAAACCAATAACAACCGGGTGGGAAGCCGCCGAGGCGTTGTCAGCCTCGGCCAAAGATAGCGCTATCTCGCCCCGCAGGAGGTACCGATGAACTCTCCCCTGTCCGCTATTGTGGTGATGGGCGTGGCTGGCTGCGGCAAGAGCTGCGTCGGTTCTGCCATCGCCGATTGCAGCGGCGGCCGCCTGATCGAAGGCGATGCCTTTCACCCTGCCGCCAACATCCAGAAGATGAGCGCCGGCATTCCCCTTGACGATGACGACCGCGCTGGCTGGCTGATCCGCCTGGGCGAAGAGCTGCAGGCCACCCTCAAGGCCGGCGAACGGCCGATCCTCACCTGCTCGGCGCTGAAAAAGCGCTACCGCGACGCCCTGCGCCACGCCGTACCCGACCTGGGCTTCGTGTTCCTCGAACTGACGCCCCAGGAAGCCGAACGCCGCGTGCTGGCACGCCCCGGCCACTTCATGCCGGCAAGCCTGATCGACAGCCAGTTCGCCGCCCTGGAGTCACCGCGCGGCGAAACCCTGACCCTGACCCTGGACGCCACCCAACCCATCGCCCAGCTGGCCCGTCAGGTAGACACCTGGCTAAAGCCCTGCGGTGAGTCGGCACTGGCGCGAACTGCCTGATTTTCCGGCAGTTTTCCGGCTCACCAAAGATAGCGCTGTCTCGACTGCTGCACGCTGTAAAAGTTCCGCCCACAACAATGACAATACGAGGCACTGAACCATGTTCGGTCTGGCAACTGATACCTACCTCTTGCTTGATGCACTGGTGACCATCATCGGCCTGGTGCTGCTGATCACCCACTTCAAGGTGCACCCTTTCGTGGCGCTGACCCTGGCCGCGGGCTTTCTGGGCCTGACCTCCGGCATGCCGGTAGCCAAAGTGATGAAGTCGTTCCAGGACGGTTTCGGGGGCGTACTCGGCTTTGTCGGGATCGTGCTGGCACTGGGCACCATGCTCGGCAAGCTGATGGCCGATTCCGGCGGCGCCGACCAGATCGCGCAAACCCTGATTCGCGCCTTCGGCAAGCAGAAGGTGCACTGGGCCATGATGTTCGCCGCCTTCCTGGTGGGCATCCCGCTGTTCTTCGAAATCGGCTTCGTGCTGCTGATACCCCTGGTGTTCATCGTGGCCCGGCGCACCGGGGTATCGCTGATCAAGATCGGCATTCCGCTGCTGGCCGGGCTGTCGGTGGTGCACGGGCTGGTGCCGCCGCACCCGGGCCCGCTGCTGGCCATCGGCGTGTTCGGCGCCGACATCGGCAAGACCATCTTCTACGGGCTGATCGTGGCGCTGCCCACGGCGATCATCGCCGGGCCGCTGTACGGCACGTTCATTTCGCGGTACATCCCCGGCTCGCCGTCCCAGGAGCTGATGGACCAGATCGCCCGCGAAGCCGAGCGCACGCAACTGCCCAGCTTCGCCATCACGCTGGTAACCATCCTGCTGCCGGTGTTCCTGATGCTGCTCAAGACCTTCGCCGACGTGGTACTGCCGGCCGAGCACATCTTTCGCCAGTGGATGGACCTGATCGGGCACCCGATCACGGCGCTGCTGGCAGCCCTGCTGCTGGCCTTCTACACCTTCGGCTCGGCCCAGGGCTTCAGTCGCCAGCAGATCATGAAGATGCTCGACCAGAGCCTGGCGCCTACGGCGGCAATCGTGCTGATCGTGGGGGCTGGGGGCGGCTTCAAGCAGATGCTGGTGGATACCGGTGTGGGCAACGTGATCGGTCAGATGGCGGTGCAGGCGCAGATCTCGCCGATCATGCTGGCCTGGCTGGTGGCGGCGGTGATTCGCATCGCCACGGGATCGGCGACGGTGGCGACCATTACCGGTGCGGGTATCGTGGCCCCGGTGATCGGCATGATACCGGGCGTGAACCGCGAGCTGTTGGTGCTGGCCACGGGGGCCGGCTCGCTGATCCTGTCGCATGTCAACGATGCGGGTTTCTGGCTGGTCAAGCAGTACTTCAACATGACCGTGGCCGAAACCTTCAAGACCTGGAGCATGATGGAAACCATCCTGTCGGTGGTGGGCATCATCTTCATCATGCTGTTGTCGCTGGTGGTTTGACGGCATCGCCGCAAAGCCAGCCCACAGGTTCTGGCTGTACCGCAGAACCCTGTGGAAGCTGGCTTGCCAGCGAAGATGCGCTAGAAGGCTGCCTTGAAGATCGCCTCGATCTCGGCCTGGCTGGCCCGCCGCGGGTTGGTCAGGCCGCAGGCATCCTTGAGCGCGTTGGCCGCCAGGGTCGGCACATCCGCCACCCGCGCACCCAGCACCTCCAGCCCCGGCGGGATCTCGATATCGTCGCTCAGTTGCACGATGGCCTGGATCGCCGCATCGGCACCCTGCGCCGCGTTCAGCCCCTCCACCGCCACGCCCATCGCCTGTGCCACATCACGCAGGCGCGCCGCGCTCACCGCCGCATTGAACCGCTGCACATGGGGCAGCAGCACCGCGTTGCACACCCCGTGCGGCAGGTCGTAGAAGCCACCGAGCTGATGCGCCATCGCATGCACGAACCCCAGCGAAGCATTGTTGAACGCCATGCCGGCGAGGAACTGCGCATAGGCCATGTTCTCCCGCGCGGTCAGGTCCTGCCCGTCGATCACCGCCTGGCGCAGGTTGCGGCTGATCAGCTCGATGGCCTTGAGTGCGCAGGCGTCGGTGATCGGCGTGGCCGCCGTGGATACATAGGCCTCGATGGCGTGGGTCAGTGCATCCATACCGGTGGCCGCCGTCAGCGACCTGGGCATGCCGACCATCAGCGCCGGGTCGTTCACCGACAGCAACGGGGTGACGTTGCGGTCGACGATGGCCATTTTCACGTGGCGTGCCTCGTCGGTGATGATGCAGAAGCGCGTCATCTCGCTGGCCGTACCGGCCGTGGTATTGATCGCGATCAGCGGCAATTGCGGCTTGGCGGAGCGGTCGACCCCTTCGTAGTCGCCGATGTGCCCGCCATTGGTGGCACACAGGGCAATGCCCTTGGCGCAGTCGTGGGGTGAACCGCCGCCCAGCGAAATCACGCAGTCGCAGTGCTCGCGCTTGAGCATCGCCAGGCCCTGCTCCACGTTGGCGATGCTCGGGTTGGGCTTGGCGCCGTCGAACACCACCGAGTCGATGTCACGCATCGCCAGCTGCTCGGCGATTCGCTGTGCCACGCCGGCCTTGGCCAGCCCGGTATCGGTGACGATCAACGCCTTGGCAAAGCCATAGCCGACAATGGCGGTCATGGCTTCGTCCAGGCAGTCGATGCCCATGATGTTGACGGCTGGGATGAAAAACGTGCTGCTCATGGCGGTATTCCTCAGGCTTTATATCTCTGCCTCAAGGATCCGCCCGTGGGCCGCAGGGCATGTTGATCCAGCGCAAAGTCAGCCAAGAAACAGCCGATAGGCCGGGTTGTCGGTCTCGTCCCAGTAGCGATAGCCCATGCCGTCTAGGGTGCCTGGCAACTGCGCCAGCTCATCGTCCGGCACCTGCAGCGCCACGAACACCCGCGCCTCGGCAGCCCCGTGGTTGCGGTAGTGGAACAGGCTGATGTTCCAGCGCTTGCCCAGGCGCTCCAGAAAGCCCAGCAAGGCGCCAGGACGCTCCGGGAACTCGAAGCGCAGCACCCGCTCGTCGAGCGAGGGGGCCGAGTGGCCGCCCACGGTGTGGCGGATATGCAACTTGGCCAGCTCGTTCTCGGTCAGGTCCAGCACCTCGTAGCCCTGCCCGGCCAGGCTGGCCAGCAACTGCGCGCGCGGGTCGGTGTGCGGATGGGTCTGCACGCCGACGAACAGGCGGGCCTCCTTGCCGGGCTGGTAGCGGTAGTTGAACTCGGTGATCTGGCGCTGGCCCAGGGCCTGGCAGAAGGCACGGAAGCTGCCCGGCTGCTCGGGGATGGTCACCGCGATGACCGCCTCGCGCTGCTCGCCCAGTTCGGCGCGTTCGGCCACATGGCGCAGGCGGTCGAAGTTGACGTTGGCACCGGAGTCGATTGCCACCAGGGTCTGGCCCGTCACGCCGCGGCTGGCCACGTACTTCTTGATCCCGGCCACCGCCAGCGCACCGGAAGGCTCGGTGATCGAGCGGGTGTCGTCGTAGATGTCCTTGATGGCCGCGCACAGCTCGTCGCTGCTGACCGTGACCACTTCGTCCACGTAATGCCGGCACACCTCGAAGCAATGCGCGCCGATCTGCGCCACCGCCACGCCGTCGGCGAAGGTGCCGACCTGGGGCAGCACCACCCGCTCGCCAGCGGCCAGCGCGGCCTGCAGGCAGTTAGAGTCATGCGGCTCGACGCCGATCACCTTTACCTGCGGGCGCAGGTACTTGACGTAGGCGGCGATGCCGGCGATCAGGCCGCCGCCACCCACCGGCACGAAGATCGCGTCCAGCTCGCCCGGTTGCTGGCGCAGGATCTCCATGGCCACGGTGCCCTGCCCTGCAATCACGTCCGGGTCGTCGAACGGTGGCACGAACGTGGCGCCTTCGCTCTGGGCCAGTTGCAGCGCATGGGCCAGCGCCCGCGGGAAGCTGTCACCGTGCAGCACCACATTGCCGCCACGCGAGCGCACCCCTTCGATCTTCAGCGCCGGAGTGGTGGTGGGCATCACGATGGTGGCGCGCATGCCCAGTTCACGAGCGGCCAGCGCCACGCCCTGGGCATGGTTGCCGGCGGACGCGGTGATCACCCCGCGCTCGCGCTGCTCGGTGCTCAGGCGACTGAGGCGGGTGTAGGCCCCGCGGACCTTGAAGGAAAAGGTCGGCTGCAGGTCTTCGCGCTTGAGCAGCACGTTATTGCCCAGGGCCTCGGACAGTGCCCGGGCGGGCTGCAGGGGCGTCTCGATGGCCAGGTCATATACCGGTGCGGCAAGAATCCTTCGCACGTAGTCCGACAGCAGGCTGGTGGCGCTGGTCGAGGTGCTGGGGCAGACGGTAAGGCTGGTCATCGGTGACTCCTGGTTTTTTTTGAAGTGCCCAGGAGTCAGAAAGGAAAAACCCGCCTCCAGGGCGGGTTAGGTGCAAGGTGCTCGCTAGCCCGCCAATCTGATAATGGCGGTAATAATGCTGTGCGAAGGCAACGCTGCGAATAAGGTCATGGCAGCGAAACTAGCCCAGGGCCTTTTTCAAGTCAATCATTCATTTTGCGCTCGTGCAGGCTTGCACGCCGCGTTCGTGCGCCGATTCGGGCACGCCGAACACCCGGTCGAAGCCCCACTGGAACACAAAGGCGTACACGAAGAAGAATACGAACAGCGCAAGGTTGGTGCCCAGTGCCGCCCACAGGCTGATGTCCAGCCACCAGGCCACCACCGGCAGCAGGATCAGCACCAGCCCGCCCTCGAAGCCGATGGCATGCAGCAGGCGCCGCACGAAGGTGCGGCTGCGTCGGGCCTGACGTGCCTCCCAGAACTCGAACAGGTAGTTGTAGAGCATGTTCCAGCCCAGGGCCATGCCCGACATGATCACCGACAGCACGGTGGAATGGGCCATGCCCTCATCGAAGGCCAACGCCAGGGCCGGTGCGACACAGGCCACCGCGATGACTTCGTACAGAATGGCCTGGGTGATCTTGCGGGTAACGCCTTGCATGACGGGCTCCTTTCAACGGTATGCCGCGCAGGCTAGGCTGATTGAAGCCGGGTTTCAATGCTGAAGCGGTCAACTGTCGTCGGCCCGCTGGGGCCGGCAGACCGGCCAACACGCTGCCAGGCCATTGCGAGGCTCCCCGAATGGCCTGGCACAGGGCTCAATGGCCCTTGAGCTTGAGGTAGGACTGGTGCAGGTCGGACGCCCAGCCATCGAGCACTGCCTTCACATCGTCGGCCTTCATCACCTGGCTGTCGTTTTCCAGCGGCTTGCCACTGCCCTTGCGCACCACCTGGGCGAGCACCTTGTTGTTGCCGCCATCCAGAAACTGCGCCTCGGTGGCGATATCGGTTTCCTGGTCGCGGATGCCCGAGGCCGTGCTCACCGCTGCCGCCACCAGCGCCACCGGAATCACTTCGTATGCCTTCAGGCCCTCGGTCTTGCTGCTGACGGCCGTGATCGCCGGGCGTACCACGATCACCCCCGGGCCAGGGCCGGTGGCCAGCGGCAACGACTTGCCCAGCTCGCGCTTGAGCGCCTGGTCGTAGTAGTGGGTGATGCCTTGCAGGGTGCTCTGCGGAATCCGCGCGGTAGGCTGCGGCTTGGGATACAGCTGGCTGGGCTCGATGTATACGCTGGTGTAGCGGTCGAGCTTGAGGTTCGGGTCGATCCAGCGCATCACCGTGGCACCGGAGGGCGAGGTGGTCTGCTTGAGACGGCTGTAGTCCTTGAGGAACCCGGAGTACTCGTCGGGCTGCACGGTGCTGCTCGAACAACCGGCCAGGCCCAGCCCGGCCAGGCACAAGGTGCCGATGATCAATGCGTGTTTCATGCGGTCGCTCCAGTGGCGCCTGAAGAAAGGCTTCCTAGGTATAGGCTACAGTTGGCGGTGCATCCATCGACGTGAGGCAACATGGCATTCCACAAACTGGCCCATACCCACCCGCGCCTCAGCGCCGCCGCACTGGTCGGCTGCCTGGGCGGCGTGTTCATCCCGGCAGACAACCTGGTGCAACACATCCTGGCGGGCTGGAACCTCGGGGTCTGGCTGTACCTGCTGCTGGTGTTCTGGCTGACCCTGCGGGCAAAACCGGGCCAGGTGCGCAAGGTGGCCTGCATCGAGGACGAAAATGCCGGGCTGGTGCTGTTTACCGTGAGTATCGCGGCCATCGCCAGCCTTGCCGCAGTCACCCTGCAACTGGCCAGCAGCAAGGGCCTGACCGGCAGCACCCAGGCCCTGCACTACCTGTACACCGGCCTCACCGTGGCCGGCTCGTGGCTGCTGATCGGCACCATCTTCAGCCTGCACTATGCGCGCCTGTTCTACACCAGCACCGCCAAGCAGCCGCTGCTGCGCTTTCCAGACGAGGAGCGCAACCCCGATTACTGGGACTTCCACTACTTCTCGTTCACCCTCAGCGTCGCGGTGCAAACCTCCGATGTGGGCGTCGCCGGGCGTGAACTGCGCCGCGTGGTGCTGGCCCACTCGGTGATCGGTTTCGTGTTCAACACCGCGATTCTGGGTTTCACCATCAACATCGCCGCCGGCCTGCTCAGCTGAGCCCGCCGCTGGTCTGAAATACCCGTGGCCCCACCCTGCCCGCTTCAGCGGCCATGACAGCCTCACCCGCCGCAATGAGGACCACGCAAACGCTTGCGCAACCCACACATAGCAAAAAGCCATTGTGACGCAGGTCAAACATCCTGCAACGGGGCGCAAACAAGCGGCGGACAGCGGCCGCATCGGTGCTATGGTTAGGGTCTTGGCCTTCCCTGGGCAGCGTGTCCCGGGTACAGGCATGCTCAGCGAATCGGGGTCAGCTGTAAAAGGAGGCCGGCATGAACAAGCTCACGTTTCCCAACGCCTGCCAGATGATGCGCTGGCACTTCCATCCCCTGGGCTTTGAAGCCAGCATGGATGCACCGCGCAGCATGGTGGCGCGCGTGTTCGACCGCGCCACCGGCGAAACCCTGCTGGCGATTGCCGGCATTCCGTGCGCCACACTGATGGCGGCGTCGGATGTGGAGCGCATCATCGAAGCGGTGGAAGACGAGCTTGAAGCGTTCCAGCCCTCGTGTGCGCTGCGCTCGGCCTGACGCTGGCGCTCAGGCCTGCCCCACCGCCAGTCTCTCGATATCAGCCATGAAACGCTCGGCCGGCAGCGGCTGACCGAGCAGGTACCCTTGCAGCGAATCACACCCCAGACGGGTCAGGAAGTCCTGCTGGCGGTCGGTTTCCACCCCTTCGGCAACAATCCTCAACCCCAGTGCCTGCCCCAGCGCCACGATGGCCGACACGATCGCGGCATCGTCGCTATCCTGTTCCAGGTCGCGCACGAAGCCACGGTCTATCTTCAACTCGTTGGCCGGCAGGCGCTTCAAGTACATCAGGCTTGAGTAGCCGGTACCGAAATCGTCGATGGACAGGTCCACGCCCATGTCCGACAGGCGCTGCAACACCATCAGGCTCGCATCGGCGTCGTGCATGGCGGTGGTTTCGGTGATCTCCAGGGTCAGGCTGTTGGCCGGCAGGCGATGACGCTGCAAGGCCGACGCCACGCTGTCAACCAGCCCGGCATGGCAGAACTGGATGGCCGACAGGTTCACTGCAACCCGCCAGTTTTCATAGCCCTGGTCCATCCAGCTGCGCATCTGGCGGCAGGCCTCGTCCAGCACCCACTCGCCGATCGGGATGATCAACCCGGTTTTTTCCGCCAGCTGGATGAAGCGATCGGGCAGCAACATGCCGTGCTGCGGGTGCTCCCAGCGCAGCAGGGCCTCGGCACCGATAGGCTGGCGCCCCACCGCATCGAACTTGGGCTGGTAGAACAGGCGCAACTGGCGCTGCTCCAGCGCCATGCGCAGGTCCTGCAGCAACTGCAGCTGCAGGCGCGCGTTGCTGTTCATCGACACATCGAAAAAGCTGTAGGCGTTCTTGCCGGCGCTCTTGGCGTGGTACATGGCCGCGTCGGCATTGCGCAGCAGCTCCATCTGGTCGGCGCCGTTGCCGGGGTACAACACGATGCCGACGCTGGCGGAGATCTGCAGGCTCTGCTCGGCCACCCGAAACGGGCGCGACACCAGGTTGACCTGCTTGGCGGCCACCCCCACCGCGTCTTCAGGCTCGTCCAGTTCCACCAGCAGCACGAACTCGTCACCGCCGATGCGCGCCAGGGTGTCCTGGCTGTGCAGGTGGCCGCGCAGGCGCATCGCCACCTCCTTGAGCAACTGGTCGCCGGTGTGATGGCCGAACGCGTCGTTGACCGGCTTGAACCCGTCCAGGTCGATGAACATCAGCGCAAAGCAGCCGCCCTGCTCGGCCACCTTGGCGATGGCCTGCTCGATGCGGTCGGTCAGCAGGCTGCGGTTGGGCAGCCCGGTGAGGGTGTCGTGCAGCGCCAGCTGGGTCAGCTCCTGGTTGGCCAGGGTCAGCGATTGCGCCAGCTCCGCAGTGCGCGCCTCCAGGCGTGCATCCAGCACCGAGGTCAGCAGCGCCACCGCCAGCACCGCCAGGGTGGTGATCAGCACCAGGTAGTCCAGGCCACTGCCGCTGAGCCCACCGTCCAGCGCGCCACAGAAGCTGCCGTCGGCAAAATTGGCCGCTGCCATGCCGGTGTAGTGCATGCCGACGATGGCAATGCCCATCACCACGGCGGCGCCGCCGCGAATCTGGCGTACATACGGGGTATTGCGGCGCAGGCGGAAGGCGATCCACAGTGCGGCCACCGACGCGCCTACTGCAATCAACAGCGAGGCGGCGAACAGCAGCGGGTCGTAGTCGATGCCCGGTTGCATCTGCATGGCGGCCATGCCGGTGTAATGCATGCTGCTGATGCCCGCGCCCATGATCAGCGCCCCCAGCGCCAGCACGCGGCCCGGCAGGCTCGGCTGGCTCACCAGCCACAGTGCGAAGCCCGACGAAAGCACCGAGATCACCAGCGACAGCGCGGTGAGGCTCAGGTCGTAGCCCAGCTCGATGGGCAGGCTGAAGGCAAGCATGCCGATGAAGTGCATCGACCAGATCCCGGTGCCCAGGGCCAGAGCACCGCCGACCATCCACAGGTACGCGGCACGGCCCTTGGCGGTGGCGATGCGCCCGGTCAGGTCCAGCGCCGTGTAGGACGCCAGAATCGCCACGCACAGCGAAATCAGGACCAGCGAGGAGGAATAACTACCGTTGAGCATGAAGGTTCCAAGGCCCGGTTGACGGGCGCTGTCCCGGCCCGGTGAAAAAACCGATGATTGTACTCAACCTTTAGCGAAACGCACGGAGTTTCCGAGGGATGGCGGGATGTTTTTGGCGAATGGCCATCAGGCTTTGGAACCGCGTCGCGGCCTTCGCCAGCAAGGCTGGCTCCTACAATCACACCGCGGCCTGTAGGCGCCGGCGTTGCCGGCGAACGCCTCGACGCACACTACCTGTCGGTCGCGGTACGGTCTTCAGCAGCGAGGCTGGCTGCCTCCCAGCCGCCCCCCAACGCCGCAATCAACTGCACGCTGGCCACCAGCCGGCCCTGCAGCAGGTTCAGCACGCTGCGTTCATTGCTCAACGCGGTGGTCTGCACGTTCACCACGTCCAGATACCCGATCAGGCCCGCCTTGTACTGGTTCTCGGTCAGGCGCAGCGACTCGCGCGCCGACGCCAGCGCCTCATCGCGCACCTGCGCCTCATCGGCATACACCTTCAGCTGCACCAGGTAGTTTTCCACCTCCTGGAAGCCATCCAGCACGCTCTGACGGTACTGCGCCACAGTCTGGTCATACACGGCCTTGGTACGGTCGACCTCGGCCGAGCGCTTGCCGGCATCGAACAGGGTCACGGCCAACTGCGGCCCCACCGACCAGAATCGGTTCGGCAAGCTGATCCAGTCGCTGAAGCTGCTACTGCTGTAGCCACCGCTCATGCTCAGGGTCAGGTCCGGGAAGTACGCCGCCCGCGCCACGCCGATATTGGCGTTGGCCGCCATCACCTTGCGCTCGGCCGAGGCAATGTCGGGGCGGCGCTCCAGCAGCTGCGACGGCAGCGCCAGCGGGATCTGCGGCAAGGCCGGTATGGTGGTGCTCGGCGCCAGGGCAAATTCGGCCGGCGCCTTGCCCATCAGCACGGCAATCGCATTCTCGAACTGCGCACGTTGCCAGATCAGGTCGATCAGGTCGGCCTGGGTGCTCTTGAGCTGGGTCTGTGCCTGGGCCACCGCGTCCTTGCCCGAAACCCCGGCGCGGTACTGGTTCTGGGTCATGGTCAGCGAACGCTGATAGGCCGCCAGCGTGGCCTCGAGCAGGCGCTTCTGCTCGTCGATCACACGCAGCTGCAGGTAGTTTTGCACCAGCTCCGACTGCAGGCTCAGGCGTATCGCCGCCAGGTCCGCCAGGCTCGCCTCGGCACTCGCCTCGTTGGCGTTCAGGCCCTCACGCAGCTTGCCCCACAGGTCGGCTTCCCAGCTCACGCCCAGCTGGGCGCTGTACGTGTCTCGGATACCGCTGCTGTTGTTGCTCAGGCTCGAACTGCTGCTGCCGGTGCCCTGGCTGGAGCGGGTCTTGCCGGCGCTCAGGTCGAGGCTGGGAAACAGCGAAGCCCGGGCGCTGCGCACCAGGGTCTGGGCCTGGCGGTATTGCGCCTCGTACTGGGCCACCGTCTGGTTGTTGGCATTGAGCTGCTCGACCAGACCGTTGAGCTGCGCATCGCCGTACAGCTCCCACCAGGCCCCGCGCGCCAGGGCGTCGGACGGGTTGGCCTGGGTCCAGCCCTCGGCGTACTTGAACGCCACCGGCTCCGGCGCCTGCGGCCGGTGGTAGTCGGGGCTCAGGGTACAGGCGCTGAGCATCGCCAGGCACAGGGCCGAGGTCAGCAGGCGCGAACCACGGGCCGCCAGCACGCGCTGCAGGGAAGGTGGACAAACATCGGCAGGTCGGGTCATAGCGGGGTTTCCAAAGCAGCGTCGGTACGCACGCCACGCCAGTGATTGAAGCGATGGCGCAGGCGGTCCAGATAGAGGTAGACCACCGGAGTGGTGTAAAGCGTGAGGATCTGGCTGAACACCAGCCCGCCAATGATGGTCAGGCCCAGCGGCTGGCGCATCTCGGCGCCCTCGGCGGTGCTCAGCAGTAACGGCAAGGCGCCCAGGATCGCCGCCAGGGTGGTCATCAGGATCGGCCGCAGACGCAGCAGGCAGGCCCGACGAATCGACTCCTGCGGGCTCAGCCCTTCATGGCGCTCCAGCTGCAGGGCCAGGTCGATCATCAGAATCGCGTTCTTCTTCACCACCCCGATCAGCAGGAACAGCCCCAGCAGCGAGATCAGGCTGAATTCGCTGCCGACCACGTACAGCGTCAGCAGCGCCCCTACCCCGGCCGACGGCAGGGTCGAGAGGATGGTCAGCGGGTGAATGTAGCTTTCATACAGAATCCCCAGCACCAGGTACACCGCCAGCAAGGCGCCGAGGATCATCCAGGGCTGGCCCTCCTGGCTCTTGGTGAAGGCATCGCCGGTACCGCCAAGCTTGGCGATCACGTCCTCGGGCAGGCCGACCTTGGCCACCGCGCGCTCCACCGCGGCCAGCGCCACGTCCTGGCTGACGCCTTCTGCGAGGTCGAACGAGATGTCCTCGGAGGCGAACTGCCCCTCGTGGCTGACACGGTCCTCGGCCAGGCTGTTCTCGTAATGGGCAAAGGTCGACAGCGGCACGCGCGCGCCGTCGGCGGTGATCACCTGGACCTGCTCCAGGGTGCGCGGGTCCTGCGCATACTTGGGGTTGACCTCCATCACCACCTGGTACTGGTTGAGGCTGTCGTAGATGGTCGAGATCTGGCGCTGGCTGTAGGCGTTGTTGAGCACGGCGGTGACCATGTTCATGTCGATGCCCAGGCGCTTGGCCTGCTCGCGATCGACCACCAGGGTCACCTGCTGGGTGCCGCTGCCTTCGCGGGCGTCGATGGCCGTCAGCTCCGGCAGCGCCTTGAACGCCGCCACCACCTTCGGGTACCACTCGCGCAACGCCGTCAGCTCGCCACTTTGCAGGGTGTAGAGAAACTGCGAGCTGCTCTGCTCGCGGCCACCGCCAAACTGCAGGTCCTGGTCGGCCATCAGGAACAGCCGCCCGCCGGGTACCTTGGGCATCTCCTTGCGCAGGCGCTCGATGATCTTCTGCGCCGACTCCTTGCGCTCCTTGATCGGCTTGAGGCGCACCAGCACCATGGCGTTGTTGATGCCGCTGTTGCCGCCGATGAAACCGGCCACGCTCTGCACGGCCGGGTCCTTGAGCAAGGCGCGCCGGTAGATTTCCATCTTCGGCTGCATCACCGCGAACGACAGCCCGTCGTCACCCCGCACAAAGCCCATCAGCTGGCCGGTGTCCTGCTGCGGCATCAGGGTCTTGGGCACCACCACGTACAGCGCCACGTTGACCACGATGGTCACCAGCAGGCTCAGCAGGGTCAGGCGGCGATGGCGCAGCGCCCAGCCCAGGCTGCGGTCGTAGCCGGCCATCATGCGCTGGTTGAGACGCTCGCTCCAGCGCTGCAGGCGGGTCTGCTCGCCGGGGGCGTGAGGTTTGAGCCAGCGCGCGCAGAGCATCGGCGTGAGCGTCAGCGACACCACCAGCGACACCAGGATGGCCGCCGCCAGGGTGATGGAGAACTCGCGGAACAACGACTCGACGATGCCGCCCATGAACAGGATCGAGACGAACACCGCCACCAGCGAGGCGTTCATCGCCAGCAGCGTGAAGCCCACCTCCTTGGCGCCGAGGAAGGCCGCGGCCAGCGGCGCGACGCCTTCGTCGATATGCCGCGAGATGTTCTCCAGCACCACGATGGCGTCGTCCACCACCAGCCCGGTGGCGAGAATCAGCGCCATCAGCGACAGGTTGTTGAGCGAGAACCCGCACAGGTACATCACCGCGAAGGTGCCCACCAGCGACACCGGCACCGCCAGGGTCGGGATCAGCGAGGCGCGCAGGTTGCCCAGGAACAGGAAGACCACCAGGATCACCAGCGCCACGGCGATCAGCAGCGTGTGTTCGGCCTCCTTGAGGGTGGCCTTGATCACCGGCGAGCGGTCCATGGCCACGTTCAGTTGCACGCTGGCCGGCATCAGGTCCTGCAACGCCGGCAACTGCTCCTTGATGCTCTCGATGGTCTTGATGATGTTGGCGCCGGTCTGGCGGTTGATCACCAGCAGCACCGCGTCCTTGTCGTTGAAGAAGCCGCTGTTGTAGCGGTTCTCCACGCCATCGGTGACCTTGGCCACGTGGCTCAGGCGCAGCACCGAGCCGTCCTGGTAGCGAATCACCAGCGGGCCGTAGTCCTTGGCTTTCTCCAGTTGATCGTTGGCCTGTACCTGCCAGCTGCGCTGGGTGTCCTCGATGAAGCCCTTGGGCCGGCGCACGTTGGCGTTGGCGATGGTCTGGCGCACATCGTCCAGGCTCACGCCGTACTGGTTGAGCAGTTGCGGCTCAAGCTCGATACGCACCGCCGGCAGCGAACTGCCGCCGATCTGCACCTCGCCCACACCCGGCACCTGGGACAGGCTCTGGGACAGGATGGTGGAGGCCAGGTCGTAGAGCTGGCCCTTCTGCAGCACATCGGAGGTCAGCGACAGCACCATGATCGGTGCCTGGGCCGGGTTGAACTTGTTGTAGGTGGGCATGCTCTTCATGCCGCTGGGCAGCAGGTTGCGCGTGGCATTGATGGCCGCCTGCACCTCGCGTGCGGCGCCATCGATGTCGCGCCCCATGTCGAAGCCCAGGATCACCCGCGTGGAGCCCTGGCTGGAACGGCTGGTCAGGGTGTTGACCCCGGCGATGCTGCCCAGCGAGCGTTCCAGCGGGGTTGCCACGGTGGAGGCCATCACCTCGGGGCTGGCCCCGGGCAGGCTGGCCGACACCACGATCACCGGGAAGTCCATCTGCGGCAGCGGCGCCACCGGCAGCAGGCCGAAGCTGACCCCGCCCAGCAGCATGATGGCCAGGCTCAGCAGCATGGTCGCCACCGGGCGACGGATAAACGGGCCGGAGAGGTTCATGCGTCGGCCTGTTGCGGGTCAGGCTGACGGCGCCAGCGACGCGCCAGGCGGTCGAAGTACAGGTAGATCACCGGCGTGGTGAACAGCGTCAGCACCTGGCTCACCAGCAGCCCGCCAACCATCACCAGGCCCAGCGGCTGGCGCAGCTCGGCGCCCGAGCCGGTGGCGAGCATCAGCGGGATGGCCCCGAACAGCGCCGCCAGGGTGGTCATCAGGATCGGCCGGAAGCGCAGCAGCGCCGCCTGGTAGATCGCCGTCTGCGGGTCCATGCCCTGGTTGCGTTCGGCCTCCAGGGCAAAGTCGATCATCATGATCGCGTTCTTCTTGACGATACCGATCAGCAGGATGATACCGATGATCGCGATCATGCCCAGGTCGTTGCCACTGATCATCAAGGCCAGCAGCGCGCCCACTGCGGCCGAGGGCAGGGTCGAAAGGATGGTCACCGGGTGGATGTAGCTCTCGTAGAGCACGCCGAGCACGATGTACATGGTCACCACCGCCGCCAGAATCAGCAGCAGGGTGCTCGACAGCGACGCCTGGAAGGCTTCGGCCGCGCCCTGGAAGCGGGTCTGCACGCCCAGCGGCATGCCGATCTGCTGCTGCACCTGCTCGATGACCTTGACGCCCTCGCCCAGCGACACGCCTTCGGCCAGGTTGAACGACATCATCACCGCCGGGAACTGGCCGATGTGGGCAATGGCCAGTTGCGCCTGGCGCTGCTCCACATGGGCCAGGCTCGACAGGCGCACCTGCGCGCCATCGGTGGTCTTGACGTAGATCTGGTCGAGCACCCTGGGCCCAAGGTCGGCCGCCGCAGCGGCCTGCAGCACCACGCGGTACTGGCTGGCCTGGGTATAGATGGTGGAGATCTGGCGCTGGCCGAAGGCGTCGTACAGCGCGTTGGTGATTTCCGACACGTTGATGCCCAGACGGCTGGCGGCGTCGCGGTCGATCACCAGAAACACCTGCAGGCCCTTGTCCTGCAGGTCGCTGGCCACATCGGTCAGCTCGGAGCGATCATGCAACGCATCCACCAGCTTGCCGCTCCACTGCGCGAGCAGGTCGGCATCCGGCGACGACAGGCTGAACTGGTACTGGGTGCGGCTGACGCGGTCTTCGATGCTCAGGTCCTGCACCGGCTGCATGAACAGGCGAATGCCCACCAGCTTGTCCAGTTGCGGTTGCAAACGGGTGATGACCTGCGAGGCAGTGATGTCGCGCTCGCCGTGGGGCTTGAGGTTGATCAGCAACCGGCCGCTGTTGAGCGTGGCGTTGTCGCCGTCGACGCCGATGTACGACGACAGGCTCTGCACGGCCGGGTCCTGCAGGATCACCGCGCTCAGTTCCTGCTGGCGCTGGCTCATGGCGGCGAACGAGATCGACTGCGGGGCTTCGGAAATACCCTGGATCACCCCGGTGTCCTGCACCGGGAAAAAGCCCTTGGGCACCGCCAGGTACAGCAGCACGGTCAGGCCCAGGGTCGCCACCGCCACCAGCAGGGTCAGCGGCTGGTGGCGCAGCACCCACTGCAGGCCGCGACCATAGTGGGCGATCATCCAGTCGATCCAGGCACCGCTGGCGCGATAGAAGCGCCCCTGTTCCTCTTCCCTGGGCTCGCGCTTGAGCAGGCGCGCGCACATCATCGGCGTGAGGGTCAGCGACACCACCAGCGAGATCAGGATCGCCACCGCCAGGGTGATGGCGAACTCGCGGAACAACCGCCCCACCACGTCGGCCATGAACAGCAGCGGGATCAGTACCGCGATCAGCGAGAAGGTCAGCGAGATCAGGGTGAAGCCGATCTGCCGGGCGCCCTTGAGCGCGGCCTGCATCGGCGTCTCGCCCTCCTCGATATGCCGCGAGATGTTCTCCAGCATCACGATGGCATCGTCCACCACGAAGCCGGTGGCGATGGTCAGGGCCATCAGCGTGAGGTTGTTGATCGAGAACCCGGCCAGGTACATCACGCCGAAAGTGCCGATCAGCGACAGTGGCACGGCGATCGACGGGATGAGGGTGGCGCTGGCCCGGCGCAGGAACAGGAAGGTCACCAGCACCACCAGCACGATGGCGATCAGCAGCTCGTGCTGCACATCCTTGACCGAAGCACGGATGGTCTGGGTGCGGTCGGTGAGCACCACCACGTCCAGCCCCGCCGGCAGGTTGTCGGTGATCGACGGCAGCAGCGCCTTGATCCGGTCGACCACCTCGATGACGTTGGCCCCAGGCTGGCGCTGGATGTTCAGCAGCACTGCCTGGCTCTGGTTGGCCCAGGCCGCCAGGCGCTCGTTCTCGGCGCCGTCGACGATCTCGGCAACGTCCTTCAGGCGCAGCGGCGCACCGTTCTTGTAGGCCAGGATCAGGTTGGCGTATTCCTCGGGGGAGCGCAGCTGGTCGTTGGCGTCGAGCATCGAGACCCGCGTGGGGCCGTCGAAGTTGCCCTTGGGCTGGTTGACGTTGGAGGCGCCGATCAGGGTGCGCACGTCGGCCAGGTTCAGCCCGGCCGAGGCCAGCGCGTCAGGGTTGACCTTGATGCGTACCGCCTGGCGCTGGCCACCGGCGATGCTGACCATGCCCACACCGCTGATCTGTGCGATCTTCTGCGCCATGCGCGTGTCGACCAGGTCGTTGAGCTTGGGCAGCAGCATGGTCTTGCTGGTGATGGCCAGGGTCAGTACCGGGGTATCGGCCGGGTTGACCTTGTTGTACACCGGCGGCGCCGGCAGGTCGCTGGGCAACAGGTTGCTGGCTGCGTTGATCGCCGCCTGCACCTGCTGCTCGGCGACGTCCATGTTCATTTCGAGGCTGAAGCGCAGGGTCAGTACCGAGGCACCGCCCGAACTGGTCGAGGCCATCTGGGTAAGCCCGGGCATCTGCCCGAACTGGCGCTCCAGCGGCGCGGTGACGGCGCTAGTCATCACCTGCGGGCTGGCACCGGGGTACAGAGTGATGACCCGGATGGTCGGGTAATCGACCTGGGGCAAGGCCGCCACGGGCAGCAACGTGTAGGCGATCAGGCCGGCCAGCACGATGGCAAGCATGCTCAGCGTGGTGGCGACCGGGCGCAGGATGAACAGCCGCGAAAGGTTCATGCGCCAGCCTTGCCCTGCTCGCCCGGCGTGGCCGAGAGGTCTTTCTTGTCCTGGCCCTGCAGGTGCTGGCCTGGAGTGGCGGGCACGTCGCTGCTGTCGTTGACCACTTCCACCTCGCTGCCGTCACGCAGGCGGTCGGTGCCTTCGAGCACCACGCGCTCGCCTTTGGCCAGGCCTTCCTTGACCACCGTGAGGTCGCCGTCGCTGGCGCCGAGCTTGAGGCTGCGGATGGTCACCTTGTTGTCGCCGTCCATCACGTAGGCGAAGGTGCCGTTGGTGCCGAACTGCATCGCGGCCGATGGCGCCAGCACCACGTCCTTCAAGGTGTCGGCCAGCAGGCGCACGTTGACGAACTGGTTGGGGAACAGCATTTCATCCTGGTTTTCGAACCCGGCCTTGAACTTCAGGGTGCCGGTGGTGGTGTCGATCTGGTTGTCCAGGCTGCTCAGCACGCCCACCGAGAGCTGCTGGGTGTCGCCGCGGTCCCACGCCTGCACCGGCAGCTGGGCCCCGCTGCGGTAGCGCGACAGCACGGTGCTCAGCTCGGTTTCCGGCAGGGTGAAGACCACGGTGATCGGCTGGGTCTGGGTGATCACCACCAGTGCCGTGGTGTCGTTGGCCGCCACCAGGTTGCCGACGTCCAGCTGGCGCAGGCCCAGGCGCCCGCTGATGGGGGCACGAATCCTGGTGAAGTCGAGGTTGAGCCTGGCATCGCCCACCGCCGCCTGGTTGGTCTTGATGGTGCCCTGGTACTGGGCTACCAGCGCGGCCTGGGTATCGAGGGTCTGCTTGGCGATGCTGTCTTCGGCGAACAGGCCCTTGTAGCGCTCAAGGTCGATCTGGGCGTTTTTCAGCTGCGCCTGGTTCTGTGCCAGGGTGCCTTCGGCCTGCTGCAGGGCGATCTGGTAGCTGCGCGGGTCGATCTCTGCCAGCAGGTCGCCGGCCTTGACCCGCTGGCCTTCCTTGAAGTTGATCTTGACCAGCTCGCCGCCCACGCGGCTGCGCACGTTGACCGTGTTGGTCGCGGTCACGGTGCCCAGGGCCTTGTAGTACAGCGGGAAGTCGCCCACGGTGGCCGGCGCCACACGCACCGGTACCGGCCCGCCGAACGCGCCGAAACCTGGCCGCCCGCCCCCCGGCTTGCCTGCGCCCGGGGCCTTGTTCGCCGGCGATGAAGGCCAGAATACCCAGCACAGGCCGGCAATCAGCAGCAGGACCAGCAGGCTCAGCAGCCAGCGACGGGAGTGACGAGGACGGGCGGTTTGCATCGGTTGATCGGCCATTGTGCGGAAAGACTTCTCTTGAGGAGGCTGAACGATAAGCAGTAGAGCGGTTTTAGCAAAGCGCCTTTACCGGCTATTTACCTAGAGCTGACGTTGGCAAAGTGCTGAACTATAAATAAAAACGGCCTGGGCTAAGGCCAGGCCGTTACAACTTTTTTCAAATAACCTTTCTATTTCAACACCGCCCCCCTGTGGGAGCTGGCTTGCCAGCGAAGGCATCCATGCGGTGCATGAAAACTCGCGGTGCCTGAATGCGTTACTTCAGTACCGCCAGCGCCGCGTCGTAGTTCGGCTCTTCGGCGATTTCCTTGACCAGTTCGGCGTGCAGCACCTTGTCGTTTTCGTCCAGTACCACGACTGCACGGGCAGTCAGGCCCTTGAGCGGGCCGTCGGCGATGGCCACGCCGTAGTTCTGGATGAATTCGGCACCACGCAGGGTGGACAGGTTCTTGACGTTTTCCAGGCCTTCGGCGCCGCAGAAGCGTGCCTGGGCGAACGGCAGGTCGGCCGAGATGCACAGTACCACGGTGTTGGCCAGTTCGTTGGCCTTGGCGTTGAACTGGCGCACCGAGGTGGCGCAGGTTGGGGTGTCGACGCTCGGGAAGATGTTCAGCACTTTACGCTTGCCGGCGAAGGAAGCCAGGGTCACGTCGGACAGGTCGCCCGCCACCAGGGAAAACGCAGGTGCCTGGGCACCGACTTTCGGCAGTTCGCCGTTGACCTGAACCGGGTTGCCTTTGAGAGTCACTTGAGCCATGAAAGAAGTCCTTATGCGGGGGTGAGTAAAGGACCAGAGTTAAGCATGAAAGTGCCCCGACACCTATGGGGCAGCGATAAATTGTTGAATATCCAGAGAGTTTTTGTGGACAAAGAGCGAGCAAGGGTGTGCACCCCTGCCCGCCCCCGGCCTCAGCCGACCAGCGAGTAGACGATGGCGCTGATGGCCACCAGGCCCACCACGACCACGAACACGTTGGACAGCGCGCCACTGTACTTGCGCATCGCCGGCACGCGGCGGATGGCGTACATCGGCATCAGGAACAGGATCGCCGCGATCACCGGGCCGCCGAACGACTCGATCATGCTCAGGATGCTGGGGTTGAGCGTGGCCACCACCCAGCAGATCACCAGCATGAAGGCTGCGGTGAACCGGTCCAGGGCCTTGGCACCCGGCCGCTTGCCCGTCTTGAGCACCAGGCCCTTGAGGCCTTCGCTGGCACCGATGTAGTGGCCCAGGAACGACTTGGCGATGGCGATGAAGGCAATCAGCGGTGCGGCGAACTCGATGGTCGGGTTGCTGAAGTGGTTGGCCAGGTACGACAGGATCGACAGGTTCTGCGCCTTGGCCTCGGCCAGTTGCGCCGGGTTCAGGGTGAGCACGCAGCTGAACACGAAGAACATCACCATCGCCACCATCAACAGGTGCGCGCGCCGCAGGATCTGCCCGCTGCGCTCGTCGGCGTGCTCGCCGTAGCGGCGTTTCTGGTCCACGGCAAAGGCCGAAATGATCGGCGAGTGGTTGAACGAGAACACCATCACCGGAATCGCCAGCCACAGGGTGTGCACGAATGCCGACCCCGATGGCAGCTCGGTGGCGGTCGTGAGGATGCCGCCGTTCCAGTGCGGTATCAGGAACACCGCCAGCAATGCCAGGGCCACGATGAAGGGGTACACCAGCAGGCTCATGACCTTGACGGTGGCCTGCTCGCCGCAGCGCACGATGACCAGCAGGCCCAGGATCAGCACGAACGACAGCAGCACCCGCGGCGGCGGCGCCATGTGCAGTTGATGCTCCATGAAGCTGCTGACCGTGTTGGTCAGGGCCACGCTGTAGATCAGCAGGATGGGGAAGATGGCCAGGAAGTACAGCAAGGTGATGCAGGCGCCGGCGCTGAGGCCGAAATGCTCCTCCACCACTTCGGTGATGTCGGCACCGTCACGCCCCGAGAGCACGAAGCGGGTCAGGCCACGGTGTGCGTAGTAGGTCATCGGGAAGGCCAGCAGCGCGAGGATCAGCAGCGGCCAGAAGCCGCCGAGGCCGGCGTTGATTGGCAGGAACAGCGTGCCGGCACCGATGGCGGTACCGAACAGGCCCAGCATCCAGGTGGTGTCCTGCCGGGCCCAGCTACCTAGGGCGGCGGGGGTCGATTCGAAGCGTTGATCAACGCTCGGGGCCTGCTCATTCATCCGGGTGCAACTCCGCTCGCAAGACTGCAACATCGCTGGGAGTGGCCAAACAGACGCATCGGCGCACCCCAGCTGTAAAAGAGGGGCGCGATTGTGCGCGCTTTGGTTGCACTTGCAAAGCCCTTGCCGAGGAGTGGTTGCACCTGCCGGCAGCGCAGCGCCGGTCAAGCCCGCCCCCACAAGGCCATCACTGTACGTGTGGGAGCGGGCTTGAGCCGCAACTGGCCGTTATGCGGTCTTGTGCACCGCCGCGAACGCTTCGGCCACCTGCTGCAGGTTGTCCGGGCGCACGCCCGACATGCACACCCGGCCGCTGTCGATCAGGTACACGCCGAACTCGTCACGCAGCCGGCGCACCTGCTCCACGCTGAAGCCGGTGTAGCTGAACATGCCGCGCTGGCTCAGGAAGAAGTCGAAGTTCTGACCCGGCAGCAGCACCGCCAGTGCATCCACCAGCGCCTGGCGCATGTCCAGGATACGCAGGCGCATCCCCTCCACTTCAGCCTGCCACTGGGCATTCAGGCCGGCATCGCCAAGCACCGTCGCAACCAGTTGCGCACCGAAGTTGGGCGGGCTGGAGTAGTTGCGGCGCACGGTCGCCTTAAGCTGGCCCAGCACGCTCTGCGCGGTGGCGCTGTCGTCACAGACCACCGACAGGCCGCCAACCCGCTCGCCATACAGCGAGAAGATCTTGGAGAACGAGTTGCTGACCAGGCACGGCACGCCAGCGCGGGCAAACTCGCGAATGGCGTAGGCGTCGGCGTCCAGGCCTTCACCGAAGCCCTGGTAGGCGATGTCGAGGAACGGAATCAGCTCGCGCGCCTTGACCACCTCGATCACCTGCTGCCATTGCGCCTGGTTCAGGTCGACCCCGGTCGGGTTGTGGCAGCACGGGTGCAGCAGCACGATGCTGTTGGCTGGCAGGGTCTGCAGGGTGGCGAGCATGCCGTCGAAGTCCAGGCCACGGGTGGCCGGGTCGAAGTACGGGTAGGTGTTGACCTTGAACCCGGCGCCTTCGAAGATCGCGCGGTGGTTGTCCCAGGTCGGGTCGCTGACCCATACCTGCGAGTCGGCGAAATAGCGCTTGAGGAAGTCGGCACCGACCTTCAGCGCACCCGAGCCGCCCACGGTCTGCACGGTGGCCACACGTGCGCCACCCACGGCTGGGTGATCGGCGCCGAACAGCAGCGCCTGGATCGCCTGGCGGTAGCTGCCCAGGCCTTCCATCGGCAGGTACAGCGAGGCTTCGTGGGGCTGGTCGGCCAGGCGTTTTTCCGCCTCGCCCACTGCCGCCAGCTGTGGCACCACACCGGCGGCGTCGTAATACAGGCCGATGCTCAGGTTGACCTTGTTGGCACGCGGATCGGCCTTGAAGGTCTCCATCAGGGAGAGAATCGGATCGCCGGCATAGGCATCGACATGTTTGAACACAGCGTGCAGCTCCTTGGGTCTGGGCAAATCGTGAAAGACGCTGCCGAGGATACCTGTAGCCGCCGATTTGTGACATGACCCTGGATGCAACTGATCAGTGCAGCTGCGCATGCATCCGCCGGCGAAAAGGCCGCGGGTCACCCCTTGGCCAACACCTGCAACTGCTCGAACTCCTGCGCCGTTACGCTCACCCCGTCCCGCGCCGACGCCTCGCGCTCACGCAAGCGCCGCTCGCCGGGCATGCGGGTCAGGCCTACCGCCTGCATCTGTTCCACCAGTTCACGGCTGCGCTCGGCAAAACGGCTGCCTTCGGCCTTGGTCGGGTCGATCACGATCACCAGTTGCCCGGTCCACGGGGTCTTGGCGCCCGGGTGCTGCGACCAGTCGAACTCGAACGAGAAGTTGCCGCCGGTCAGCGCCGCGGCCAGCAACTCGACCATCATCGACAGCGCCGAGCCCTTGTGTCCGCCAAAGGGCAGCAAGGCACCGCCGTCGAGAATCGCCTGCGGATCGCAGGTCGGCTGCCCGTCGCGGTCCACGCCCATGCCTTCGGGCAACCGCTCGCCCTTGCGCGCGGCAATCTGCACGTCACCATGGGCGATGGCGCTGGTGGCCATGTCGAACACGATCGGCGCATGCCCGGCACAGGGTGCGGCGAACGCGATGGGGTTGGTACCGAACAGTGGCTTGCGCGCGCCATGCGGCACCACGCAGGTCATGCTGTTGACCACGCTCAGGGCCACCAGGCCTTCTTCGGCAAAGGGCTCGACATCCGGCCACAGGGCCGCGAAGTGATGCGAGTTGTGTATCGCCAGCACCGCAATGCCGGCACTGCGGGCCTTTTCCACCAGCAGCGCCCGCGCCGCCTCGAGCGCCGGCTGGGCAAAACCGCCCCCGGCATCGACCCGTACGTAGCCGCTGGCCACGTCCTGCACCTGGGGCACCGCCGTGCCGTTGACCCAGCCACTGGCCAGGGTCGACACATAGGCGGGAATCCGGAATACCCCGTGGCTATGGGCGCCGTCGCGCTGGGCGCTGGCGCAGTTGGCGGCCAGCGTACGGGCAACCGATTCGCTGGTGCCGTGGCGCACGAAAATCTGCTGCAACAGGCGCTCGAGATCGGCCTGGGGCAAGTGGTGAACAGCTGCGGACATCTGAAGCTCCCTTGTTGGAATTGGTATGGGCGACAGCAGTGAGCGATAGCGGACTTTCCTCCGATTGACAGCAAACTGTCAAATGTTGACTTGATGACAGAAAACATTCATTTTCTATTCCCAGCGCAACCGCCGTCGAGAATCGTCCGTGAGCCAACCGATCAAGCAACGCCTGGAAAACAGCCTGCAACATGCGGCGGCCTCGGGTCGCAAGATCGCCACGTACATGCTCGCCCATTTCACCGACCTGCCCTTCGAGACCTCGGCCAGCCTGGCGGCAAAAATCGGCGTCAGCGAATCGAGTGTCGGGCGTTTCTGCCGCTCGCTCGGCTACGAGCACCTCAAGGCCCTCAAGCACGATCTCAAGGACGACCTGGGCGATGGCCCATGGCTGGTCGGTGATCGGTTGCAAGAATTTCGCCAACAACAGGGCAAGGACGACATCGACCGCGCGCGCAGCCTCGAGCTGGAAGTCGCCGCCCTGGTGCGGGTCTACGAGTACAGCCGCACCGAGGCCTGGCACACCGTGGCCCGGCGCCTGGCCGAACGGCGCCGGGTATTCATTGCCGGGTTCCAGACCGAGCGCGGTATCGCCCAGTGCATGAGCCACCTGCTGCAATACCTGCGCGATGGCGTGCAGGTGGTGGACGGCAGCGCCGGGCACTTCGGCGAAGTGCTGCTCAGCGCCTCGCACGACTGCGCGCTGGTGGTGTTCGAGGCGCGCCGCTACTCGCGCCACGCCCTGGTGCTGTGTCGCAAGGCACGCGAAGCGGGCATCCCGGTAACACTGGTTACCGACACCTTCTGTGACTGGGCCGATGCCAACGCCGACGAGGTGTTTCGCATCCCCACCGAATTCAATCTGTTCTGGGAGTCCACCGCGACGATGCTGTCGTGGGTACACCTGATGGTCAACGAGGTCTGCAAGAAACTCGGGCCGGATGTTGAAAAACGCTTGGAAGCAACTGCCGCTCTACACAACGAATTCGTTGGCTACACGTCAACGAGCAAACAATAGCAAGAGTGCAATCAACCACGAGGTGTTTCATGAAACCCGTCCTCCGCTTTGCAGGCGCATGCGCGCTGCTGTTCGCCGGCATCACCTCGGCCCAGGCCGAAACCCTGAAGATCGCCACCGAAGGCGCCTACCCGCCGTTCAACTACGTCGACTCCAAGAACCAGCTGCACGGCTTTGACGTGGACATCGCCAAGGCCCTGTGCGAACAGATGAAAGTCGAGTGCACCGTGGTGGCCCAGGACTGGGAAGGCATCATCCCGGCGCTGATGGCCAAGAAGTACGACGCCGTGGTGGCCTCGATGATCAACACCGAAGAGCGCCGCAAGAAAATCGCCTTCACCAACCACTACTACAAGACGCCGCTGTCGGTCGCAGTGCCCAAGGACAGCGAGATCACCGACGCGCAGACCGACTTCAAGGGCTACACGGTGGGCGCGCAGTCCTCCTCCACCCAGGCGATCTACGCCGAAGACGTGTATGGCAAGGCCGGTGCCGACGTCAAGCTGTACCCGACCCTGGACGAAGCCAACGCGGACCTCGCCGCCGGGCGCCTGGACGGGGTGATTGCCGACAAGTTCCCGCTGCTCGAATGGCTGGGCAAGGCAGGCAAGGACTGCTGCAAGATCCTGGGTGACGTCAAGGGCACCACCGCCGATGCCTCGATCGCCGTGCGCAAGGAAGACGAGGCGCTGCGCGAGCGCCTGAACAAGGCCCTGGACGAGATCGTCGCCAACGGGACTTACCAGAAGATCTCCAGCAAATACTTCGACTTCGATATCTACCAGTAAGACCGCATTCGCTGGCAAGCCAGCTCCCACAGGGTTTTGCGTCAACCGCGACCCTGTGGGAGCCGGCTTGCCGGCGAAGAGGCCCTGTTGTCTTGCCGAGGGTTCGCGCATGATCGAACAACTGTCCCTGTTATCCTTCGCCAGCGGCGGCTGGGGCCAGGCCCTGCTGGCCGGCGCCCTGGTGACCATTTCCCTGGCCCTGGCCTGCCTGCCCATCGGCCTGCCGCTGGGCCTGGGCGTGGCGCTGGCCGCCCGCTCGAAAAAACGCTTTCCGCGCGCCTGGGCCACCGTGTTCTCCACGGTATTTCGCGGCCTGCCCGAACTGCTCACGCTACTGATCATCTATTACGGCTGCCAGATCGCCGCGCAGAAGATCCTCACCGCCATGGGCTACGAGGGCGAGGTGATGATCAATACCTTCCTCGCCGCCATGATCGCCTTCAGCCTGGTGTTCGCCGCGTTTTCCAGTGAAATCTGGCTGGGCGCGTTCAAGACCATTCCCAAGGGCCAGTACGAGGCCTCGGCCGCGCTGGGCCTGAGCAAAACCACCACCTTCCGCAAGGTGGTGTTCCCGCAGCTGGTGCGCATCGCCCTGCCGGGCCTGTCGAACAACTGGCTGTCGCTGCTCAAGGACACCTCGCTGGTGTCGACCATCTCGCTGGTCGACCTGATGCGCCAGACCAACCTGGCCGTCAGCGTGACCAAGGAGCCGATGTTCTTCTACACCGTCGCCTGCCTGGGCTACCTGCTGTTCTCGGCGCTGTCGGGCCGGGTCTTCGCCTATATCGAACGCCACACCAGCCGTCACCTGCGGAGTGCACGCACATGAATCTCGATGCCCTGCTGGCGTTCTTCGTCGACCCCGACCTGCTCGAACGCTACGGCCCGCGCTTTATCGACGGGCTGCTGGTCACCGGCAAACTGGTGGCCATCTCCTTCACCCTGGGCGCCCTGCTGGGCCTGCTGCTGGCGCTGGCGCGGCTGTCGAACAACGTGCTGCTGCAACGCCTGAGCGCCGGCTACATCTACTTCTTCCGGGGCTCGCCGCTGCTGGCGCAGCTGTTTCTGCTGTACTACGGGCTGGGCTCGCTCAAGAGCTTCTGGCAGGACGTCGGCATGTGGTGGTTCTTCCGCGAAGCCTGGTACTGCACCCTGCTGGCCTTCACCCTGAACACCGCCGCCTACCAGGCCGAGATCTTTCGCGGCAGCCTGATGGCCGTGGCCCCAGGGCAATACGAGGCGGCCAGGGCACTGAGCCTGAAGCGCTCGACCACCTTCTTCAAGGTGATCCTGCCGCAGTCGCTGATCGTGGCCATCGGCCCGCTGGGCAACGAGCTGATTCTGATGATCAAGGCCAGTGCAATCGCCTCGCTGGTGACCATCTACGACCTGATGGGCGTGACCAAGCTGGCCTTCTCGCGCAGTTTCGACTTCCAGATCTACCTGTGGGCCGCGGTGCTCTACCTGCTGATCGTGGAGATCGTGCGCCGCAGCCTCAAACACATAGAAGCCCGACTGGGCCGCCACCTGCGCTGAACCGTAGCCGTAGAGGATTTTTTTCATGCATTGCCAAACCATCGTTCTGGGCGCCGGTATCGTCGGTGTTTCCACGGCCCTGCACCTGCAAGCACGCGGGCGCAAGGTGATCCTGATCGACCGTGACGAACCGGGCAGCGGCACCAGCCACGGCAATGCCGGCCTGATCGAGCGCTCCAGCGTGATCCCCTATGCCTTCCCGCGCGAGCTGTCCAAGCTGCTGCGCTACGGCCTCAACCGCCAGCCCGACGTGCGCTACAGCTTCAGCTACCTGCCCAAGGCCGCGCCCTGGTTGCTGCAGTACTGGAAGAACTCTGCCCCGGCGCCCCTGGCCGAGGCCACCCGCGCCATGCTGCCGCTGGTGCAGCGCTGCGTCGAGGAACACGACGCACTGATCGAGGCCGCAGAACTGGGCGCCATGGTGCAGGCCAAGGGCTGGATCGAGGTGTACCGCACCCAGCCTGCCCTGGCCCAGGCCGTGGCCGATGCCCAGGCGCTCAAGCCCTACGGCCTGCAGTTCGAGATTCTCGACAAGCAGCAGTTGCACGATCGCGAACCGGACCTGAGCGCCAACGCCGTGGGCGGCATCCACTGGCTCGACCCCAAGACCGTGAGCAACCCCGGCGGCCTCACCCGCGGTTACGCGGCGCTGTTCGTCAAGCGCGGCGGGCAGTTCATCCAGGGCGATGCGCGCACCCTGCGCCAGGTGGCCAGCGAATGGCAGGTCGACACCCGCCAGGGCCCGGTCACTGCACCGGAGGCGGTGATCGCGCTGGGCCCGCAGGCCGGCGAGCTGTTCCGCCCGCTGGGCTACGATATCCCGTTGGAGGTCAAGCGCGGCTATCACGTACATTTTCATGCCAAGGCCGGTGCTGCACTCAAGCATTCACTGTGCGACGTGCAGGGCGGCTTCGTGCTGGCACCGATGGCCCAGGGTATTCGCCTGACCACCGGCATCGAGTTCGCCGCCAGCGACGATGCGGCCAACGAGGTCCAGTTGCAGCGCTGCGAAGCCATCGCCCGCCAGCTGTTCCCGCTGGGCGAGCGCACCCAGGACGCGCCGTGGCTGGGCCGACGCCCCTGCCTGCCGGACATGCGCCCGGTGATCGGCCCGGCGCCGCGGCACAAGGGCCTGTGGTTCAACTTCGGCCACGCCCACCACGGCCTCACACTGGGCCCGGTATGCGGGCGCCTGCTGGCAGAAATGATCACCGGCGAAAACACCTTTACCGACCCGACGCCCTATGGCGCCGACCGCTTCGAACACTGAGATCGCGGAGAACAACAACATGACCGCACCACTGAGCCTTGCCGCTGCACGCCCCGACACGCACCCCGACCCGCGCAAGGTCGTGGTGAGCATCGACGGGCTGAACAAGTTCTATGGCGACTTTCACGTACTGCGCGACGTCGACCTCAAGGTGCGTGAAGGTGAGCGCATTGTGCTGTGCGGGCCGTCCGGCTCGGGCAAGTCGACGCTGATCCGCTGCATCAACCGCCTGGAGATCGCCGAAAAAGGCACCCTGCTGGTCAACGACACCGACCTGGCGCTGACCACGCGCCAGGCCGCCGAGGTGCGCAGCGAGATCGGCATGGTGTTCCAGCACTTCAACCTGTTCCCGCACATGAGCGTGCTCGACAACTGCACCCTGGCGCCGATGAGCGTGCGCGGCCTGTCGCGCAAGGAGGCCGAGGAGCGGGCACGGTTCTACCTGAACAAGGTGGGCATCGAGAGCCAGGCGGGCAAGTACCCCAGCCAGCTGTCGGGCGGGCAGCAGCAGCGCGTGGCAATCGCCCGGGCGCTGTGCATGAAGCCAAAGATCATGCTGTTCGACGAGCCGACCTCGGCACTGGACCCGGAGATGGTCGCCGAAGTGCTGGATGTGCTGGTCAAGCTTGCCGACACCGGCATGACCATGCTGTGCGTGACCCACGAAATGGGCTTTGCGCGACAGGTGGCCGAGCGCGTGCTGTTTCTGGACGGCGGGCAGATCATCGAGGATGCCCCGCCCGAGGCGTTCTTCAACAACCCGCAGAGTGATCGGGCCAAGGGCTTCCTGGCGCAGATTCTGCACTGAAGCCGCTGCCCTTTCGCGGGTCACGCCCGCTCCCACAGGGGCTCACGCCGGCCTTGTGGGAGCGGGTTTGCCCCGCGAAAGGCCCACCACGTACTACGCCTAGCGCGCCTGCATCTTCGACTTGATGAACCCGGCCACGAACGTCAGCACCGCGCCGCCGGCACCACCGCCGACAATGCTGCTGATGATCGCCGCCATGTCCAGCGACCCGCCAGCCCCCATGGCGGCCCCTGGCTCACCGGTGATCGCGGCCAGTATCTGGCCCACGATCACCCCGCCCACCCCGCCGAAGATCGAATTGAGCAACGGCCCCATGCTCTGCTTGCTCATGCCGGCGGCATTGCCGCCTACCACACCACTGATGACCTGAATGACCAGACTCACGATGTCCATGGCTATACCCCTGCGCAGCGCTGATTGAGTGACGGCTCAGCTGCGACTACGACTACAGGCACTACCGGCGGCATCGAGACGTCTCGATCCGATCAACGACAGCCAGCTGTTGCGGATACGCGAAGTATAGGACAGGTACACGCCCTGCCCTTGCCCCCTCACACGTCGAAGTTCATGCGCCGCAGCCGCGCATCGATGGCCGGCGCGTTGAGCGCGCGGTTGAACACCAGGGCCAGCAGCAGCGACAGCGGCACCAGCGTGGGCAAGGCCCCCAGCATGCCGACCAGCGCATTGGGCAGCATGTGCTGCAGGCGTGGCCCGTCCCGCAGCAGGGCGATCGGCGTGTCCGGGAACAACGCCAGCAGCGGCATCAGGCAGAAGGCCAGCACCACGGCGGCCAGCAGCCGATTGCCCGGGCCCTTGCCCATGAAGCGGTTCATGCGGTGCCACAGCATGTCCTTGAACAGCCAGGTGCACAGCAGCCCCACGCCCACCAGCATCACCCCGTTGATCGGGCTGGTGAACGGCAGCACCAGGTAATGCTTGAACATGGCCCACACCGTGGCCGGGCCATCGGCCCTGAACAGCACCTGCGGCCCGCCGAACTTCACCTCCAGAAGCTTGCCCGCGCTGAAAAAGAACAGCACCAGCATCAGCAGGCTCAGCCGCCAGAAGTAACCCAGCGCGCGGCGCAGCACCAGCCTGGGCTCCAATTTGCTGCGCAGGGCCGTCTGCTGGTCCGAGGCGTTCTTGCGCAACGCGAAGAAGCGATTGGCCTGCTCGGGGCTGACCGTGCCGTTTTTCACGTCCGACAGCTGGCTGACGTAATTCACGTGTCCAGACTCCTCGATCATGCGCCGGGCCACCGCACGCTCGCTGGCCAGGGCCACCTGTTCGATGTCTGCCGGGTTTTCCAACTGCTCGATCACCCTGTCGAAGTAGCTGGCGGCCAGCCCGTCATCGAACACCACATGCCGGTAGCGGCCAAGCATGTTGCAACGGATGCTGCGCCGTCCGGCACGCACCTGGGCCTGGCTGTAATAGCAGGTGCCGTCCACGCTCAGTACCAGGTCGCCCTTCTCGGGTGTGTTGTCCGGGTAATAGGGCGCGGCGAACCCTTCGGCAGCCCGCTCGATGGTTTCGGGCTCATCCCCCCACTCGTCGACGTAAGGCTTGAGCCAGGTATCGTTGGACTTCAGGTGCACCGAATTGCCGACCGCCTTGGCCGACACCTCCAGGGTGTAGCGGGTGCAGATGAACTTGTCGCCCAAACAGCCGCCGCAGGTCACCTGCCCCCCCATGCAGCCGCACGCCACAGAGCCGCCCACACAACTGGGGCAGTTGTCGCCGCCTGCGCCCATGCAGTAGGCACAACTGCCACTGCCGGTGCGGCCGGAGCCGCCACAGCCCCAGCACTGCGTGCGGCCCTTGCCGCTGCAACTGCTGCATCTTAGCTTGCAACTGCCGTTGCACGCGGTGCAGCGCTGCTTGCCGTAACCGCTGCAGGTGCCGCAGGTATGGCTGGTGTAGAGCGGGTCCAGGGCAAACAGCTTCACCTGCTGGCTGCGCAGAAAATGCGCGGGATTGCTGCCCAGCCCCTTGAGCACACGGTTCTTGTAATGCGCCGCGCCCCTGCCCAGCAGCACTTGACGCTGCTCGGCCATCGACTGCTCGAGCTGGTGTTCGCTCACCGAATTGATCCGCAGCCCCACCGAAGCCGACTCGCGGCGCACTTCGGTCACCAGGCTCCAGCGCCGGCTCACGCTCACCGCGCGCCCCTTGTCCTCGACCTGCTGCACGGTCAGCTCGAGATCGGAGGTGTCATAGCCGCACCCCTGCAGGCGGCTGCGCAGTGCTTGCTCCACGGTGCGGGTGAATGCCTGGGTCATCGTCTACTCCGTCTCAATGCGCGCGTCCTGTTTTCGCCTGCTGGCGTAACGCCACAGAATGCCACGCCGCCCCTGGCGTGCGCTACGCGTCACGTTTCGGTTGTCAGCAATTCTTGTAGGAAACTGCCCAATATGTAGCCCTGTGCTACCATCCCGCGCAGCGGGTCACGCGCGCCATCAGTACAGGGAAGCACTCTTTGAAACACCACACCCCCTCACGTTTCAGCGCACTCGCCCTGGCCTGCTGGCTAATGGCCGGGCTCGCCTTCCAGGCATCCGGCGCGCTGGCCGACCAGTTGATCGGCACCCACCCCTCGGCTGCCGGCCCGATCAACCACATGGAAACCCCCCTGGGGCACGCCTACCTCACGCTGCCCCAGCGCAAGCTGCAATTGCAGCTGCCAGCGCAGTGGCGCGAAACCAATGTGGAGGGCACCTACGACCTGCAGGGCGAAACCGCCGTGGTGCTCAGCTACCGCACGCCGCAATGCGACTCGCAAAGCGCGCTGGTGGTGTTGTCCGGCAGCTCGGCGTGGGGGCCTTACCGCCTGGGCGGCTGTTCCGACATGCTGGCCTTGCAGCGCGCCGAAGACGGCAAAAGCCTGGTGGCGATGCAGCTCAATGGCACGCAGTCGGCGGCCTGGACCTACTCGTCGCTCGACCGGCAGTTCCGCGGCCCGCTGCGGGTCGACCTGCCGAACCTGCTCAAGGGCCTGGCCAAGGCGACGCCAGCCCCTGCCAGGGCCGCAGCGCCACGCCCTGCACCCGTCCAGCACGCCGTGGCCCCGACGCCCCCGCCGCAACCCAGGCCCGCGCCCGCGGTGGCCAGGGTCGAAGCCAAACCGCCAAAGCCTGCCCCGGCAGCAGCGCCATCGGCCGCGCCGCAGGTCACGCCCCAGGTCGCCACTGAAGTGGTAGACCGCGCCAAAACCGCGGCGCCGGCCCAGCGCCGGGTGACGCTCGACCTGACCTCCGAGCTGGAACACTAGCCGTGAACAGCCGCCTGTCGCCCGACCTGACGGGCCGGCCATGGCGCGGGTGGCTGCGCCGGCCTGTCGTGGCACGTGCGTCAACGCCCCGCCAGCAGCAACGCTTCGTGGCCCGCCTGATGCTGGGGCTGACGCTGTGTTACCTGCTCGTCGAGATGGGCTTCAACGCACGCCTGCTGGATGTGGTGGGCGGGCTGGCCAGCCCCGCCCAGGTCGAGTCGATCGAAGTCTACGGACGCCTGATCGCCGGCACCGCCGTGGCCCTGCTGGGCCTGGGCTGGGTACTGAAAAAGGCCTGCAGCCAGTACTGGAGCCTGGGCCGCACGCTGGCCTGGTCTGCGCTGACGGTGGGCAGCTGCCTGCTGGTGGTGTTTTATGCGCAATTGGCCCTGATCAACCACCTGGTCGCCACCTCCACCCCGCAGGAGCGTGCCCGCGCCGTGCTGGGCGTGCCCATCAGCTACCTGTTGGTGCATCGCGAGTTCGGCCTGAAGGGGCTGGAGCTGGGCACCGACGACTACAAGCGCCCCGAGGGCAAGACCCTGCTGGCCACCCTGCCGATCCTGCTGCAGTCGGTCGATCGCCTCGAAGAGCGGGTGCGCCAGCAGGGCCTGGCCTTCTTCGAACTGTTCGCCGAAACCCGCCGCGGCCCGCTGGCCGACAACTACCAGCGTTACCGCGAGGCCCTGGCCGAGCTGGACGAGCTGTACGGCAACTACCGCCAGGGCAGCCAGCGCTACCTGGACGCCACCAGCCCGGCCGCCATCGCCCGGCATCAGCAGCAGGCCTGGGACGATTACGTGCAGACCCTCAAGCAGCGCAATCGCCGCCTGACCCCAGGCAACGTGCCGCGCCGGCACTGGCCGCAGGTGCGCCGCATGCTGGATGACAAGGGCATTCAGGTGAGTGACAACTGGCAACCCGGCGACCGCGCCGGCTTCAACCTGGCCGTGGCCAAGCGCGTGCAGGGCCATGCCAGCGGCGCCTACGGCACCGAGCTGTTCAAGCATATCCAGGGCGACTGGATCAAACCCGGCCTGTCGCGCCAGGGGTTCTTCGCCGACCCGGCGATCCAGCAGCGCTGGCGTAGCGCGCTGTACCTGCCCGACAGCCTGTCACTCAAGCCCGACTGGTCGCTCGACGCCTATGAACAGGCGATCTACCGCCCGACCCTGCGCCTGGATGCCCAGCAACTGCTCGAAGAACGCCTGGTCGAGCCGGCCCGCTATGGCGAGCGCAACGACAAGGCCGACATCGGCCGAGACAGCTACCGCGCCCTGATCGTGCCGATGATCGCCCTGCTGTTCTCGTTGCTGGGGGCCTTCACCCACCTGTTCAAGTGCACCCTGTTCGCCCTGCGCGCCGTGCGCCCGGTGCCGCGCCGCGCCTACTGGGGTGCGCTGGCGGTGTACGCGGTGGTGGTGCTGGCGCTGCCGATGCCGTTCAGCAACAAGGTCACCGAACAGCCGCTGTTTCTCACCCTCAAGCAGCGAGGCGCCAGCACCCTGGGCGCCATGGGCTGGGTGATCGCCCACGGTGCGCAGTGGACCGCCCAGGTGCAGCCGCTGTTCTACCCGCTCAACGAAGCGATTCGCCTGCACCTGCTGCAAGGCCTGAGCTACGGCTACCACGACAACGACTGATGACAGCGCCCCGCCACGGCCTGAAAGGAGCCCCACCTTGACCCGCTCGACCACCCTTACCCTTGTACTACTGGCTGGCGGCGTGCTGCTCGGCGGCTGCCAGAACTCGCAGATGGGCAGCACCGCACTGGGCGGTGCTGCCGGCTGCCTGGGCGGCGCGATCATTGCGGTCGGCACCGGCGGCAAGCCCGGTGTGGGCTGCGCCATTGGTGCCGCGCTGGGCGCCCCCAGTGGCTACTACATCGGCCGCCAGAAAGACCTGCAGCAGGCCCGGCAGGTGCAGGCCGACATCGAGCGCCAGTCTGCCGACGTAGCCGCCGTGCAGGTCAGTACCCGCCAGGTCGCGGTGCCGGCCGACGAGCGCAATGCGGTGGGCGCCGCCAGCATCGATGCCGTCGACTCCATGCAGGTGAACGTACCCCAGGCCCTGGTCAACAAGCGCGACAAGCGCCTCAAGGAGCCCCTGGGCCGTGTCGGCAGCTACGTGTCCGGTGCCCGCAGCAAGGCCAATGTGGTGGTCACCACCCGCAGCAAGGGCGACTTCAACTACATCGTCAGAACCATCAAGAGCGGCTACAACGGCAAGGTCGCCACCGACAAGGTCACCTACCAGTACCGCGAGCAGACCCGCGGCACCCAGTCGGCGATTCAGGTCATGCACGACGCCCAGGCTTAAGCCTTCCAACTCCAGTGGAGAACAGCAAGCATGCAGGATTTCAAGATTCAACGCCCCGACCCGGATGGCCGCGCAAAGCCGCAGAGCAAGCCGCAAAGCCAACCGCAGCAGCCCGACAGCACCGACCACACGGCCTACTACAAGCCGCGCCACCGCCAGGCGCAGCAGAACCAGAGCACCTACACCCGCAGCAGCGACAACGGCCCGATGCTGGTCTACGTGCTGTACCTCATCAGCCTGCTGGTGGTGGTCACCGCGCCTGCCGGGCTGGTCTACGCCTACCAGAGCCGCGCTGGCGCAAATGACCTGGACCGCAGCCACTACACCTTCCAGATCCGCATGTTCTGGATCGGCCTGTTGCTGCTGGGGGTGGGCGTCATCGGCATACCCTTCGTGTTCGGCTGGTTCGTGCTGGTCGGCTGGGCTGTCTGGCTGCTGTACGCAATCACCACCGGCATGCGGCGCTGGCGCAAGGGCCAGCCGGCCAGCTGAGGCCTGGTTGCCTACGCCGAAAGTCGTACGTTAAATATAATGAACTACCAAGCACGCTAACAATTGACATTAATCCTTATAAAACAAGGTATTGGGTTGTATTCCTAGAAACAACATAAGGAAATTAGCCTGCCACAGGGTAAAGCCGTTTGACATATTTAACGGCTCTGGCAAGCTATGTCACAGGTTTCGACCGGGAGTCGTCCTTCCAGGCGCTCTCGGCAGTGCTCGAAACCTCAGGTAGCGTCAGCGGTTCCCGATGCGCCTGCACAACAATGACAGGCCGAGCCTGTCCCAAGGTGACATATGCCCAACAGCAACATTGGCAATAAGAATCAGACCCTGCGCAAGCCTGTCGTACTCATGACCATGGGTGCCCAGGAACGCAAGGGCCATGCCTACCAGGTAATGACCCACAAATACATCCAACCCCTGGTCGACCATGCCGGATGCGTGCCGGTTCTGGTTCCGACCTGCTGCGGTACCGAAGACCTCGAGCAGTACCTGGACATGGCCGACGGCGTGTACCTGACCGGTGCCGGCAGCAACATCGACCCGGCGCTGTATGGCCAGGAGAACGAAACCCCGGGCAAGGCCCAGGACCGCGACCGCGACCTGTTCGACCTGCCGCTGGTGCAACTGGCCATCGCCCGTGGCCTGCCGATCTTCGGTATTTGCCGCGGCATGCAGGAAATCAACGTGGCACTGGGCGGCGACATCTACCAGAAGGTCTATGCCGAGCCAGGCTTCAACGATCACCGGGAGAACCCCGACGATCCGGTTGATGTGCAGTACAGCCAGGTTCACAGCGTGCGCCTGGAAGCCGGCAGTTGGCTGCGCGAACTGCTGCAGAGCGATGAAATCCGCGTCAACTCGCTGCATGGCCAGGGCCTGAAGACACTGGGTGAAGGCCTCGAGCCACTGGCACGTGCCGAAGACGGGCTGGTGGAAGCGATCCATGCACCAAGCCTGTCGCCGTTCCTGTTCGCGGTGCAATGGCACCCGGAATGGCAGGCCGCGCAGAACCCGGACTCGGTGAAGATGTTCGAAGCCTTCGGCCAGGCCTGCCGCCAGCAGGCAGCCAAGGGTCAGGCGGCGAAGAAGGTCGGCTCTACGGCCTGATTCGCGCCAACCGTTTCGCCGGTAAGGCCGGCTCCTGCCGCAGGAGCCGGCCTTGCCGGCGAAGGGCCCGGCCTGTCACCTCACACCCCCAGCGCCTCGATCAGCAACTGCGCCGGCACCGGCAGTTCCACCCCCTTGCGCGTGACCACCTCATAGGGCTCGCTGCGCGAGTTCAACACCAGCGGCAGTTGCGCCAGCATCCCATGCTCGAGCGCGATCCTGGCCGAGTCCCACGGCATCACCGCCACCAGCCCACGGTCCTGCAACAGCAACGTGAGCGTGGTAAAAGTTGATGAAGTTTCAATGGGATACAGCGGAAAGCTCAAACCCGCCTCACGAAATTCACGCTCCAGCGTCAAGCGCATCGGCATGTTCACCGGGAACACCACCCAGCGTGAATCGGCCAACGCCTCGAGCCTCAACTCGGCACACCCCACCAGCGGGTGCTGCAGATTGGCCACCACCACCAACTGCTCCTGATGCCTGGCCCGGCTCACATAGGCGCCCGGTCGCGGGCTCACGCTGGTTCGGCAGATCACCACATCCAGACGGCCCTGATCGAGCAAGCTGAGCAGGCGGTCGCTGGTGTCCTCGACGATCGATACCGACAGGTCCGGCTGGCTCTCGCGCAGACGCGCCAGGCCCTCCACCAGCATCGGTACCGCCCCCATGATCGACCCCACCGACAGCCGCCCGCCGTGGCCCTGCAGAATACCGATCATCTCTTCGCGCAGGTGCGCCAGGTCGGTATTGATCAGGCGCGCATAACGCACCACGCAGCGCCCCAGGTCATTGGCCTCCAGCCCCTTGCTGGTGCGCTCGAACAGTACCGCGCCCAGGGTCGATTCGATTTCATTGAGGGCCTTGGTCGCGCCCGGCTGGGTAATCGACAGGGCCTGGGCGGCCTTGTGGATCGAGCCCAGCTCGTCGAGGCTGATCAGCAGGCGCAACTGGCGCATGCGCAGGCGCGAAGCCATGGTAGTCAGGGGTGGCAGCATAGGTGATTACTTTTGGTTATCCCTCGGTCAACAGCTGTCATTAGGCAGCAAAGCCACGCAAATTTAAAGTGTCGGACAACAGCCCTCCCCACAAGAACAATCAGGAGTCAGCATGCGTCTGATCCAATTCGAAACCCCTGCAGCCGCGCGTCACGTCGGCGTCATCGAAGGCGACCTGATCCAGGTGGTACGCAATACCCGCACCATGCGTGAACTGGCCCTGGCCGCGATTCGCAACGCCCGCAGCCTGTGCGACGAAGTGCTCGCCCGCGGCCTGGACGCCACCGCCCACAGTTACGCCCAGGCCCTGGCCGACTGCCGGGTGCTGCCGCCGCTGGACCACGACGACCCCGCCCACTGCCTGATCAGCGGCACCGGCCTGACCCACCTGGGCAGCGCCTCGACCCGCGACAAGATGCACCAGCAGAAAATCGACGACAGCACCGCCCTGACCGACACCGCCCGCATCTTCCAGTGGGGCATCGAAGGCGGCCGCCCGCCCTCCGGCACCGCCGGTGTGCAGCCGGAATGGTTCTACAAGGGCGACGGCTCGATCGTGGTACGCCCCGGCCAGCCGTTCCAGAGCCCCGCCTTTGCCGAAGACAGCGGCGAAGAGCCCGAGCTGGCCGGCCTGTACGTGATCGGCGATGACGGTCAGCCCTACCGGGTAGGCTTCGCCATCGGCAACGAGTTCTCCGACCATGTGATGGAGCGGCGCAACTACCTGTACCTGGCCCACTCCAAGCTGCGCAACTGCTCCTACGGCCCCGAGTTGCGGGTCGGCGAGCTGCCCGCTCACCTGGGCGGCGTCAGCCGTATCCACCGCGGTGATAACCTGCTGTGGGAAAAGGAATTCCTCAGCGGCGAGGACAACATGTGCCATTCGCTGGAGAACCTGGAGTACCACCACTTCAAGTACACCCAGTTCCTGCGTCCGGGCGATGTGCACGTGCACTTCTTCGGCACCGCGACCCTGTCGTTCGCCGACCAGGTCAAGGCCGCGCCCGGCGACGTGTTCGAAATCAGCCTGCCCGAGTTCGGCGCCCCGCTGCGCAATGGCATCAGCGTGACGCCTTCGGCCATCTCACCCGGCGAGGTGAAAGCGCTCTGAACCGCAGGCGGCGCCCCGCGCGCCGCCGCGGCATTTCATAACAACCATAAGAGTGAGATGAGCATGAAAGACACCTCCTTGCAGGCAGCCCCGGCACCTGCCCTGGCTGCCACCGATGCCCAGCGGCCCACCACCGTGCGCTGGCGCATCTTCCTGATCCTGCTGTTGCTGGCCGCGATCAACTACATCGACCGCGCCTCGCTGTCGGTGGCGCTGCCGCTGATCTCGGCGGAATTCGAACTGACCCCGGCCATGGAGGGCCTGATTCTCAGCGCGTTCTTCTGGTCGTACGCACTGATGCAGATCCCCAGCGGCATGCTGCTGGACCGTTTCCAGGTGCGCAACATCATCGGCGCCGCCACCATCGGCTGGGGCGCCTTCCAGGCACTGGCCGGCGGCGCGCACAACTGGATCACCCTGCTGATCACCCGCGTCGGCCTGGGTGTGGCCGAATCGCCGATCATGCCGGCCGGGGCCAAGCTCAACGGCGCCTGGCTGACCCCCAACGAGCGTGGGCGTGGCGCCACCCTGGTGGACGGCGGCGCGCCGCTGGGCACCGCATTCGGTGCGATCATCATCGCCGGCCTGATCACCTGGTTCGACTCCTGGCGCATCGCCTTCGTGATCGCCGGGGTGGGCACCATCGTGGTCGGCATCTGGGCCTGGTGGTACATCCGCAACCACCCTTGCGAGCACCCCAAGGTCAACGCCGCCGAGCTGGACTACATCAACCAGGCCAACGCGGTGGCCAGCGACGGCAACGGGCGCAAGGCGATCCTCAAGGAGCTGCTCAAGAGCCGCTCGGTACTGGCCATGTTCGCCGGCTATGCCTGCTACAACAGCGTGTTCTACGGCCTGCTGACCTGGATGCCGAGCTACCTGCACCAGGCCCACAACCTGGACATCAAGGCCATGGGCGGCGCCACCTTCCTGATCTTCATGTGCGGCTTCGTCGGCGAGCTGATCGGCGGCTGGATCGCCGACAAGTGGAAAGCCAGCGGCGGCCAGCCCAACACCGTGATGCGCAGCATGTTCGCAGGCTCCGCCGCCGTGGCTGCCCTGTGCATCCTGCTGGTGGCCTACACCCCGGATGCCGCGCGGGTCATCGCCCTGCTGTGCGTCGCGCTGTTCTTCATCCGCTGGTGCGGCATGTACTGGTGCCTGCCAGCGATCCTGGGCGGCAAGTCCAAGGCCGGCATCCTGGGCGGCAGCATGAACTTCTGCGGCAACATGGTCGGCGTACTGGTGCCGATCCTGATCGGCCTGATCGTGCAGTTCACCGGCTCCTACTTCCTGGCCCTGATCTTCTTCGTGGTCATGGCCTTCGGCCTGATGCTGTTCTCCGGCCTGATCGACTATCGCGAGCGCGGCCTGGCGTAAGCCCGGCCCACGCCTCTGGAGATGACTGAGATGCAACTCATTACAACAACAGGCAGCGACAGCGCCGCCAACGCCGTGATCCGCCTCAACCCGCTTGACGACGTGCTGATCGCCCGCCAGCCCCTGCCCAAGGGCCTGCACCTGCAGGCCGAGCACATCGAGGTGCTGCAGGCCATCCCGGCCGGGCACAAGGTGGCGGTGCGCGCCATCGCCCCCGGCCAGCCGCTGCGCCGCTACGGGCAGATCATCGGCTTTGCCAGCCAGCCCATCGCCGCCGGCGAGCATGTGCACGTGCACAACCTGGCCATGGGCGACTTTGCCCGCGACTACGCCTTCGGCGTGGACGCCAGGGGCACACCGGCCAGCACCGACGATACCTTCATGGGCATCGTGCGCGCCGACGGCCGGGTGGCCACGCGCAACTACATCGGCATCCTCACCTCGGTGAACTGCTCGGCCACCGTGGCACGCGCCATCGCCGACCATTTTCGCCGCGACATCCACCCCGAGGCGCTCGCGCCCTACCCCAACGTGGATGGCGTGGTGGCCCTGACCCATGGCGTGGGCTGCGCGGTCGACCCTGGCGGCGAGGCACTGGCGATGCTGCAGCGCACCCTGGGCGGGTACGCGGTGCATGCCAACTTCGCCTCGGTGCTGATGATCGGCCTGGGCTGCGAGACCAACCAGATCCCCGACCTGCTGGCTGCCCAGGGCCTGAACAGCAGCCACACCCTGCGCACCTTCACCATCCAGGGCACCGGCGGCACCACGCGCACCATTGCCAGCGGCATCGCCCAGGTCAAGTCGCTGCTGGCCGAAGCCGATCAGGTGCGTCGCGAGCCGGTCAGCGTCAGGCACTTGACCGTCGGCCTGCAATGTGGCGGCTCCGACGGCTATTCGGGCATCACCGCCAACCCGGCACTGGGCAATGCGGTGGATCGCCTGGTAGCGGCCGGTGGCACCGCGATACTGTCCGAAACCCCGGAAATCTACGGCGCCGAGCACCTGCTCACGCGCCGTGCGGTCAGCCGCGAAGTGGGCGAAAAGCTGATCGCGCGCATCCACTGGTGGGAAGCCTACTGCGAGCGCATGGGCGCCGAACTGAACAACAACCCCTCGGCCGGCAACAAGGCCGGCGGCCTCACCACCATTCTCGAAAAATCCCTGGGCGCCGTGGCCAAGGCCGGCTCCAGCGACCTGATGGACGTCTACGAATACGCCGAACCGGTGCGTGCCCACGGCCTGGTGTTCATGGACACCCCCGGCTACGACCCGATCTCGGCCACCGGCCAGGTCGCCGGCGGCGCCAACCTGATCGCCTTCACCACCGGGCGCGGTTCGGCCTACGGCTGCGCACCGTCGCCCTCGATCAAGCTGGCCACCAACACCCGCCTGTGGGAAACCCAGGAAGACGACATGGACGTGAACTGCGGCGGCATCGCCGACGCCAGCACCACCATCGAGGAACGCGGCGAACACATCTACCGCCTGATGCTGCGCATTGCCTCGGGCGAGCGCAGCAAGAGCGAACAACATGGCTACGGCCAGAACGAATTCGTGCCCTGGCAGATCGGCGCCATCACCTGAGCCCCTGCCCTCAACCGACAAGGACCCCGCAATGACCTCTGTTCTCGGCCACAACTACATTGCCGGCCAGCGCAGCGCTGCCGGCACCACCGTACTGCAGAGCCTGGATGCGAGCACCGGCCAAGCGCTGGCGTGCACCTTCATCCAGGCCACTGCCGAAGAAGTGGACGCCGCCGCCAAGGCTGCCGCCAGCGCCTACCCGCAGTTCCGTACGCTGCCTGCGACGCGGCGCGCCGAATTTCTTGATGCCATCGCCGACGAGCTGGACGGACTGGGCGATGACTTCATCGCCACGGTATGCCGCGAAACCGCCCTGCCCGCTGCACGCATCCAGGGCGAACGCGGGCGCACCAGCGGGCAGCTGCGCCTGTTCGCCAACGTGCTGCGCCGTGGCGACTTCCACGGGGCACGCATCGACCGCGCGCTGCCAGAGCGCCAGCCACTGCCGCGCCCGGACCTGCGCCAGTACCGCATCGGCCTGGGGCCGGTGGCGGTGTTCGGCGCCAGCAACTTTCCGCTGGCCTTCTCCACGGCCGGCGGCGATACCGCCTCGGCGTTGGCCGCCGGCTGCCCGGTGGTGTTCAAGGCTCACAGCGGGCACATGGCCACCGCCGAATGGGTGGCCGATGCGATCCTGCGCGCTGCGCAGCGCACCGGCATGCCGGCGGGGGTATTCAACATGATCTATGGTGCAGGCGTGGGAGAATGGCTGGTGCGCCACCCGGCGATCCAGGCGGTGGGCTTCACCGGCTCGCTCAAGGGCGGCAACGCCCTGTGCAAAATGGCCGCGGAGCGCCCGCAGCCGATCCCGGTGTTCGCCGAGATGTCGAGCATCAACCCCGTCATCCTGCTGCCACAGGCGCTGCAGGTGCGTGGGGCGGCCATCGCCCGCGAGCTGACCGGTTCGGTGACCCTGGGCTGCGGGCAGTTCTGCACCAACCCCGGCCTGATCATCGGCGTGCGCTCGCCGGCGTTCAGTGCCTTTGTGCACGCCTTCGTCGCACAGATGGCCGAACAGCCTGCACAGACCATGCTCAATGCCGGGGCACTGGCCAGTTATGCCAAGGGGCTGGAGCACCTGCACCGCCATCCTGGCCTCACGCACCTGGCAGGGGCCGCGCAGAACGGGCGCCAGGCGCAACCCCAGCTATTCAAGGCCGATGTGAACTTGTTGCTGCAAGGTGATGATTTGCTTCAGGAAGAAGTGTTCGGCCCAGCCACCATCGTTATCGAGGTAGAGGACGATGCGCAGCTGGCGCTGGCATTGCAAGGGCTGCGCGGACAACTGACCGCCACCCTGATCGGCGAGCAGGCCGAGTTGCTCGAATACCGCTGGCTGGGTGAGTTGCTGGTGGAAAAGGTCGGGCGGGTTCTGCTCAATGGCTATCCGACGGGGGTCGAGGTGTGCGATGCGATGGTGCATGGCGGACCGTACCCGGCCACGTCCGATGCCCGGGGCACCTCGGTGGGTTCACTGGCGATCGATCGGTTCCTGCGCCCGGTGTGCTTGCAGAACTACCCCGATGCACTGCTGCCCGAAGCGTTGCAGAATGCCAATCCGCTGGGAATCCAGCGGCTGGTCGATGGCGTCATGAGCCGCGAGGCTGTCGGCGCCTGATGCGGGCGCCTTCGCCGGCAAGGCCGGCTCCTGCACCTGCAGGGGCCAGCCTTCCCGGCAACTGGGGTCAACCCTTGTTGGCAGCCAGGCTGTCAACCAGCATTGCGCTCTGCGCATCGCTGGCTTCGATCATCAGCTGCTTCAGGCCCTTGTCGAAGCCCGGGAACGGCGCTTCGAAGTTGAACGTGGACTTGCCCAGCAGCCCGCCCACGTACTGGATACGCGCCGCGTCCCAGCTCACCTGCTTCTGACGGCCCAGGCGCGGGTCGCGCAGGAACACCAGTTGCACCGGGGTAACGCCCGAATAGTCCGCCTTGTCCAGATCGGCACCGGCCGCGATCAGCGCATTGGCCACGGTCTTGTCACGCTGCGTGATGCAGTAGTGCAAGGCAGTCTGGCCCGCGTAGTTCACCGCGTTGATGTCCTGGCTGGCGATCAGGCGCTGGCCCAGTTCCGGGCGCTCCTTGGTCAGGCTGTTGCTCTTGCACAGCTCGTGCAGCGGCGTGTTGCCGAACAGGTTGGCCGTCTTGGCATTGGACAAGGCCAGCAGCTGGTCGAAGTGCGCGTCGGAGCAATCGCGCCACGCGTTCTTCAGGCACATCATCAGCCGGGTATTGCCCTCTGCGGTGGTCTTGAGCGGGTCGGCGCCCAGGCTCACCAGCATGTCGTAGGCATTCTCGGCCACATAGTGGACCGGCAGCTCGGCTTCGGCGACCAGCGGCTTGTTCAGGTCGATGTCAGAGGCCTGCAGCAGGTACTTGAGCGACTCCACATCGGCCACGTAGCCGTCACGGGTAGACTTGCCGGCCAGCGCTTCCTTGAGCTTGTAATGGTTGGGCGGCACGTCCTGGTACGGCACCAGCACCTGTACATCCAGCTCGCGGTAGATCACGGTCTTGCCGGTGTCCTGCCCCGCCGCGTAGGTTTCGCGTTTTTCGACGGTCTTTTCCGGCCAGTCGGGCGAGGCGAAGTACTGGATCGAATCGCCATCGCGCTGGCCATCCTTGTAGGCAGTGACCTTACGCAGACGGTAGGTGCCGTCGTCGAGCAGCACGAACTCCTCCTGCAGGCCCTCCAGCTTGCCCTGGTTGTAGTGCTTGCGCTCCTGCACCTGGCCGGTCGGGTAGAAGGTTTCCTGCACGCCATCGAGCTGGCCGCTGCCGTCCTTGTCATAGTTGGCGACCACGGCCGGCACCTGCTCGCCATTGACCACGCGCCAGGCCGATTGGGCCAGGGTGCGACCGTTCTGCTTGCTGCCCTCTTCGTGCACCGTGACCTCTTCGCGGGTCTGCAGGCCGCTGGCGCAGTCGAACTGGCTCTCGGTCTGCTTCTTGCCGGCGATGACGATGCGCTGCTGCGGCTTTTTCTCGCCGCCGCTGCAATACACGGTCGTGGTGCCGGTCAGCTGGCCGTCATCCAGTTGCGCCTCGATGGCCACCGAGCCGTCGGCATTGTGGGTAACCCAGTCGCCCTGGACCTTGCCGTTCTTGACCTTGAACTCGGAGATCAGCGTGTCGCCTTCCTTCCAGATGATGGTGCCGGACACCGGCTCCTTGGTCTTCTTGTCCACATAGATGGCAGTGGGCTTGCCCTTGCTGCCCTTGGAGGTGGTGACCTCGTCCCACTGGTAACTCGACCCGCAGCCAGCCAGCAACGCGGCAATGCCTGATACAGCCAGTACTTTTTTCACAGAACGTCCTTGGAGTTGAATGTGGCGTGGGGAGTTACTTGATGCGGGTCAGGGTCATGCTGACCAGCTCACCGCCGTCCAGCACCACCAGGCGGTTGCCGTTGTCTTCGACGCGCGCGTTCATCACCGCGGTGCCGTTCTTGTCGCGGGCGACGACGGTGTCACCGTCACGCTTCCACTCGTCGATCTCGTACTTGTCGCCCAGCAGGGTGATGTAGTCCTCGTCCAGCTCTGCGGTACCCACGTTGCTCTTGAAGCCCATCACGCTGGCCTGCACGTTGAACTTGCCTTCGATGGCATCGCTGCCGCAGCCGGCCAGGGCGGCGAACAGCGAGGTGAGCACCAGCGTCTTGATGATTTTCATTAACCGAGTCCTTAGCACGTATCTGTCTTGTGGGTTGCACGCTGGCACTTTCATATCAACCTGCCAGCATGAGCAACCTATGACCCTGTCCTACAATTTAAGTTCACTTCATAAACAACTTTAGATTATTTACCTAACTATCTGTTTTAGAACGAAAGATCATGAAAATAGCCTGGGAACCCGATGATTTGTTTTCTACGCAGATGAGCCCCGCCATCGCCTATGCTCATCAGCTTGACCCGGATCAACAGCCCGCCGCCCGTGCAGGCGCACCCTGCCCCATGAAGTTGCGCGTGTACCCCTTGAGGAGAAACGACCATGGCCCGCATGAAAGCTGCAATCTTTGTCGAAAAGAACCGCATCGTGCTCGATGAAAAACCGATCCCCGAGGTCGGCCCCTCGGACGCCCTGATCCGCATCACCACCACCACCCTGTGCGGCACCGACGTGCATATCCTGCGCGGCGAGTACCCGGTGGAAAAGGGCCTGACCATCGGCCATGAACCGGTCGGCATCATCGAAAAGCTCGGCGCCCAGGTTAAGGGCTTCACCGAGGGCCAGCGCGTCATCGCCGGCGCCATCACCCCCAGCGGCCACAGCTATGCCTGCCTGTGTGGCTGTTCGTCCCAGGACGGCCCCGGCACGCCGCACGGTTTCAAGCCGGCCGGCGGCTGGAAGTTCGGCAACACCATCGACGGCTGCCAGGCCGAATACGTGCTGGTGCCGGACGCCATGGCCAACCTCTCGCCGATCCCGGACGGGCTGAGTGACGAACAGGTACTGATGTGCCCCGACATCATGTCTACCGGATTCTCCGGGGCCGAGCGCGGCGGCGTACGTATCGGCGACACGGTGGCAGTGTTCGCCCTGGGGCCGATCGGCCTGTGCGCGGTGGCCGGGGCCAAGCTGATGGGCGCCACCACCATCATCGGCGTCGACACCGTGCCCGCGCGTCTTTCGGTAGCCCGCCAGCTGGGCGCCACCCATGTGGTGGACTTCAAGCAGGGCAACGTGGTCGACCAGATCATGGCCCTCACCCACGGCCGTGGCGTAGACGTGAGCATCGAGGCGCTGGGCACCCAGTCGACCTTCGAGTCGGCGCTGCGCATCCTGCGCCCGGGCGGCACGCTGTCGAGCCTGGGGGTGTATTCCTCCGACCTGACCATTCCGCTGTCGGCCTTTGGTGCCGGGCTTGGCGACTACAGCATCGTCAGCACCCTGTGCCCCGGCGGCAAGGAGCGCATGCGCCGCCTGATGGAGGTGGTGGCCAGCGGCAGCGTCGACCTCAAGCCGCTGGTGACCCACCGCTACAAGCTCGACGACATCGAGGCGGCCTACGAACTGTTCGCGCACCAGCGCGACGGCGTGATGAAAGTCGCGATCACTCCATGAGCACCGCCCTCAGGGCTGCATCGCCGGCAAGCCGCTGCTGAGCACCAGGCTGTCGCGGATCTGCCCCGACAGCGCGTTGACCCCCGCCATCACCCCGGTGGCGGGGTTCTGCATCAGGCCCTGCCATTCCTCGTTGAGCGCCACATTGAGGATCACCCGCAGCTGCTCGACCATGGCCGGGCGCTCGCTTTCGTGCATCATCGCGCCGATGCCCGCCGAGGCCACCGAGATCAGCGCCCCCACCGCCTTGCCCACCGCAGCCGCCACCGCGCTGGCCGCGCCGCGCGGCACCAGCGTTGCTTCGAGCTGGGCGCTGGCGCGCTTGGCCACCGACGACAGGCCCGTGTCGGACGGCGCCTGGCCTGCCGCCACCGCAGCCTTCTGGATCTGCTCGTTCAACGCCAGGTAGGCCGGCAGGCTCAGCAGTGGCTGGGCCGTGATCAGCTGATGCACCGAGGCGTCGCGTGCGGCCGGCGGGCCGAGGGCGATGGCGGGAATGCGGTTCAGGTGCAGGGCGAACTGGTCGGGGGCGGCGCGGTAGCGCTGGCCGATACCTTGCAGCTGCTGGCCGAGCAGTTGCACGTACAGTTGGGTGGCGCGCTCGCGGATCAGCTGCGGGTTGATTTCCCTGGCCACCGGCTCCAGCACCCGTTCGCGGTACTGCTCCTGCAGGTAGAGCGCCAGGCGGTCCTCGCCGGGCGCGGTCTGCTGGTTCTTGCTGACCTTGTACCAGGCCACCTTGAGGGTCAGCCACTGCTGGGTCCAGTAACCGGTGAACCACGGAATGAAGTCCGCCTCGGTACGCGCGTGCACCGCGTCTTTCCATACCTTCATGGAGCGTCGCGCATAGTCCTGGGCGGAACGGCTGGCGCCCTCGGAGGCATCGATGATGTCCCAGTCGACACGTTGCCAGGCGGCCTGGGACAGCACCACCGGGGGTTGCGGCGCTGGTGTCGGCCGGGACCGGGCGCAACCGCCGATGGCCAGCAACAGTGCAAGGGTGCACAGGGCGAGCAGGATGCGCTGGTTCAAGGTCGGCCCCCCGGTGCAGTGAAGCGCTTGCCTGGAGTATAGCGAGCGGCGCGGGAACCACGGCTGGCCTTGGTCGGCGCTGCTCGGTACCCTGTCGGCACCTGCACACATTCAAGGGAGCTTCCATGCGAGGTGAACTGCGAACCCCGGGCGAGCCGTTCAAGCGCCTGTTCATCGCCCTGCCCTGTACCGAGCAGCAATGCCGGGCCATCGGCAAATGGCGCAGCACACTGGGGATCACCCGTGGTCGTCCGGTGCCTGCGGCCAATTTTCACCTGACGCTGATGTTCCTTGGGGAAGTCGGCGTCTCGCGCCTGCCTGCGCTGTGCGACGCCATGGCGGCGGTGCCGCGCCCCGAAGGCCCGCTGCGCCTGGAGCTGGACCGGCTGGTCGCATGGCACCGCGCCGATGCACTGGTGCTGGAGCCCACGCAGACGCCGGTGGCCTTGCGTCAATGGGTGTATGCCCTGCAGCAGGCGTTGCTGCCGCTGGGCGTGGAAGACAGCGTGCGTGAGTTTCGTGCGCACCTGACGCTAGTGCGCGACTACCCGGGTGATGTACCGGAGACGCCGGAGCCACCGGCGTTCAGATTGAACATCGACGACTTCGTGTTGTTCGAGTCCAGTGGCGGCCGCTACAAGCCGATAGCGCAGTGGCCGCTGGCGTGAACCCCTGCCGACCGTGGTGTCGGCGCTGACTGGCAAGGAAGAGCATGTATTACTGGAACAAGGACAATTTCGAAGGCCTCAGGCGCATTGGCGAGGTCTATGCCTCCCGTGAAGGCTTTGCCGGTTTCTCGCGGTATTGCCTGCTGCGCGAACAGGGCCTGAAAAAGCCGGCGCTCAAGGCGCTGGACGAGTTTCTCGACGGTGCGCGTCAGCGGGAGGTGGGCCAGCAGCGGGCGATTGTCTGCGAGATTGCCGACCTTGCCTTCAGCAACAGTGGTGCGCACCAGTTGTTGTCGCATGCCTTGACCCGCTACCTCAGGCAGGTGCTGCGAGCCTGGTGCGACGAGGGCCCGGCGTTGGCCGAGCCTTATCGCTGGATGGGCAAGCTGACGGGCGAGTCGGCGTGGCTCCAGGCGGCACTGGCGCACGACCCGCAGGATCAGGTGGCGTTGCGGCAGTTGGCGCTGGATGAGCTGGGCGAGGTTGATTTCATGGTTCATCACCTGCATGAGTCGGTGTTTCTGGGTGACGTTACCGTTGCGGCGACGAAGCTTGCGCGTGCCAGTGCGCTGGCGCGGCTGATCGAGGCCGAGACGACCCGCAGTTACATTGATGGTGAAGTGTGCAGCCTGCGTGAAATGCTCGAGGCCTGGGCGCAGTATCAGGCGGGTGATCGGGCGGTGGGGTTTGCCCAGTGGTGCGAGGCGCAGGCGCATGAGTTCCGGTTCCTGAAGAGCTACTACTACACCGAATGAGGAGTGGCCCACCTCTATTGTAGGAGCCGGCCTTGCCGGCGAACGAGCTCCACGCGCTCGCCTCCCTAGAGATAAGCCTGCTCCCGCCCCGGGCTGCGCTCGAAATGCCGCTTGTACTCGCGGCTGAACTGCGACGTGCTCTGATACCCCACCCGATGCGCCACCTGCGCCACACCCAACCCCTCGCCTATCAACATCTGCTGCGCCTTGAGCAAACGCAACCGCTTGAGGTACTGGATCGGCGACAGCAACGTGCAGCGCTTGAAGTGCTCATGAAACGTCGAGGTACTCATGTTCGCCCGCCCCGCCAACGCCTCCACGCTCAACGGCTCGGCGTAATGCTCGCGCAAATGGCTGAGGGCTGCAGCGATGCGCGCAAAATGCCCCTGCTGCTCCACCAGCGCCCGCAGCACCCCGGCCTGCGGCCCACGCAAGGCCACGTACAACACCTCGCGCACTCGCGCCGCCCCCATCACCCGGCTTTCCAGCGGGTCGTGCAGGCAACGCAGCAGCCGCTCCACGCTCTCGCGCATCGGCGCATCCAGCGCCGCTGATGTCATGGACTCGGGCGTCTGCGCCGCCACCACCTGGCCAGCCCCCAGCCCCATGCTCTGCACCAGTTCGCTCAGCACCGTGCGGTCGATCGCCACCGACACGCCCAGCAGGGGTTCATCTTCGGTGGCGAAGGTTTCGCACATGAACGGCACCGACAGTGCCTGCACCAGGTAGTGGCCAGCCCCATATTCCAGGGTGCGCGGCCCCAGCCGGGCCAGTTTGCTGCCCTGGGCCAGGATCATCAGGCTAGGTTCGTAGATCTGCGGGCTGCTCGCCACGTAGTGGCTCCAGGACAACACCTGCACCTGCGGCAGGTGGGTGTCGACCGGGCCCGGGCGGGTGGCAAGGGGTTGGATCAGGGCGCAAAGCGTGGCATTGGCATCGGCGTGGCAGGTGAGCTGCATGGGGTACCGCATCAGAGGATCAGACACGCGCATCATCGCAGATTCGCTGCCCACCGCCACTACCGCACGCCCGATCCCGGAGGATCAGGCATGACTATCGGAGCATTAACCCAGGATCAGGTAGGTCTTGCGTACCGTCTGGCGCACGTCCCAGGTGCCCTGGCTGTTGGCGGCAAAGTACAGCGCATCGCCGGCACCGAACGGGATAGGTTCGCCACCCTCGGGGGTGAAGCTGCCCTCGCCGCTGATGATGTAGCTGTACTCGGCCTGCACCACCTGGCGCCGGAAGCGCCCCGGCGTGCACTCCCACAAGCCGGTGCTGGCGCCCTGCCCGGCCAGCTCCTGGTGCAACGCGGTACGCGCCATGGCTACCGGCTCGCCCAGGGGGGCGCCGACTGCCGCGCTGGGGCCGAAGGCGGTGTCGTCTTCAAGGTGAATCAGTACAGGGTTCATGTGCAGTCCTCAGGATTTGTCTTCAAGCCCGGCCGGGGCCAGGCGGGCCAGCATGCAATCGAGACGGCCGGCGGTGTGGCCGGCCATTTCGGCGCGCTCCTTGCGTATCACGGCGTTGCGCACCAGCGAACCGCCCACATACCGCAGCGGCTCCGGCGGGAAGGCCTTGCAGTTGCGCCCCACCAGCGCACAGGTGCTCCAGGCATCCTTGCGCCCCAGGGCCAGGCTGGCCAGGATGCGCCCGCCCAGGCGGCTGGGGCCCACGCCGTTGCCGCTCCAGCCGATGCCGTAGTGGATGTTGCCCTGCTCGCCCAGGCCGCCGAAGGTCGGCAGGCTGTCGTAGGTGCGGTCGATGGGCCCCGACCAGGTATGGGTGATGCGCACGTCATCGAGCATCGGGTAGGTACGGCGCAGGTCGGCCTCGGTCAGCGCGATGCTGCCCGGGTCGTGGCTGAACACCGGCCCGATCCTGCCGCCGTAGGCTATCGCCCCGGTGCCCTTGCCGAAGGCGATACGGCCATCCACGGTGGTGCGGTAGTAGTCGACCATCAGTTGCGAATCGGTGATCGACTCGGCGCCGGTCCAGCCCATCTGTTCCAGGCGGGTCGCCACCGGCTCGGTGAGCACGATGGAACTGTTGACCGGGGTGATCAGGCGCGCCAGTTGCGGCAAGGCAGCCGCCCAGGCATTGGTGGCCAGCACCACCGAGCCGGCACGGATGCGCGCCTGCGGGGTCAGCACCTGCACCGGTGTGCCGGGCTGGATATCGCTGACCGCGGTACCCTCGGCAATCACCACCCCCGCCTCCAGCGCCACCCGGCGCATGCCGCGCACCAGGGCGCCGGGTTGCACGGTAGCGTTGCTGCGTTCGAACACGCCGGCCAGGTGCACCTTCGAGCCACAACGGCGCGCCACCTCGGCAGCCGGCACCCGCTCGAACGGCGTCACCCCAAGGCGGGCACAGGCGGCCAGCGTGGCGTTCCAGGTGTCGATGTGCGCGGGGCTGGTGGCCGTCCACAGCCAGCCCTTCTGGCGAAAGTGCGCGTCGATCTGGTGCTGCTGGCAGAACTCGCCCAGCTCGCTGATCGCGCGCTCGGCGCTGTGCCCCAGAAACAGCGCCTGCTCCGGGGTGCAGAAGCTCGCCAGGGTGCCGACCTTGGGCCACCACGACATCACGAAGCCGCCGTTGCGCCCCGAGGCGCCCCCGCCGCACACGTCCTGTTCCAGCACCATCACGCGGATATCCGGCTCATGCTCCTTGAGGGTCAGGGCGGTCCACAGGCCGACGAAGCCGCCACCGACGATCACCACATCGGCGTCGTGCTCACCCTGCAGCGCCGGGCCGGGTTTGAGGCTGGGCTCGGCGCTTTCCAGCCAGTAGCTGCGTTTGAGCGGTGCGCTGGGGGTCAGTTTCATGAGCGTGCCGCCCAGGCGTTGAAGCGCTGTTCGAGCAGTTCGCCGTGGTCGGCCCAGAAGCTTGCGTTCATCGGCAACTGGCCTTGCAGGTTGGGGCTGCCGGTGGGCAGCTCGCTGACCCGCTGCTCGCTCAGCAGGCCCAGGGCCTCGCGGTTGACCGGCCCGTAGGCGATCTGCTCGGCGTAGCCCTTCTGCTGCTCGGCCTTGAGGGTGTGGTTGATGAACTTCAGTGCTTCGTCGCGCTTCTTGGCCCCACGCGGGATGGCCCAGGCGTCCATGTCATAGATGCCGCCATTCCACACGATGCGCAGCGGCGTCTGGCTCTGCACCGCGCTGATCCGGCCGCTGTAGGCCGAGCTCATCACCACATCGCCCGAGGCCAGGTATTGCGGCGGCTGGGCGCCGGCCTCCCACCACTGGATGCTCGACTTGATCTGGTCGAGCTTGGCGAAGGCGCGGTCCTGGCCTTCACGGGTGGCCAGCAGGGTGTAGACATCGGCCGCCGGCACGCCGTCGGCCAGCAGGGCGAATTCCAGGGTGTACATGGCGCCCTTGCGCAGCCCGCGCTTGCCGGGGAATTTCTCCAGGTTCCAGAAGTCGTCCCAGCTGGTGGGGGCCACCTTGAGCTTGTCGGCGTTGTAGGCGATCACCGTCGACCACACGAAAAAGCCCACGCCGCACGGCTGTACCGCACCGGGCAGCAGTTGCGCGGCCACGGCCGGGTCGGGGGCGAACTCTTCGAGCAGGCCTTCTTCACAGGCGCGTGCCAGCTCGGGCATCTCCATCTCGACCACGTCCCACGAGACGCTGCCGGTATCGACCATCACCTTGACCTTGGCCATCTCGCCATTGAACTCGCCGGCCACGATGCGGGTGCCGGTCTGTGCCTGGTAGGTGTCATAGAAGGCCGCCACCTGTGCGGCCTTGTTGGCCCCGCCGTGGGACACTACGGTGAGGTCGGCCAGCGCCGATGTGCTGCACGCAGCGGCAGCGATCAGGGTGAGCGAAAAGGCCAGATTCTTGTGCATTGTTATGTTCTCCGGGTCGGGATGGCTCAGTAGGCCAAGTGTCGAGCCGCAGCCGGGTCGCCACAATCAGACGCAAACAAGATTCCGCCGCGTACCTTCATACGTTCGTACAAAGCCGTTCAAAGGCGCGCCATGCCCGGTTACACTGGCCGTCACCCTGCCCCGGAAGCTGCCCCATGGCCCTGTCTGTCAGCGACATCATCGCCCTGCCCGAACTGCGCACCCGCGTCATCAGCGGTGCCGCAGGGCTGGGCAAGCCGGTGCGCTGGGCCCACGTGTGCGAACTGGCCGACCCCAGCGAATGGCTGGGCGACGCCGATCTGCTGATGACCACCGGCATCGGCATACCCGCCGATGCCGATGCCCAGCGCGCGTACGTGGAAAACCTCGCGGGCGCTGGCCTGGCGGGCATGATGATCGGCGAGAACATGCAGGCCCCGGCCAACCTCGAGGCCTTGATGGAGCGGGCCGACGCCCTGGGCTTTGCGGTGATGTTCACCCACTACGGCGTGCCCTTCGCCGCCGTCACGCGGGCCATCGTCGATGCCGGCCAGCAGGAGGAGCAGGCGCGCCGCAATGCCATCACCCGGGTCTACGAAAGTGCCCGCATGAGCATCCAGGGGCTGGGCCTGGGCGCACTGCTCAAGCGCCTGGAAAAGGACGTGCAGGCGCGCCTGACCCTGCTCGACGCCGCCTCGCTCGCGCCCTGGCGCGACGCACTGGGCGGCCTGCCGGCAAGCCAGCGCCAATGGCTGGCAGCCCGCCAGCGCGACACCTCGGGCAACCGACCGGTGGTGCAGCGCCATGCGCTGGAGGCGGGCGAGCTGCTGGTGATGGCGCTGCCGTCCCAGGCCGACTGCCTGCTGGTGGCCGAAGGTGACGGGCTGCTCGACTACGGCCTGTTGCACCATGTGGTGGCGGTGCTGGGCATCGAGCTGGAGCGCCTGCGGGTCGACAACGAGCGCAACCTGCGCCTGGGCTCCGAGCTGCTGGACGACCTGTTGCAGCAGCGTCTGCCGGCGCATCAGGCACAACAGCGCCTGGCCGCCTTCGACATCGGCGCCGAACAGGCCTGCCTGCTGCTCGGCCGCGCCGCCGGGGTGTCACCGGCGGCCTGCGACGAAGCCCTGCAACGCCAGGGTCGTCGCGTGCTGATTCGGGTTCAGGGCGATGACCTGATCGTGCTCGGCGCCGCCGAGTGCATCCCGCAGTTGCAGGCGCAACTGCAGGCGCCGCTGGGGGTGAGCAACCCGCTGGGCCACGCCGGGCGCAGTGTCGAGGCGCTGCGCGAGGCGCGCCTGGCACTGGCCCACACCAGCGCCGCGCAACCGCTGGTGACCTACGCCCAGGCCGGCGCCAGCGTACCGTGGCTGGCGCAGAGCCTGGATGAAGCCGAACGTACTTTCCGCAACGTACTGGGCCCGCTGGCCGACTACGACAGCCAGCAGAACACCCAGCTGCTGCACACCCTGCAGGTGTTTCTGCAACACAACCGCTCGTGGCTGGCGGCGGCCGCGCAGCTGCACGTGCACAAGCAGACGCTGGTGTACCGCATGCGCCGCATCGAAGAGATCACCGGCCGCTCGCTGGACAGTACCGAGGACGTGGCCACGCTGTGGTTCGCCTTGCGCGCGGCGCGCATGGCGGGGCTGGCCTGAGTGCTATGCGGCAGACGCCCCAGCGCGCTGCCATGGCGCCCCCTTGGCGAAGGCCGCCTCCATCCAGTGCTTGAACGCCAGGGTAGTGGCCGTGGTGAAGCGCGCCGAAGGCCGCATCAGGTAGATGCCCGACGCCGAGTCCAGCTGCCACTGGGGCAGCACGCGCACCAGGCGCCCCTCGGCCAGGTCCTGGTGCATCATCCAGTCGCCACCGGCCAGAATCCCCACGCCGCAGCGCGCCGCCACCAGCAGTGCTTCATTGTCATTGCTGATCAGGCTGCCCTGCACCCGCACCGTCTGCTGCCCGCCCTGCCCGTTCAGGCGCCAGTCGGGGAACGAACGCAAGCCGCTGAAACCCAGGCAATTGTGCCCGGCCAGGTCGGCTGGCCGTTGCGGTGCGCCGTGACGATGCAGGTAGGCCGGCGCAGCGCACAGGATGCGCGTGTGCTCGCACAGCTTGCGCGCCACCAGCCGGTTGTCGGCCAGCTCGCCGACGCGCACGGCCACGTCGAAGCCTTCGCCCACGATATCGACGAAGCGGTCGGCATAGTCGACGTCGACGGTCACCTCGGGGTAGGCCAGGGAAAACCCGGCCACCAGCGGGCTCAGCCAGCGCCGGCCCATCGCCCCCGGCAGCGCCACGCGTAGACGCCCGCGCACCTGCGCCGCACCGTTGCAGGCCTCGAGTTCGGCCGTGCTGATCAGGCTGGCGGCATGCTGCAGGCGCTCCACCAGCCGCGTGCCCTCGTCGGTGAAGCGCAGTTGCCGGGTGGTTCGCTCCACCAGGCGGATACCCAGGCGCTGCTCCAGAGCCGCCAGGCGCTTGGACAGCACCGAGGCATGGCGTTGCAGCACCCGGCCGGCGGCAGCGAACGAGCCGTGCTCGTGCAGCGCCAGCAAGGTGGCAAATTCATCGGCCTGACGGCTGTCGAAAGGGTCCATCGGTGAGGTCGGCCTCGTGCGCGTCGGTCAGGGGATCAGCACGACCGCCCCCTGGGACCGGCCTTGCTCGATGGCAGCATGGGCGCTGGCCACGTCGGCCAGGGGGTAGCGTTGCCATATGTGCGGCTGGATGATACCCGCCGCCAGTGCATCCAGCACATCCTGTGCGCGCTGCTGGTACTCCTGGGGGCTGGCGGTATGTGCCGCCAGTGACGGCCGGGTGAGGAACAGCGAGCCCTTGGCGTTCAGCGTGCCCACCTCGACCGCTGGGGGCGCGCCGCTGGTGGCGCCGAACGACACCAGCGTGCCGCGCGGGCGCAGGCTGTCCAGCGACGCCTCCCAGCTCACCCGGCCGACCGAGTCGTAGACCACATCGACCTTGTGGCCCTGGGTCAGCTCGCTCACCTGGGCCGCCAACGTGGCTGCGTCGAACACCAGCACCGCATTGCAGCCGGCCGCCTTGGCGCGCTCGACGCTTTGCGCCCTGGACACCACACCAATCACATGGGCGCCCAGGTGCCTGGCCCACGGCACCATGATCTGCCCTACCGCCCCCGCCGCACCGTAGATCAGCACACGCGTGCCGGGGCCTACCGGGTAGCTCGCCTTGAGCAGGTACTGGGCGGTGATGCCCTTGAACAGCACGGCAGCCGCGTCTTCGAACGACACGGCAGCGGGCAGCCTGACCAGGCGCTCGGCCGGGTACAGGCGTGCACTGGCATAGCCACCCAGCGGCCCGGTGGCATAGGCCACACGGTCGCCCACGGCCACCTCGGTCACGCCCGCCCCCAGCGCCCGCACGGTGCCGGCACCTTCCAGGCCCAGCGCGGACGGCAAGGCAATCGGCACAGTGCCCTTGCGCTGGTTGATGTCCAGCGGGTTGACGCCGATCGCGGCCTGTTCAAGCCACACCTGGCCCGGGCCTGGCGCTTGCACGGCGCCGGCCTGAAGCTGCATCACCTCGGGGGCGCCTACCGCCTGGAGCGTGATTGAAGTCACCATGATGTTGCCTCTTGCAGTGGTTGAAGGTCTGCAAAGGCTAATTAGCGCACCCGTAAACGACAATACAGCACCATTGCCGAACATATGTGCACCTGATGCAGCAATGCCAGGTGCCCTTCGCCCCCTACAGCGCCCGCACCAGCGCCGCTGCCACAATGCCTGCCGCAATCGCCGGCAGCGGCTTTTTCACCAGCAGCATCACCACCGCCGTGCTCAGCAGCGCCAGGCGTGCGCCGTTGTCGCCGTTCACCGCCAACGGCGTCAGCACCGCCACCAGCACCGAGCCGGACATCGCGCTGATGAACTGCTGCACGCGGTAGTTGATGGGCACGAACGACATCACGAACACACCCCCCCAACGGGTGGCCAGGGTCACCAGGCCCATGATCACCACCAGCAGCAGCGTGCCGGCACCCGCAGTTTCAACGTTCATGCTTGTTCTCCATCCACACCACACCCAGAATGCCGCCCGCCAGCGCGCCCACCACCACGTGGCTGTTCTCCGGCAGGTACCAGTAGGCCAGCAGCGACGAACCGGCCGCCACGATCCAGATCATCAGCATGCGCAGGCTCTTGTGCCCGCCCAGCACCATCGCCAGCAGAAAGCAGCCCATCACCATGTCCAGGCCCAGGCTGACCGGGTCGTGGATCGCATTGCCGAAATGCAGCCCCAGCCAACTGCCCAGGCACCACGCCGACCACAGCGCGATACCGCCGCCCAGCACCAGGCCCAGGCCCGGCTTGCCGGCGTTCAATGCCTGCATGGCCATCGCCCAGTTGGCGTCGGACACCACCAGCATCACGCCGTAGCGCCGAGCAGTGGGCAGCTCGCGCAGCCAGGGGTACAGCGTGGCGCCCATCAGCAGGTGACGGGCATTGATGGCGAACACGGTGATAATCAGCGGCACCAGCGGTACCTGCTCGCCCCACAGTTCCAGCGCGGCGAACTGCGAGGCGCCGGCGAACACCAGTGCGCTCATCAGCAGGGTCGCCGCGTCCCCCAGCCCCGTCTGGGCTGCAGCGAGGCCGAAGGCCACACCGAACACCACGACGAACAGGGAAATCGGCAAGAGTTGCTTGAAGCCAGCCCAGACGTCGCTCCACTCAAGCCTGGATAGATGCTTCTCTACGGTTGACAAGGCACAACCTCCTTCGTGTGGCGATCTTGTCATGCACCGGCCCGAAGGGGCGCATGCCGAACCGCTCGTTTTATAGTGACGCACGCGCGCGCTGGCGTGCGGGCGCTACTATGCCCGCACACACGCGCGTCACAAAGCCTGTTGTGCAGTTGTCGGCGAATTTACTCTCGCGTCGGTGCCTGGGGTCGCAAGGCGGCCTCGATGGCGGCGATGTCTATCTTGTCCATCTGCATCATCGCGTCGAAGGCACGCTTGGCCGCAGCCGGGTCGGGGTGGCTGATCGCGGCAGTCAGCGCGCGCGGGGTGATCTGCCACGACAGCCCCCACTTGTCCTTGCACCAGCCGCACACGCTGGCCTGGCCGCCGTTGCCGATGATCGCCTGCCACAGGCGGTCGGTCTCGGCCTGGTCGTCGGTGGCCACCTGGAACGAGAACGCCTCGCTGTGATGGAAGGCCGAGCCGCCATTGAGGCCCAGGCACGGGATGCCCATGACCGTGAACTCCACGGTCAGTACATCGCCCTGCTTGCCGGCAGGGAAGTCGCCGGGGGCACGGTGCACGGCGCCCACCGCGCTGTCGGGAAAGATGCTGGCGTAAAAGGTGGCAGCCTCCAGCGCCGCGCCGTCGTACCAGAGGCAGATCGTGTTCTTGCTGTTCATCGTGGTTCTCCACAGAAAAGCGACAGACCTCTGCAGTCTAGTCGCCCGCGGCGCAACCCTTGAGCCAGTCGATCAGTACCTGCACCCGCCGGGGCAACGGGTCGCGCGGCGGGTGAACCAGAAAGTAGTCATAGCGCCCCGGCTGGGAAAAACCGCCGAACGGCAGCACCAGCTCGCCCTGGTCGATACGCGCCTGCACCAGGCGCTGGCGGCCGATGGCGATACCGGCGTGGTGGATGGCCGCCGTCACGCACAGGTCCGACCGATCGAAGGTCAGGCCGCGCTGCGGCAAGGCGTCCAGCAGCCCCTGCTGGCCAGCCCACAGTTGCCACTCGGCATCGAACACCGCGTTCTCCCAGGCCAGTGCATCGTGCAGCAAGGTGCACTGGCGCAGATTGGCAGGGTTGTCGAACAGCTGGTGCAGCTCGGCATAGCGCGGGCTGCACACCGGGGCGATGGTCTCGCTCATCAGCGCATGGCTGACCAGGCCGGGAAACTCGCCATTGGCGTACAGCAGCGCCAGGTCGATGTTGTGCGTGCGAAAGTCGACCGCATCGTTGCCCACCCGCACGTCCAGCGCGATGTTCGGGTAGCGCTGGTGGAAGTCGGCCAGGCGCGGCACCAGCCAGCATTGCGCTGCGGACGGGCGCGCGTACAACGCCACCGCCCCGCGCAGCTCGGCCTCGGGCGATGGCTCCAGGGCATCGCCCAGCTGCTCCATCACCCCCTGCAGTATCGCGAACACCCGCTCGCCCTCGGCTGTCAGGCGTATGCGCCGGGTCAGCCGCTCGAACAGGCGCAGCGCCAGGGCCTGCTCCAGGCGGGCGATACGGTGGCTCACCGCGCTGGGGGTCAGGCACAGTTCCTCGGCTGCCTGGGCAAAGCTCAGGTGCCGCGCCGCCACCAGAAAGGTGTGCAGGTTGGCAAATTGCGAGCTGTTCAGGCGTGCGCTCAAACGCGGGGGCAGGTTCAGCATCGGGGCAGGTTCCGCTAGTGTCCGGCCAGCAGTGTACGGCCCTGCGCCAGGTACGCCTGCATTTCATCGTCCGGCACCATGCTGCCGCCGGTGCCCCACACCAGGTGCGTGGCATTGGCCAGGCGCTGCGCGCTCAGGCCCAGGCGCTGGCGATAGCCCTGCCGCTCCCCGGTCACTCGCAGGAACCCCGGCAGCCCGGCCAGCGCCGAGGGTTCCAGGCGATGGCCCTCGATGGCTTCGAGTTGCGCCAGTTGCCGATACAGCTGCTCGTCGGTAACGGTGTAGTAGCCGTCGATCAGGCGCTGCATGGAGCGCCCGACAAACCCGGACGGGCGCCCCACCGCCAGGCCGTCGGCGGCGGTGCGGTTGTCGATGCCGAAGTCATACACGCTGACCTGCTCGTGCAGCCCGGTGTACACCCCCAGCAGCATGCAGGGCGAATGGGTCGGCTCGGCGAACACGCAGTGCACCGCGTCGGCGAAGATCTGCTTCAGACCGAATGCCACCCCGCCAGGGCCGCCACCAACGCCGCATGGCAGGTAGACGAACAGCGGGTGCTCGGCATCCACCCTGATGCCCGCCGCCTCGAGCTGGCGTTGCAGGCGACGTGCCGCCACCGCGTAGCCGAGGAACAGGTTGATGGAGTTCTCGTCATCGACGAAATGGCAGCGCGGGTCGGCCTCGGCCTGCTGGCGCCCCTGCTCCACCGCCACGCTGTAGTCGGACGCATACTCGATCACCTCCACCCCGCAACTGCGCAAGCGGTCCTTCTTCCACTGCCGGGCGTCGGCCGACATGTGCACGCTGGCCTTGAAGCCCAGGCGCGCACTCATGATGCCGATGGACAGGCCCAGGTTGCCGGTGGAGCCGACCGCCACGCTGTACTGGCCGAAAAATGCCCGCGCGCGGTCGCTGTCGAGGCTGGCGTAGTCATCCCCAGGCTGCAGGATGTCCGCCGCCAATGCGAGGTCTTCGGCGTGCTTGAGCACCTCGTAGATACCGCCACGCGCCTTGATCGAGCCGGAGATCGGCAGCAGGTTGTCGGCCTTGAGCCACAGCGCGCCCTGCACGGGTACCTGCGCTTCGGCGCACAGCGCGGCCTGCACCTGCGCCAACGGCAGCAGGGGCGACTCGATGATGCCCTTGCTCACCGCCGTCTGCGGGAAGGCCGAGGCAATGTAGCTGGCAAAACGTTCCAGCCGCGCGCTGGCGTCGTCCACATCGGCCAGGGTCAGCGGCACGTCGCCCAGCGCCTGCGCTGTCGGGGCCAGGCCCGGGTTGAACCAGGTGGTCGGTTGCAGGCGCACCAGGTCGGCGATCAAGGGGTGGCTGTGCTGCCACTGGTCCAGGGTCTTGTCGTGAATCATGCGGTTCTCCAGAAAAGTGACGGTAGTACGGGCAGGCTCATACCCAGTGCGACAGCAGCAGGGTCATGCCCAGGGCCACGACCGAAGCCAGCAGTGTCGCGGCGGTGAATTTTTTGAGCGCCTCGCCCAGCGACACGCCCAGGTATTCCTTGACCACCCAGAACGCCGAGTCGGTGACGGTAGTCCAGCCAATCGCGCCGGCGCCAATGGCAATGATCACGATCTCGCGGTTCTGCCCCGGCATCGCGTCCAGCAGCGGCAGCACCATGCCGGCGGCGCTGACCATTGCCACGGTGGCCGAGCCGACCGCCAGGTGCATCAGCCCGGCGACGATCCAGGCCAGCAGGATCGGGTTCAGGTCCCACTGCGACAGGGTGCTGGCCAGTACCTTGCCGACCCCGCTGTCGATCAGTACGCCATTGAAGGCACCGCCGGCACCGATGATCAACAGGATACTGGCCAGCGGGGTGAAGGAGCCGGCAGTCAGCTCCTGCAACCGGGCCATGCCCAGGCCACGGCGCAGGCCCAGCGCCCAGTAGGCGAAGCACACCGCGATGGCCAGGGCAGTGAGCGGGTTGCCGAGGAACATCATCAGCCGGTACAGCCCGGCCTCGGGCGCCAGGGTCATGCTGGCCAGGGTCTTGCCCACCATCAGCAGCAGTGGCAGCAGAATCACCAGCAGGGTCAGGCCCAGGCCCGGCATCGACTGGCCAGCGGCTGGCGTGGCGGCAGGCTCTGGCGCGGCCTGCGCGTCGGGCGCGGCGTGCCGCGGGCACACCAGCGTGGCCCATACCGGGCCGGCAATCACCGCGGTCGGCAGGCCGACGATCAGCCCGTACAGGATCACCTTGCCCACGTCGCCCCCCAGCAGCTGGGTGATGGCCATTGCCGCCGGGTGCGGCGGCAGCATGCAGTGCACGGTCATCAGCGATACGGCCAGTGGCAGGCCGACGTAGAGGATGTTGAGCCGGGTCTGGCGGGCCACCACGTAGATCAGTGGTATCAGCAACACGAAACCGACTTCGAAAAACACCGGTATGCCCACCACGAAGCCCACCAGCATCATGGCCCACGCCGTGCGTTGTTCACCCAGGGCGTCGAGCAGCGAGCGCGCAATGCGTTCGGCGCCGCCCGACACCTCCAGCAGTTTGCCCAGGATGCTGCCCAGGCCGATCACCGCCGCAAGAAAACCCAGGGTGCCGCCCATGCCCTTCTCGAACGAATCGGCGATGGCCGGCAGCGGCATGCCGGCCCCGGCGCCCACCACAAAACTGGCCAGCATCAGGGCCAGGAACGAGTGCACCCGAAACCTGACCACCAGCACCACGATCAGGCCGATGGCCGCCATCAATATCAGTAACAAACCTGCGTCTTCGTGCATGACTTCGCCTTTATTTGTTTTAGTGAGCGATTGCCGCGCAGGGCGCGGTCGGAGGCGATTAGGCGGCACGCAGGCAGGCCTTTACAAAGGATGGTTTTTCAGCGCACAGGTGATCTGAGGTCATCTGCCAGGGCCCTCGTCGGGCGGACACCTTAACCTTAAACCGCTATGATTCCCGCCATCACTCATGACCCCTTTGGCCGCTGGTAACCACCGCATGATCGAAGTCACCGAAGTTTCCATTGCGCAGCTGCGCGCCGCCCTCGAATCGGGCCAGACCACCTCGGTCGAGCTGGTGAAGGCCTACCTCGCCCGCATCGATGCCTACGACGGCGCAGACACGCCCACCGCGCTCAATGCGGTGGTGGTGCGCAACCCCGAAGCCCTGCGCGAAGCCCAGGCATCCGACGAGCGTCGTGCCCAGGGCAAGCCCCTCGGCCCGCTCGACGGCATCCCCTACACCGCCAAGGACAGTTACCTGGTCAAGGGCATGACCGCCGCCTCCGGCAGCCCGGCCTTCGCCAACCTGGTGGCCTACCGCGACGCCTTCACCATCGAGCGCCTGCGCGGCGCCGGGGCGATCTGCCTGGGCAAGACCAACATGCCGCCCATGGCCAACGGCGGCATGCAGCGCGGCGTGTATGGCCGGGCCGAAAGCCCGTACAACGCCGCCTACCTCACCGCACCCTTCGCCTCGGGCTCGTCCAACGGCGCGGGCACGGCCACGGCGGCCAGCTTCGCCGCGTTCGGCCTGGCCGAGGAAACCTGGTCCAGCGGCCGCGGCCCGGCCTCCAACAATGGCCTGTGCGCCTACACCCCTTCGCGCGGGGTGATCTCGGTGCGCGGCAACTGGCCGCTGACGCCGACCATGGACGTGGTGGTGCCCTTCGCCCGCACCATGGCCGACCTGCTCGAAGTGCTCGACGTGGTGGTGGCCGAAGACCCCGACACCCGTGGCGACCTGTGGCGCCTGCAGCCCTGGGTGCCGATCCCCAGCGTGGCCTCGGTGCGCCCCGCCGCCTACCCGCAACTGGCGGCGGACAGCGCGGCGCTGGCCGGCAAGCGCTTCGGCATCCCGCGCATGTACATCAACAAGGACCCGGATGCCGGCACCTCGGACAGCCCCGGCATCGGCGGCCCGACCGGCCAGCGCATCAACACGCGGCCCTCGGTGATCGCACTGTGGGAGGCGGCGCGCAAGGCACTGGAAGCGGCCGGCGCCGAGGTGCTCGAAGTGGATTTCCCGCTGGTATCGAACTGCGAGGGCGACCGCCCAGGTGCGCCCACCGTGTTCAATCGGGGCCTGGTGTCCGAGGCATTCCTGCACCATGAACTGTGGGACCTGACGGCCTGGGCCTTCGACGACTTCCTGCAGGCCAACGGCGACCCGCAGCTCAACCGCCTGCTGGACGTGGACGGGCCGAAGATCTTCCCCCACGACCCCGGCACCCTGCCCAACCGCGAGGGCGACCTGGCGGCGGGCATGGACGAGTATGTGCGCATGGCCGAGCGCGGCATCACGCCGTGGGACCAGATCGCCACCCTGCCCGATGGACTGCGCGGGCTGGAGCAGACGCGGCGCATCGACCTGGAAGACTGGATGGACAGGCTGGGGCTGGATGCGGTGCTGTTCCCGACGGTGGCCGATGTGGCCCCGGCCGATGCCGATGTGAACCCGGCCTCGGCGGATATTGCCTGGAGCAACGGGGTGTGGGTGGCCAACGGCAACCTGGCGATCCGTCACCTTGGGGTGCCGACGGTGACGGTGCCGATGGGGGTGATGGCGGACATCGGCATGCCGGTGGGGCTGACCTTTGCCGGGCGGGCGTATGATGACTCGGCGTTGCTGCGCCTGGCCTCGGCGTTCGAGGCTACGGGTTCAAAGCGCTTGATACCGCCGCGAACCCCGATGCTGGCACGCCGTAAATAGATAGAGGTTGGTGCCTATCGCGGGTCAAGCCCGCTCCCACAGAGAACATCACTGGGTCCGAACCCAGCGCACATTTCCTGTGGGAGCGGGCTTGACCCGCGATCGAGCGCGCAGCGCTCGCAAGACCGATCGCCACGAACTATCAGACAAAAAAGGGGGACGCCATCACGGCGCCCCCCTTTTTTTGTCAGCCTGAACCCGTCAGTTCCAGGGACGATCGCCGTTCTCGTCCTTGATGCGGGTAGGCAGGCCCATCACGTCCAGCGCCTTCAGGAACGGCTCGGCCGGCAGTTCCTCGACGTTGGCCATGCGCTGCACGTCCCACTCGCCACGGGCCACCAGCAGGGCCGCCGCCACCGGCGGCACGCCCGCGGTGTAGGAGATGCCCTGGCTGTCGGTCTCGGCATAGGCCTCTTCGTGATCAGCCACGTTGTAGATGAACACTTCGCGTGGCTGGCCGTCCTTGGTGCCCTTGACCAGGTCGCCAATGCAGGTCTTGCCGGTGTAGCCCGGCGCCAGCGAAGACGGATCCGGCAGCACGGCCTTGACCACCTTGAGCGGCACCACTTCCAGGCCCTCGGCCGTCTTCACCGGCTGCTCGGACAGCAGGCCCAGGTTCTTCAGTACGGTGAACACATTGATGTAGTGCTCGCCGAAGCTCATCCAGAAACGCACGTTCGGCACGTCGAGGTTCTTGGACAGCGAGTGCACTTCGTCATGGCCGGTCAGGTACAGGTTCTGCGAACCCACCACCGGCAGGTCGTCGGTACGCTTGACTTCGAACATGGTGTTGCTGGTCCACTGGCTGTTCTGCCAGCTCCACACCTGTCCGGTGAATTCGCGGAAATTGATTTCCGGGTCGAAATTGGTGGCGAAATACTTGCCATGGGAGCCGGCATTGACGTCGAGAATGTCGATCGAATCAATGCGGTCGAAATACTGTTGTTGCGCCAGTGCTGCATAGGCATTGACCACACCCGGGTCGAAGCCCACGCCAAGAATGGCGGTGATGTTCTTCTGCTGGCATTCCTCGAGGTGCTTCCACTCGTAGTTGCCATACCAGGGCGGCGTCTCGCAGATCTTGCCCGGTTCTTCGTGAATGGCGGTGTCCAGGTAGGCCACGCCGGTATCGATGCAGGCACGCAGCACCGACATGTTGAGGAAGGCGGAACCGACGTTGATCACGATCTGCGATTCGGTTTCGCGGATCAGCGCCTTGGTCGCCTCGACATCCAGAGCATTGAGCGAAAAGGCCGTGATGTCGGCGGGTACCTTCAGGCTACCCTTGGCCTTGACGCTGTCGATGATGGCCTGGCATTTGGAGATGTTGCGTGACGCGATGGCAATACGACCGAGTTCGTCGTTGTGCTGCGCGCACTTGTGGGCCACCACCTTGGCGACACCTCCTGCACCAATGATAAGAACGTTTTTCTTCAATTTCTTTATCTCTCCTTTCCGCCAGCTTACGAGAGGCTGGACAGGTAGTCGTCAAAACCAAATTCGCGAACCACCTCGACAGTACCGTCAAGTTGTTTCACTACGATGGATGGCATCTTCAAACCGTTGAACCAGTTTTTCTTGACCATGGTGTAGCCTGCCGCGTCGATGAACGACAGCCGATCGCCGATGGCCAGCGGACGATCGAATTGATACTCGCCGAAGATGTCCCCGGCCAGGCAGGATTTGCCGCATACCATGTAGGTGTGCTCACCCTCGCTGGGCGCCAGCTTGGCGTTGAGGCGATAGATCAGCAGGTCGAGCATGTGCGCCTCGATGGAGCTGTCGACCACGGCCAGGTGCTTGCCGTTGTACAGGGTGTCGAGCACGGTCACTTCCAGCGAAGCGCTCTGGGTGATCGCCGCTTCGCCCGGCTCCAGGTACACCTGCACGCCGTACTTCTGCGAGAACGCCTTCAGGCGCGCGCAGAATGCATCCAGTGCATAGTCTTCGCCGGTGAAGTGGATACCGCCGCCCAGGCTCACCCACTCGACCTTGTGCAGCAGCTCGCCGAAGCGCTCTTCGATGGTGTTGAGCATCTGGTCGAACAGGCCGAAATCGCCGTTCTCGCAGTTGTTGTGGAACATGAAGCCGGAGATCTGCGACATGACCGCATCGATCTTGACCGGGTCCCATTCGCCCAGGCGGCTGAACGGGCGCGCCGGGTCGGCCAGCAGGTAGTCCGAGCTGCTCACCTGCGGGTTGACGCGCAGGCCGCGCACCTTGCCTTCGGTGGCCTGGGCATAGCGCTGCAGCTGGCCAATGGAGTTGAAGATGATCTTGTCGCAGTTCTCGATCATCTCGTCGATTTCGTCGTCGGCCCAGGCCACGCTGTAGGCGTGGGTCTCGCCTTCGAACTTCTGGCGGCCGAGCTTGAGCTCGTAGAGCGAGGACGAGGTGGTGCCGTCCATGTACTGCTGCATCAGGTCGAACACCGACCAGGTGGCGAAGCACTTGAGCGCCAGCAGGGCCTTGGCCCCGGACTGTTCGCGCACATAGGCGATCTTCTGCATGTTGTGCAGCAGCTTGGTTTTGTCGATGAGGTAGTACGGCGTCTTGATCATTTCGAGGCCCCCGGCAAGGCCGGCCAAAAAAAGGACACGCATTGTGCCTTCACTGCACGGGAATCGAAAGCTCGGAAGTGATTTTTGCCCGACGCGGATTTTTCGGGTGCACCCATCGCAGGTCGAACCCGCCCCCACACGGGAGCGGGCCTGGACGTCAGAAGTCCCAACGAGTGCTGAACATCACGTTGCGCGGGTCACCGTAGTACGAGGAGTTATAGAAGCCGATGTTGGTGTAGTAGTACTTGTCGAACAGGTTGTAGACATTGACCGACGCCGACAGGTGCTCGGTGAACTGGTAGCGCGCCATCAGGTCGACCAGCCAGTATGGGGTCTGGGTGAAGGTGTCATTGGTGCCCTTGGCGTAGTTGTTGAGGACCTGCCAGCCCTTGCCCTGCCAGCGTGCCCCACCGCCCACGGTGAGCTTGTCGAGGCGCCCGCCAAGTTTGTAGGTGGTGTAGAGGTTGAGCTGATCTTCGGGCTCCCAGGTAGCTACCTTGGCCCCGCCCTGGTCGCGGCTGACCTTGTGCGTGTAGCCGGCCTGCACCTGCCAGCCGGGCGCCAGTTCCCCGGACACCTCTGCCTCGTAGCCCTTGGTTCTGGACTTGATGCCCATGTAGGCGTAGTCGATGTCGGGGTTGGTTGGCCTGGCGTTGTAGAACGTGTCGGCCTGCGGGCGGTTATCTTCGTGCACTTCGAAGTAGGCCAGGCTGGTGTTCAGGCGACCGTCGTAGAACTCACCCTTGATGCCCACCTCGTAGTTCTGGCCCTCGTTGGGCTCGAGCATCCTGTTGCGGCTGTCACGGTAGGCCGTCTGCGGCAGGAAGATATCGGTGTAGCTGGCATACGCAGAGAAGTTGCTGTTGAGGTCGTACACCACCCCGGCATAGGGCACCAGCCGTCCGCTCTCCTGGCTGTCGCTGGTGCCGGTGACCTGAAAGTTTGCCAGGCGGCTGCCCAGCAGCAGCGAAAGGTCATCGGTGACACTGAAGCGCGCAGTCAGGTAGCCGCCACTTTGCCGGGTGGTTTCGTCGTTGCGCTTTGTCACCGAGCCCCAGTCCGGCTCGATGGCCTGGCCGTGCCAGCTCTCCAGATCGTATTCGTTGTCGAAGTAGGTGACGTTGTTGTAGTTGTCGCCCTTCCAGTGCGAGCTGGACACCGAGCCACCCACCACCAGTTGGTGTTCGCGCCCGAACAGGCTGAACGGCCCGGTGGCGTAGAGGTCGCCGCTGTCGCTGGTGGTTTCGCCGGTGTACTTGCGCGAATAGATCGACGACACGGTCGGGGTGTCGGGCGACACCGAGCCCAGTGGCGCGTCATAACCATTGATCTGGTGGTTGTACTGACCCTTGATGACCCAGTCATTGGCCAGGCGATGCTCCAGGGTGGCGAACAGCGTGCGCGAGTACTGCTCCCAACTGCTCCACTTGGCGCCATTGTTGAACGAACGCGGCAGGCTGATGGGGTTGCCCTGGGAGTCGTACACCGGACGGCTGCCCGACCAGCCCGAGCCCCTGGGGTCGCTGTCCTGGTAGTCGGCGCCCAGGGTCAGCAGGGTGTCTTCGTCCAGGTCCACTTCCAGGATGCCGTAGTACACGCTGGTCTTGCGCTCGTAATGGTCCATGAACGAGTGCTTGTCCTGATAGGCGGCCACCGCCCGGCTCCGCACGTTGCCACTGTCGGTCAGCGGGCCGCTGAGGTCGATCTCCGAGCGGTAGTTGTCCCAGGAGCCGGCGCCCAGGTCCACATGCCCCCTGAAGTCGGCCGTCGGCTTCTTGCGGATCAGGTTGATCGTGCCACCGGGGCCGCCCGCGCCGGTGAGCAGACCGGTGGCGCCCTTGAGCACCTCGACCCGGTCATAGATCGCCATGTCGGTAAGGGTCTGCCCGGCCGAGTACTGCGCGTCACGCAGGGTCGGGATGCCGTCGTACTGGAAGTTGACGATGGAGAAGCCGCGCGAATAGTAGTTGGTACGTTCACTGTCGTAGGTCGACACGGTGATGCCGGGGGTGTGGCGCATCACATCGTCGATGGCGTTCAGGCCGAAATCGTCCATGGCCTGGCGCGTGACCACCGAGATCGACTGCGGGGTTTCCCGCGGGGTCAGCACCATGCGCGTGGCGGTGGCGATGGTGCCCGGCGTGTAGGAGCCGGTGCCTTCGGTGATGGTGCCCAGCTGGTTGGCGCTGACTTCGGTGGCCTGCAGCTCCAGCTGCGCACTGCCGGTGGCCAGCCTTGGCATTACCCGGTAGCCCTCGCCTTCGGACATCGCCTGCAGGCCCTTGGGTGCGAGCAGCCGCTCCAGGCCCTCGGCGATGGCGTAGCTGCCGTCCAGGCCGCTGCTGTGGATGCCTTGGGTCAGGGCCGAGTCGACCGCGATCATCACCCCGGCCTGCTGGCCGAATGCGCCGAGCACGCGATCGAGGTTGCCGGCGTCGATATGGAAGGCGTGGGTGGCGTGGGCATCGGCGCCGGCCAGTACGCCCTGGCTGGCGCACACGAGGGAAAGCCCGAGGATGGCCGTGCGCAAGGCACCGGCAAGCGGAGTGAGGCGGCTGTGCATAAACAATTCCATGGGTTGAGGGTGTTGGCGATGCGCTGTTTTTCAGCGTCTTCCCTGGTCTTGATGCATGAGATGGAAAAAACTGCCGCCGCTGTTAAAAATAATCGTTCTCAGGCCACGACCACGTTTGCCCAGTAGCCGAACACACGCTGTACCCGTATCGGCAACACACTGGCCAGCAGGTCGAGGCTGGCATCGGGCCGATCGAGGGAGAACGAACCCGACACCTGCAAGGCCGCCACCGCCGGATCGCAGCGCAGTACGCCGCGCCTGTAGCGGTCGAGCTGGGCCAACACCCGGCCCAGTGGCATGCGCTCGGCAATCAGCAGGCCGTCAACCCAGGCCTGGGCGCCCGCGTCGAGGGGTTCGACACTGCCGACCTGCTGCCCGAACGCCACCTGCTGGCCGGCGCTCAAGGTCATGCGGGTGCTGCCGGCCCAGGCGATCGAGGCACTGCCTGCCAGCACCTGCACCTGGGTACCCGACACCCCGGGCAGGCCCTGGCTGACCACCAGCCGCGAGGCGGGCTCGGGGCGTACCCAGCCATTGGCGGTGCGCACCGCCAGCGAAGCACCTTGCCCCAGGGTGAGCATGATCCGCCCCAGGTTGAGCGCCAGCACGTCTGCGTGAGCATCCACGCCGGTGCGGGTATCCAGGGTCAGCTCCACCTCGCCAGACAACGCCACGTGATGACGCTCGCCGGTGGTGGTGCGGTAGTCACTGAACAGTTCCGGCAGCAGCACCCGCTCACGCACGCTAAGGCCAGCCGCCAGTACCACCCCCAGCCCGGCGAAGCCCTTGAGCACATTGCGCCGCGACGCAGTGCCACGTGCCTGCAGCAATCCGCGCGCGCCGGCGGCCGGTAACGTCCTGGTGCCCTGGCGCAGGTCATGGGTGAGCCCGGCAAGACGCTGCCAGGCCAGTTCATGCTGGGGGTTTTCATTGCGCCAGTGCTGGCAGGCCTGCTGCTCGGCCAGGCTGCTGACACCCGACTGCAGGGTGACCATCCACAGCATGGCCTGCTCTACCACGCCGGGGTCCAGCGGCTGGTTGTCGATCCGGGCGAAGCGGCTCATGCGCCGTAGACCGCCGCATAGCAGTGGCGGTAGGCCTTGAGCATGGCCTTTTGCACCACGTTAACCGTCAGCCCCTGGTGTTCGGCGATCTGCGCGTAGGTCAGACCGTCAAGCTGTGACAGCAGGAAGATCTCGCGCACCTTGCTGCCCAGCCCATCGAGCACCTGGCCCACCGCATCCAGCGCCTCGAGCACCAGCAGGCGAGTTTCCGGGGACGGCACCAGCGCCGGTTCAAGATGCGCCAGCGACTCCATGTAGGCCTTCTCCAGCGCATGGCGCCGAAAGTACTGGATGCACAGGCGGCTGGCCACGGTGGTGAGGTAGGCGCGCGGCTCGCGGTACACCGGCGGTGCCTCGCTGCGCAGGATGCGCACGAAGGTGTCCTGCGCCAGGTCCAGCGCCTGCTCCCGGTTGCCCAGCTTGCGGCGCAGCATCTGCGTCAACCAGCTGTGGTGTTGAACGTAGAGTTCGCCCACCGCATGGTGGGTGCTGGAAAGTGGATGCATCGGCAGGGTTCCGGGACGCAGGCTGACGGGAGGCGTGCATGGTAATACTTCTCATTAGCTTGCGGTGGATTTTTATGATTGCCGCCGAAACAACCTGCTTCACCGACACTGGCAGGCCGGCGCTCAGGTGCAGTACTGTGCGAGGCAGCCAAAGGGAGGGCTGCATATGGATCAAGCGACACTCACCACCTTGTTGACCAAGCTCCGCAATTGCGACCTCGAGGGCGCGGCCGCCGACCTGCAGGCCCAGGCAGTGGCACTGGCGGCCCGAGGGGAAGAGGCACTGTCCGACTTCCTCGCCCGCTATGCCTTCCGCTCGTTGCAGGGCAAGCACAGCCCGGACAAGACATCGCCGGCGCTGGCCCAGGCACTGCACGACAGCGAACAGCACCTGCAGCGGCTTCACGACGAGCGCAAGGCGCTGCTCGACGACATCCACACCTACTTTCTGGAATTCGAGAAGATTGCCGTCAACCTGACCCCGGCACTGATCGAACCGGCGACCTTCAGTGAGCAGAACCGCGACAACCTGCCGTTCATCGAGGACTACCTGAGCGGCCGTCGCGAGGTGGTGGACGATCTCAACCTGCAGAGCGTGCTGAAAAAGCAGATCAAGTTCTACCTCAACCTCAACCTGCACGATGAACGCCCCACGTTGCAGGTCAGCTATCGCAAGACCCACATCCAGCCGGGCAAATCCTGGCGGTTCGTGGAGCTGAGCCAGCAGGCCGGGCAACGCGGCGAACAGTTGAACCGGCTGGTGCAACTGGATACCGAGTGCGATGCGGTGCAGCGCCAGGCATCACGCCTGAAATGGGAGCTGCGCTGCAACGAGGACACCGGCAACCAGCAGGTGGCCGACTTCCAGAAAAAACTGGGGTTGTTCATGGCCAGTGTGGCTGCACAGGCCTGAGGCCGACCGGGTGGCGGCACCGGCCCGGCGCCCCCGCCCGGCCATTCGCGGATCAGCCCAGGCGGCCCCAGACCTGCACCAGCCCCACCAGGTGCACCACCCCGAACCCCAGGCACACCAGCGAGCTCACCACGATGAAGCGCTGGCTGCGCCCGGTATTGGCCAGCACGAAGGGTCCGGCGATACCGCGCAGCAGGTACACCAGCGTGATCGCGCACAACGCCGGCAGCAGCAACGGCAGCGGCGCGATCACGCCCGCCCCCGACAATGCAAAGGCCGCCCAGCTCAGCAGCACCAGCGCAATCGCTGCCGTGACCACCGCCGGAAAGGTCCGGCCCGCCTCCGCCGCCCGGATGAAGCGCTCACCCGCCCCGAACAGGCGATACCAGGACGGCCCCGCGATGATCGTACCCACGTGCAGCACGGCCGCCAGCGCGCTGAGCGCCGCGGCAATCACCAGCGCCAGATTGTATTCACCTGCCATAACGGTTCTTCCTTGTCGGAGCCGGCGTTGCCGGCGAAGCGGGCAACGCGTTACTTGGCCGAACCCTGCATGTACGTCGCAAAGTTGTTGATATGGTCGTCCAGGTTGTCTTCGAGCATCATCCGGTACTGGTCGCAGAAGTACTTGAGCATCGCCTCGCGTGCCTGCGCCATTTCTTCCCCCGACTTGAAGTTGCGCGCACTCACCCAGGCATTGAACCGGGTGGTGCCGAACATCATCGAGGCACTCACCTTGCCCAGGTCCTGGACCTGCCCGAGCTGCTCGTTGGACAGCTCTATATGGGCGTCGGCGCGGTCGTAGAACGAGTCGTCAGCATTTTGCGGCATTGCGTGTCCCTTTCTCATCACGTCTGGTTATTGCAGCCCCCTCCTGCCGTCCGGCCAACCGTCGGCGAGTGGATATCTGCGCGAAGCTGATTATGCTTCAAACGAGCGGGCAGCGCTGCGAGGTGTCTGTGCGCATTGCGTAGTCCGATGACATCAGCCCCAGGGCTTGGGTGAAGTGGCAGTGGGTGTTCCGGCCTACAACAACAATCCGGAGAAAACTCATGGCGACAATCGACAGCACTTCCACAGGCAGTGCGCCCAGGCGCGGGATCACCAAAGAGGAACGCAAGGTCATCTTTGCCTCGTCCCTGGGCACCGTGTTCGAGTGGTACGACTTCTATCTGTATGGCTCCCTGGCGGCGATCATCGCCAAGCACTTCTTTGCCGGGGTCAACGAAACCACTGCCTTCATCTTCGCCCTGCTCGCCTTCGCCGCCGGGTTTGCGGTAAGGCCGTTCGGCGCCATCGTGTTCGGCCGCCTGGGCGACATGATCGGGCGCAAGCACACCTTCCTCATCACCATCGTGATCATGGGCGTGTCCACCGCGGTGGTGGGCCTGTTGCCCAGCTACTCGAGCATCGGCGTGGCGGCCCCGGTGATCCTGATCACCCTGCGCCTGCTGCAAGGCCTGGCGCTGGGCGGTGAATACGGCGGCGCCGCCACCTACGTGGCCGAGCACGCACCGCCCGGCAAGCGCGGCTTCTTCACCTCGTGGATCCAGACCACCGCCACGCTGGGGCTGTTTCTGTCGCTGCTGGTGATCCTGGCGTGCCGTACCGTGCTGGGCACCGAGGCGTTCGAGGCGTGGGGCTGGCGCATACCATTCCTGCTGTCGATCCTGCTGCTGATCGTGTCGGTGTACATCCGCCTGCAACTGAGCGAGTCGCCGGTATTCAACCGGATGAAGGCCGAAGGCAAGGCATCCAGGGCGCCGCTGACCGAGTCGTTCGCCCGCTGGGACAACCTCAAGGTGGTGATCATGTCGCTGCTCGGCGGTACCGCCGGCCAGGCGGTGGTGTGGTACACCGGGCAGTTCTATGCGCTGTTCTTTCTGTTGCAGACGCTCAAGATCGACCCGCAGACCGCCAACCTGCTGATTGCCGGTTCGCTGCTGATCGGCACGCCGTTCTTCGTCATCTTCGGCAGCCTGTCCGACCGCATCGGGCGCAAGGGCATCATCATGGCCGGCTGCATCCTGGCGGCGCTGACCTACTTCCCGATCTTTCATGCGCTGACCCAGTACGGCAACCCCGACGTGTTCAGTGCCCAGGCACGCAACCCGGTGACGGTGGTCGCCGACCCGGCGCAGTGTTCGTTCCAGTTCGACCCGGTGGGCAAGGCGCGCTTCACCAGTTCGTGCGACGTGGCCAAGAGCGTGCTGGCCAAGCGCGCGATCCCCTACGTGAACGAAAAGGCCGAGCCCGGCAGCGTGGCGCAGGTGCGCATCGGCAGCACGGTGGTGCCCAGCTTCGACGGCAGCCGCCTGCCGGCCGCCGACTTCAAGACGCAGAACGATGCCTTCGCCGCCACCCTGGGCGCGGCCCTGAAGGACGCCGGCTACCCGGAAAAGGCCGACCCGAACAAGACCAACTACCCCATGGTGCTGTTGCTGCTGACCATCCTGGTGATCTACGTGACCATGGTCTACGGGCCGATAGCCGCGTGGCTGGTGGAGCTTTTCCCGGCGCGTATCCGCTACACCTCGATGTCGCTGCCCTACCATATCGGCAACGGCTGGTTCGGCGGCTTCCTGCCCACGGTGGCGTTCGCCATGGTCGCGGCCACGGGGGATATCTACTACGGGCTGTGGTACCCGATCGTGATCGCGGTGATGACCGCCATCCTGGGTACCTTCTTCCTGCCCGAGACCAAGGACCGCGACATCAACCACAGCTGAAGCCGCCCGCCCTCCCGGGTGCCGGGAGGGCGCGGTGCAGCCTACTGCGAGAGGTGCCGGATCATCGCCACCGTCAGGTACAGGCGCGGCGCGATGCTGGACAGTTCGATGTATTCATCGTCGGCGTGCAACCCGGCCCCGACCACGCCCATGGTTTCGAGCACCGCCGGCGTGGCGCTGCCGGGCACATAGGCATAGCCGGCGTCGGTGCCAAAACGCATGGCGATGGGTTCCAGGCTGCGATCGATCTGGCCATACAACTGCTGGGCAGTGCTGGCCAGGGCGGCGGAGCCTTCATTTCTGGCCAGCGGCGGGCGCCCCTTGCGCAGGGTCAGCGTGACCTGCGTGTCGGCGATGAGCCGGGCCTGGCTGATACGTTGCGCGTCGGCCAGCACGCGGTCGCTTTCGGACAGGTCGGCATAGCGCATGTCGGCTTCGGCGGTGGCCAGCGCCGGGATGATGTTGGCTTTCTCGCCGGCCTTGGCCAGGGTCCAGTTGACCGTGGTGCCTTTGGCCGGGTCGCCCAGGTCCTTGAGCTGCACCACCTGGTGCGCCAGCTCGGTCAAGGCGTTGCGCCCGTCTTCAGGGGCGGAGCCGGCGTGTGCCGAGCGACCGCGCACTTCCAGCAGCAGCTGGTTGATGCCGTTGGTGGCCACCGTCACCGCGTCCTTGTTCGGGGGCTCGTAGGAGAAGACGTAGTCATGCTTGCGCGCAAGCTCGGCAATGATCTGCCGGGAGCCGAGCGAGCCCATTTCTTCATCGGGGTTGAACAGCACGGTCAGGGTGGCGTAGTCGTTGAAGCGCACATCCTGCAGCAGCTTGATCGCATGCAGGATCATCGCCACCCCGCCCTTCGCGTCGGCCACCCCGGGGCCATAGGCACGCTCGCCCTCGATGCGAAACGGGCGCCTGGCGGCGGTGCCGGGGCCGAACACGGTGTCGTAATGCACCATCAGCATGAAGCGCTTGCTGCCGCTGCCCTTGAAGGTGCCGACGATGTTGTTGCCCACCGAGGGCGTGGCGGCGCTGGTCTGCACCGTGGCGCCCAGGGCCTCCAGGCGCTTGACCAGCAATGCGCCGATGTCGGTGAGGCCTTGCTGGGTGCCGGTACCGGTGTCCACCGATACCAGGGTTTTGAGGGTATCCAGGTAGCTCGACTGCTCGGCCTTGGCTTTTTCCAGCAGGTCCTGGGCGGGGGAAGCGATGGCGCCGGTACAGGCGAAGGACAGGCAGAGCGCCAGGGCGCTGGCGTAGGGAGGGCGAAACAACGGCATAGGGCGGGGCCTCGGTGCAGGGTGGCAAAAGGGTGTGTTGCATGACGGGCAAGGGATCAGCTTAGACTGTCGGCCCTGTATTGCGAGCAACCGGGTTGGACCCTCCATGACACACCAGTACCAGGGCAGCTGCCTGTGCGGCGCCATCCGTTATCAGCTCAGCGCGCCCCTCAAGGCGGTTTCGCACTGCCATTGCAGCCAGTGCCGCAAGGGCCACGGGGCGGCGTTCGCCAGCTACGCCAGCGTCAGGCGCGACGACCTGCAACTGCTGCAGGGAGGCGAGCGGCTCAAGTCGTACGCATCGTCCGAGTCGGTGGCGCGCCAGTTCTGTGGCGACTGCGGTTCATCGCTGTTCTGGTCGCGCTCACAGGGGGACCATGCCGACTGGATCTCGATTGCGCTGGGCACCCTGGACTCACCCCTGACGTTCGACAGGCAGCGCCATGTGGAGGTGGCTTCGAAGGCGCCGTGGTACGTAATCGAGGACCATTGGCCACAGGGTCGATAGGGTCTTTTGCACTGCCCGCGACAGGCTGGCCCAGGTTTGCGACAGCCGGCTGAAACGCTTCGCGCAAGCACTGCGAAAAACCGATTCAAACGCTTACAATCGCCGCTTTCCGTGCACTTCATGCAGGCCCGCTCGCCATGGCGCTAGACCCACCCACGATGCTCACCATCACGATCGCCCTCGCCGCGGCCGCCGCGCTGTACCTGGCGATCGAGTGGCGCAGCGTGCGTGAACCCTCGCTGCTGTTCTGGAGTGCCGGGTTCGCCACCATCACCGTGGGCTGTACCCTTGCGCTGCTGCGCAGCAGCGGCCTGCTGCTGATCGGTATCTGGTTCGCCAATGGCCTGCTGGTGACGGCGCACTGGCTCTTCCTGCTGGGTGTCGGGCGTTTCACGCAAACGCAGCTGTCGCGGGGCTGGTACCTGGTCTTCGTGGTATGGCTCGCGCTGCTGGTGGTACCCGAGGAGCCGCAATGGTCCAAGCTGATGCTGCTGGTCAACTCGCTGCTGGTGGCACTGCTGGCGCTCAAGGCCAGCGCACTGCTGCGCCCGCATGGCAAGTCGCTGAGCGTGGGGGCGGTGCAACTGCGCTACGTGCTGCTGATGCACGGCCTGTTCTACGTGGCCAAGGCGATCACGGCGGTGGTGCCCGGCACGCTGATCGACCTGGCGGCGTTCCGCGGCCAGATCATCCAGATCTCGCTGGTGGAAGGCGCCATGGCAATCATGCTGATTGCGCTGTCGATGACCGGCACCGAGCGCTACCGGCGAGAAAAACGCATCGCCCGCCTGGCCGCCCGTGACCCGCTGACGGCCCTGTACAACCGCCGCGCCCTGGAAGTCCGTGCGCCGCGCCTGCTCGAAGACGTGTCTGCCACGCGGCCCGGAGCGTTGCTGCTGATCGATATCGACAACTTCAAGCTGGTCAACGACCTGTTCGGGCATAGCGCCGGTGACCGCCTGCTGGTCGACCTGAGCGAGATGATCCGCGCGGTGCTGCCCACCGGCGCCCTGGCGGCGCGACTGGGTGGCGATGAGTTCGTGATTCTGCTCAACAACGCCCCCACCGAACGTATCCTGGCGCTGGGCGGTGCCTTGCGCGAGCAGTTCCGGCAGGCCGCCGCGCAGCTGTTCCCCACGCCTGCGCCAGTGACCCTGAGCATCGGCGCCAACCTGTTCGACCAGCCGCCGGGCAGCCTCACGGCCCTGATCGAACAAAGCGACAGCGCGCTCTACGCCTCCAAGCGCGGTGGACGTGACAGTATTCGCGTGGTGGACCGCACCGCAGCCGCTGGCGAACCCCTGCACACGCCTTGAGGCAGTACCAATGGATAAGGTGAACAGCAGCATGATCGCCACAACAGCACTCGAACCCTCGCACTGGCCGCTGTACCGCGACCTGCGCCTGCAGTCACTGCAGGACTCGCCGGATGCGTTCGGCAGCACCTACGGCTCGGAGGCCACGCGCACCGATGAAGACTGGTCGGCGCGCTTGCAGGCGGCGGCAAGCTCCGGCCAGGGCCGTGCGTTTGTTGCGCTGGAGGGCGAAGCGCCCTGTGGGCTGGTGTGGTGCAAGCTGGCCGGTGCAGGGCCCGGCGTTGCCGAGATATTCCAGATGTGGGTCGACCCGGCCTGCCGCGGGCGCGGCGCCGGACGGGCACTGCTGCAGGCAGCGCTGGACTGGGCCCGCCGCCACGACATGCAGCGGGTACGGCTGGGGGTCACGATTCAGGACAGCCCTGCCATGCACCTGTACACCGCGCTGGGCTTCAAGCCGATTGGGCCACCCGAACCGCTGCGCGCGGGCAGCGCGCTGATGTCCCAGGGCATGGAGCTGGTACTGGATACCGTGCAGGCCCGCAACGACTGACACCGCGCGCCCCTGGCAGAACAGGATCCCGAAACCTAATCGGCGGCAAACAGCTGCTGTTGCCGCGCATACGCCACCAGGCGCTCCTCCAGCTGGTCGGGGTCGAGGTAGAAGCGAGTATCCAGTGCATCCAGCGCGGCCTCGCAGGCCAGGTCGGGCTCATCGGCATAGGTGGGCATACGCAACTGACGCTCGCCCTGCTCGGCAGGCACTGCCTGGGCGCCGAACAACAGGCCCTTGGCCTCCTCCAGCAGCGTGAGGGTCTGCAACGCGCCGAGTTCACGCAGCCCCGCGCACGCGCTGGCATAGTGATCGCCCGAGGAGTTGCCGAAGTACTGGTCGAAACCGCCGTTGTACACCTCGCCCTGCAGCACGTTGACCGCGTAATAGTGCTGCTCGGCCAGTGCCAGCCCGGCAAAGCCCTGGGGCGTGCGGAACACCCGATCGACCAGCCCAGACCAGTACAGCGCCTGCGGGCTGGCCAGGTACTGCTTGCGCTCCTGGGCGTAGCGCTTGCCGTTCTCGATGTTCTCCCGGTAGCCGCCCTTGCAGGGCATGCACAACCCGCCGGTGCGCGCTGCGGTGCTTGCCAGGATCACGTTGCCGCAGGCGCGGCAGGGTTGGTTGTCGCTCATGCGCACCCCATGGTCATTGCGTGGTGAGGGCGCGCCCCTTGCGCGTCGCGCCCAACGTGGCGCACATGCTACAGCGTGCCGGCCTGCGCGATCCAATCGCCTTGGCGCATGGGTTTGGTTTACCCTCGGTACCGACACCTTGCCCACCCTCGCCCACCCCATGCATTACCGCTTCGAGGCCAAGATGAACCGCATCCCTACCTTCACCACCGCGCGCCTGCAGCTCACGCCCCTGCAATTGAGCGACGCTGCGGCGATCCAGCAACTGTTCCCGCAGTGGGAGGTGGTGCGTTATCTCGACAGCCGCGTGCCTTGGCCGTACCCGGACGACGGCGCACTGACGTATGTGCGCGACCTGGCGCTGCCCGCCATGGCGCGTGGCGAGGAATGGCACTGGATGATCCGCCTGGTGCAGAACCCGCTGCAGTGCATCGGCAGCGTGTCGCTGCACGATACCCCCGGTAACCACCGCGGTTTCTGGCTGGCGCCGCAGTGGCAAGGCAAGGGCTACATGCGCGAGGTGTGCGAGGTGATCAACCGCTTCTGGTTCGACACCTTGAATCGCCCGACCCTGCAGGTGCCCAAGGCCGTGAGCAACCTGGCGTCACGGCGCATATCGCTGCGCGAGGGCATGCACCTGCTGCACGTGCAGCCCGGCAATTTCGTCAGTGGGCCGATGCCCCAGGAAACCTGGGAGCTGACGCAGGATGAATGGCGCAAGCGCCGCGGCGACGCCAGCCCCGCAACGCAACCCGCTGGCGAGCTGGAAGCCACCCTGCACTACCTGGAGCAACGCCTGCTGCAGCAGGACGTACGCAGCAACACGGCCTTGCTGTCGACGCTGCTGGCCGATGACTTCATGGAGATTGGCGCCAGCGGCAAGGCCTGGCACAAGGCGGATGTGCTCTCCAGCCTGCCCGTCCAGGCATTCAGGGTGCGCACGATCAGCGATTTTCAGGTACGCCCCCTGGCGCCGGACGTTGCGCTGGTGACCTATACCTGCCACAGCGACACCGCGTCGCTGCGCAGCTCGGTATGGCGCAGGCTCGATGGCCATTGGCAGATGACCTTTCATCAAGGCACCCCGGCCGCGTAATGCTGCAAACGGTGCGGCCCCACCCGCGCCGTTTGCCTGCGGCGCCCATGCGCGGCATCATCTGCCGCCCCTGTACAGCGAGCCACCTCGATGACCGATTACCGCGGGCTGATGCTCGAAGACACCCGGCAAGGCGCCAGCGACGCTGCGCTTGCACAGCTGGAGGCCAGCCTTGGCGCGCCCCTGCCGGCTGACTACCGTGAATTTCTCACGACCTGCAACGGCGCCTACCTCGAGTACGACGTGGCGGTCACCCTGGCCAGCGGCGAACGCGAGTTGATGAGCTTCTCGCTGTACGGGCTGGACCTGGACGGCGAATGGGAGTCGAACCCCTACGAGCTGGAACGCGCACGCCAGCGCCCCGGCTACCCTGCCCACGGCCTGCTGCCGATCGGGCGTGACGGCGGCGCCAGCCTGTTGCTGCTGGACCTGCGCGAGGGGCGCCAGCAGGTGGCCGCGATGGTCGCCGCCCTGCCCGCCTGGACCGGCCGCCGCCAGCAAGGCGACGAATACGTGGTGCTGGCCGAAAGCTTCAACGACTACCTGGCCCTGCTGCATGTGGCCGAAGAGACCATCGTCAACCATATCGACAGCTTCATCATCAGCCAGGACAGTGTGCAGGCCACCCTCGCCTGGCTCGATTCCGGCAGCCGCGGCTGGCGCGAACGCCACCGTGAGCGCTGGAACGCGCGGGTAAGCGACTGGCCAATATGACTCCCAGGGAAACACCGCAATGAAGCTGACCAGTCAGATCCGCCCCTACGACAACCAATGGCCCGAGCGCTACCTGGCCGCCAGGGCAGGCATCGCCCAGGGTTTTGGCAGTGAACTGATCGACATCCATCATGTGGGCAGCACGGGCGTACCCGGCCTTGCCGCCAAGCCGGAGATCGACGTGCTGGTGGTGGTCCAGGCGCATCGGGAAACCGCAGCACGCCACGCCCACATGCAGGCTCTGGGGTACGTGCGTGGCTCCGACCTGTCGCCGGGCCACCACTTCTACCGTCGCGATGTCGACGGTATCCGTACCCACAAGGTGCACGTGTGTGCCCAGGGCCATCCACAGATTGCCTGGATGCTGCGCTTTCGCGACCTGCTGCGCAGCGATGACGACCTTCGCCAGCGCTACCAGGCGTTGAAGCTTGAGCTTGAAGCAACCAATCGTGACGGTATCGGCGAGTACCTGGCCGGCAAGGCGCCATTCATCGAGGCCGCGATGCGTGGCCAGGTGCCGTCGCAGGGCGGCGTCTAACGGGCATATCCGCAATCAGTGGCTATGCTTTGCGCGTGATCCACGCACGTTGCGTCATGCGTTGTTCCGCTCATTCAGCCATTACATGGAATGCAGGCTTATGAAATCGATTCGCTCCCTCGCCCACGCCGTTGCCCTCGCCTCACTCATGACCACTGCCAGCTTTGCGGCCCACGCCGCCGAACTGCCGCTGGGCAGCGAAGCGCTGCAAGACCACATCAGCACCCAGGTGCTGGCCGTGGACCCGGGCAACTTCCGGGTCACGATCGAAGGCCCGAACAACAGCCAGGTGCCCATCCAGCTGACCGACCAGGCCAAGGACCTGCACAACCTGAAGGTGGGCGACAAGGTCGACATCACGGTGACCCGTGCCGTGGCCTATGTGCTCAACACCAGTGAGGGCGGCGCGCCGAAGGTCACCGACGAGACCGGCACCGTGCGCGCCACCAAGGACAACCCCAACCCGGGCGGCGAAGCTTTCCGCCAGGTGCGCGTCACCTCCAAGATCACCGCCATCGACCTCGACGCCCATGAAGTGACCCTGCTGCCGCCCCAGGGCAAGGTGAAGGTGGTGAAGGTCGAGGACCCTGAACTGCAGGCGCGCATGAAGAACCTCAAGGTCGGCCAGACGGTCGACGTGGTGTACACCGAAGTGCTGACCGTGAAAACCTCGCGCCCGTGAGGTATGCTCGCCGAGTCGACTGACTCGAACGGCTCTGGCGCGCCGTTCCCGGCCGGATTTCCCCGGCCAGGAACGCACCGCCCACCACCCGATGGCCAGCCGCGCCTGCCACGGGTATTCCATTGGAACACCCCCCTTTTTCACGTCGCTTGACCGTTGCACAGGGGAACCGGGATGAACGCAAAAACAGTGCCTGGCCGCTTGTCATGGGGCCTGCCCTGCCTGCTTGCATTCGCCCTGCTGCTGACCGGCGGCTGCGCCGGCAAGACGGCCGCCAATCGTTATGCCGCCCAGGGTTCCAACTGCTACGCAAAGGCGGTGCCCAGCGCTGGCGAAGGCGGCCTGGCCTGGGGCTCGACCCTGGGCCAGGCCCGCAAGAAATCCATGGACAACTGCATGCGCTACGCCAGCCGCTCCGGTGGCACGCCCAGGACCTGCCAGGTGGTACTGGCCCAGTGCAAGGGCCAGTAACGCATCGGCAAGGCGAACCTGTTTGAACGGAGTGTGTGATTGAACAAGCGAATCGTGGTAATTGGCGCAGGTATCGTCGGTGCGTCCCTGGCGTATCACCTGGCCGGCAAAGGCGCACAGGTGACGGTACTGGATGCTGGCGATGTGGCGTGCGGGGTGACCGGACGCTCGTTCGCCTGGATCAACACCTCCCACAGCGCCGCCGACCCCATCGCGGCGCTGCGCGGTGCCGCCATCGAGCAATACCGACGCCTGGAGTCGGAGCTGCCGGGCCTGGCCATTCGCTGGTCAGGCGCCCTGACCTACGGTGTGCAGGCGCCCAGCCCCTCTGCCACCCTGGTGAGTCGCGAGCGCATCCGCGAGCTGGAGCCGAACCTGCGCCACCCGCCGCTACAGGCCAGCCATGCGCCCGATGAAGGCGCGCTGGACGCGGTAAAGGCCACCCATGCCCTGCTCGCCGGCGCCCGAGCGAAGGGCGCAACGGTACTCACTCACACGCAGGTGGTGGCCCTTGCAACCCATGGCACCAGGGTCACGGGTGTGCAGACAGCGGCAGGCATCATCGAGACGGACATGGTGGTGCTGGCTGCGGGAACCGGCACTGCAGCGCTAACCGAGGCTATCGGCCTGCCGCTGCCCATTTTGGCCTCGCCGGCGATATTCATCCGCTACGCCGCACCTTCGGGCCTGGTGCGCAGCATTTTGTCCAGCCCGGACATGGAGGTGCGCCAGGCTGACGACGGTACCCTGCTGGCAGCGGAGGATTACCTGGACGACGCACCGCAAAACCAGCCCGCAGCCCTGGCGCTGCGCACCGCCAAGGTCATCCGGAACGAGCTCGATGGCGTCACAGCTCTGCAGACGCAGCAGGCCTGCATCGGGCTCAGGCCGATGCCTGCCGATGGCATTCCGATCATCGGCCCGCTGCCCTCGGTTGCCGGGGTCTACGTGTGCACCATGCACCCCGGCGTGGTGCTGGCGGCTGTGGTCGGCCAACTGGCCAGCGAGGAGATCATGCAGGGCAAGACGTCGCCGGCCCTGGCACCTTGCCGCCCGGAGCGGTTTTTCAAGGACGGCGCCCCATTGCACCACGCCTTCACTGCTAGGCTGGATTGATACCCACTGCCCAGGTCAGCCCCATGCCCTACTCCCCCGCCGCATTGCAGATGCTCGAACAGCTCGGCATACCGTTGAACGCGGTGATCGAGCGCCATCTGCAGGAGTTCGTCGAAGCCAGCCTGCTGCAGTGGGCCGAGACCGGCCAGGACAACCGAAAGCACGAACTGATCGCCGTGGCCGCTCAGGCCTGGCGCCAGTTGAAAGCGGCTGCCGGTGCCGAGGGCGTGGCGCTTTACCTGGTGTCGGCCTTCAGAAGCGTCGAACGGCAGAAGAGCATCATCCAGCGCAAGCTGGACAAGGGGCAGAGCATCGAGCAGATCCTTGCGGTCTCGGCCCCGCCGTTCTTCAGCGAGCATCACACCGGGCGTGCCGTCGACATAGGCACCCCCGGCTGCACCGACCTGGAGCCCGAATTCGAAGCGACACCGGCATTCAGATGGTTGACCCGCAACGCAGCGACCTATGGCTTCGAGCTGTCGTACCCGCCCGACAATGGCGCAGGCTACGTGTATGAGCCCTGGCACTGGCGCCATGTAGCCAGCTGATTCAGGCGGGCTGAGACGCCGCCGCCCGCGCAACCAGGCGCCGGTGGGCCCACACAGCTACCAGCAGCACCAGGGCACCGGCCACCAGCGCCACACCGAAGCCGGCCCGGGCACCGCTGCCATCCACCACCTGCCCCGATACCGCCGCCCCCACGGCCACACCGATGTTCAAGCCGGCCAGCAGCCAGGTCATGCCCTCGGTCAGACGGTGTTCGGGCACCAGCCGCTCGACCAGGGTCATGGCCACGATCAAGGTCGGCGCAAAGAACAGCCCCGCCACCAGCACCGCCACACCCAGGCCCGGCAGGCTGGCGACCAGCAACAGCGGCAGGGTCGTGGCAGCGGTTGCCAGCCCACCCAGCAACAGCAGGCGCGGCAAGGGCACCTGCAGCTTGAGCGCACCGAACAGCAGCCCCGCAACGCACGACCCCACGGCATAGGCCGACAGCACCAGGCTGGCCGCCGCCGGCTGGCCGCGTTGCTCGGCAAAGGCCACGCTGACGATATCCACGGTGCCGACGATCATGCCCATCGCCACCATCAGCAGGGTCAGCAGGCGCACGTTGGCCAGGCGGATCACCGAGCCCGAACGATCCCCGGCAGCTTCCCGGGGCTGGATCGGCGGCTCGGTACTGCGCTGGATGACCAGTGCGAACACACCCAGCACCAGCAACAGTGCGGCCGCAAGCAGGCCCGCCTGGGGCAGTACCACCACCGCCAGGCCCACCGACAGCGGCGGCCCGGCAATGAAGCTGACCTCATCGAACACCGTCTCCAGCGAATACGCCGCTTGCAGCTGCGGCTGGCCACGGTACAGGGCCGTCCAGCGCGCACGCACCATCGCCGACACGCTCGGCATGCACCCTGCCAGCACCGCCCCGATGAACAGCGCCCAGTCGCCAGCCCGTTGCCAGGTGCTGGCCAGCACCAGCAGCAGCCCAAGGAGGCTGATGGCGGTGGCCGCAGGCAATACGCGGCGTTGCCCGAGGCGATCCACCAGGCGCGATACCTGTGGCGACAACAGCGCATAGCTCAGCACGAAGACCGCCGCCACTGCCCCGGCCAGTGCATAGCTGCCACGCAATTGCGACAGCAAGGTGATGATGCCGATGCCTGTCATCGGCAGTGCGGTACGCGCCAGCAGCCCGGCCAGGGCAAAGCCCAGGGCACCCGGCGCGGCAAAAAGGTCTCGATAAGGGTTGGCCATCTGATGCTCCAGGGCGGTGAATTGGCCGCTGACACGGCGGCGCGACAAGTTACATACGGCATGTATGTATAAAAAGCGTATATTCATACGCACCGAATGTAAATAATCATACGCACCGTATGTAAGGAGACATGCCCATGGCTCGCCGCACCCGTGCCGAAATGGAAGAAACCCGCGCCACCTTGCTCGCCACCGCCCGCAGCGTGTTCAGCGAACGCGGCTATGCCGATACCTCGATGGATGACCTGACCGCCCAGGCCGGGCTGACCCGCGGCGCGTTGTATCACCACTTCGGCGACAAGCAGGGGCTGCTGGCGGCCGTGGTGGCGTCGATCGACGCCGAGATGGATGCACGCCTGCAGGCGCTCTCCGACACTGCCCAGACGCCCTGGGAAGGCTTTCGCCAGCGGTGCCGGGCGTATCTGGAAATGGCGCTGGAGCCGGATTACCAGCGCATCGTGCTGCGCGATGCCCCAGCCGTGCTGGGGGGCACCTCGACGGACGCGCAACGCCATTGCATCGCGTCGATCCAGGCACTGCTGGAACGGTTGATCGAACAAGGCGTGGTGGCCGAGGCCGACCCGCAGGCCCTGGCCTCGCTGGTCTACGGCAGCCTGGCCGAGGCTGCGGTGTGGATCGCCCAGGGTGATGACGGCGATGCGCGACTGGCGCGCAGCACCGGCGCACTGGAACTGCTGCTGCGCGGGCTGCTGGCCAAACCATAGGGCATCAAGGCCACGCGAGGGTGGCCCGATTGGGGTGACAGCGGCGCACTAGGCCCACTGCAGGTTGAACACCATGAAGTTCAGCACCACCCACACCACCAGCGCCAGGTGAGTGAGCTGCAGGCCCTCCTGGCGTATCCAGTAGCCGAACCACAGCCCCCCGAGCAGCATGGCGAAAAGAAAGCCCAGGGCTGCGCTAAGCGCCAGGTTCAACCAGGGCCGGGCTGCGTCCAGGCCGCTGCCCAGCAGCAGGTGGTAGCAGCCCGCCCAGGCGGCCAGCACCGCCCCCGCCTGCAGCAGCACGACGACCATCAATGCCGCCCTGTGCACAGCGGGCGAGTGGATGGCCCGCGAGCACAGGGGCAGGTCGATCGCCGGTGCCTGGCGCAGGGGCGCCATCGACAGCGTGCCCCCGACGGCCGCCGCCGAACTGGCAAAGGCCTGCAGGTTGTTGACCAGGGCGATGCTCAACCACAGGGTGAACCCTGCGGCCAGTACCATCTGAAACATCAGCAGTGAAGTTGCAGTATCCACGAAGCGGTCCTCATCAGTTGTTCAGGGTGTTTGCGCTAAGCGTCCTGCCGGTAGGCGCGCGCCAGGCCAGGGCCTTGTACAGGTCCACGGCGTTGCCATAGGAGGCGGCCTGTGCCCGCGCGATGTCCTGGCGCAGACGCAACAGGTCGCGCTGGCTGTCCTTGACCGCCAGGTAGCTGCCCGAACCTGCGCCATAGCGCTGCTGGGCGATGGCGAACGCCGCCTCGCCATGCCGCGCCGCCTGCACCAGGCCGAGCAGGTGGCGCTGGTGCTCGGCCAACTGCGTGACTGCGCCCTCCACCTCTTCCACCGCCACCAGCAGCACCTGATCGAAGTGCGCCGCCTCGCCCTGGGCCAGCGCCTGGGTACCGCGCAGGCGCGCCCGCACCGAGCCCAGGTTGAACGCTGGCCAGGTCAGGCCGGGCGTCAGCTCGAACGCCCGCGCCGCACTGCCCAGGTCGCCGTCACGCAAGGCAAAGAAGCCGATGAACCCACCCAGGTTCAAACGTGGGTACAGGTCGGCAGTGGCAGCGCCCACATCCTGCACACGGGCAGCCAGCAGCCGTTCGGCCTGGACCACATCGGGCCGGTTGCGGATCAGCTGATCCACATCCCCCAGTGGCAGCTGGCGCGCCAATGGCATCGGCGGCACGTCACCCAGCGCGATGGCGAAGCTGCCGGGGCGCTGGCCTGTGAGCACCTGCAGCCGGTACAGGCGCCGCTGCAACTGGCTGCGCAGTGGCGCCACAGTCGATTGCGCCAGCAGCAGGTTGCTCTGCGCGCTCTCCAGCGCTTCGGGCAGGCCGGCGCCGGCGTGCAACTGCGCCTGGGTCAACTGCACGGTCTCCTGCCAGCTGCGCACCGCCTCTTCGGCCAGCAGCCCTTGCTGGCGTAGCCCCTGGGCCTCGAAGTAGGCCTGGGCCACCTGGGCCGCGATGCTCAACTGCACCTGTTCCAGGTCGGCCGCGGAGGCCTGCGCACGGGATTGGGCGGCGCGCTCCAGGTGATCGAGGCGGCCGAACAGGTCAAGCTCCCACTGCAGGTCCAGCCCCGCCCGCCACGATTCGGACAGGCTGCGGGCCGGCGGCTGCCCCTGCCTGGCCTGCTGCGCCAGGCTGCGCTGGTAGCTCGCGCTGCTGGTCACCGTCGGCAGGCGCTCCAGCGCCTGTTCATCCACATGGGCACGGGCCAGCAGCAGGCTGGCATGCGCCTGCTCGATGGCGTGGTTGTGGGCCAGGGCGGTTGCGATCAGGCGTTCCAGCTGCGGGTCGTCGAAAAAGGTCCACCAGGCTGACGTCGGCTGCACCGGCGTCGCAGCGAAGGCCTGCGCCTGCGGGCTGACCACATGAATGGGCGCCACCTCGGGGGCGTGATACTGCGGCCCGACGCTGCAGGCACCCTGCAACGCCACGGCGCCCAGCAACAGCGGATAACGGCTGAACACCTTCATGGCCTTGCCTCCCTGTGCCCAAGCGCAAGGCCCTGCTCGGCCTCCTCCAGTTGCTGCTTGCGCGGGCTGTGCACGCGATGATCACGGGCCAGCCAGGCATACACCGTGGGCAGCACGAACAAGGTGAACAGCGTGCCTATCAACATGCCGCAGACAATGACCACACCCAGGCCGAAACGGCTGTTGGCACCGGCGCCGCTGGCGAACAGCAGCGGCATGACGCCGAAGGTCATCGCGGCGGTGGTCATCAGTACCGGGCGCAGGCGAATCTGCGCGGCGCGGATGATCGCCCCGGCACGGTCGAGGTTCTCGCGCAGCTGGATCTCGTTGGCGAACTCGACCATCAGAATGCCGTGCTTGCTGATCAGCCCGATCAGGGTCACCAGCCCGATCTGCGTGTAGATGTTGAGGGTGGCCCAGCCCAGTGCGAGCGGCAACAGTGCGCCGCAGATCGACAGCGGCACGGTGACCAGGATGATCAGCGGGTCCACCAGGCTTTCGTACTGGGCCGCGAGCACCAGGTAGATGACCACCATCGCGGCGAGAAACGCCAGCACCAGCGCATTGCCTTCCTGCACGTACTGGCGCGACTCGGACTGCCAGTCATGGCTGAACTCCGGCGGCAGTTCGCTGGCCAGTTGCTGCAGAAACGCCACCGCCTGCCCCTGGGAAACCCCCGGTGCCGGGATGGCCTGCAGCGTGCTCGCATTCTGCTGGTCGAACTGCAGCAGCCGGTTGGGCTCGACCGTCATCTGCAGCCGCACCACGGCAGACAACGGCACCAGTTGCCCCGCTTCGCTGCGCACATACTGGCGCTCTAGCGCCTGGGGCGTCAGGCGCTGATCCTGGGTGCTCTGCGGGATCACGTCATACGAGCGGCCATACAGCGCGAAGCGGTTGATGTACTGCTCGCCCACCAGCACGGCCAGGGAGTCGCCGAGGGCCTGCATGCCGATGCCCAGGCTGGCGGCCTTGGCGCGGTCGACCGTCACCTTGACCACCGGGTTGTTGTAGTCCAGGTCGCTGTCCACCACCGCGAACAGGCCGCTGTCGCGGGCACGCTGCTTGAGGGTTTCCATGGTCTGGTACAGCACCGGGTAGTCCTGCGCGCTGCGCAGCACCATCTGCACCGGCAGGCCACCGCTGGAGCCTGGCAGCGAGGCCACCTGGAAGGCAAAGATGCTGCTGCCCTCCACTTCGCTCACGGCCTGCTGCAGGTCGGCCTGGACCTGATCGGCCGAGCGCTCGCGGGCCTGCCACAGGCTGAGGTTGATGCCGCCGAAGCTGCTGGCCGGCCCGTCGGTGCCGTTGATGATCCAGGTGTCGGTGGTTTCCGGCAGGCTGTGCATCACCTGGTCGAGCTTGCTGGCGAAGCGCTCGGCATAGTCGAGGCTGGCGTACTGCGGCGACTTGATGGCGGTGAGCACGGCGGCCTGGTCCTCGGGTGGCGCCAGCTCGCGTTGCGGCTGCAGGTACAGCCACGGCAGGCTCAGGCACACCAGCAAGGCGACGCCGCCGCTGACCCAGCGACGCGACAGCGAGTGCGCCAGTGCCCGCCCGTAGGCGCTGGCCAGCCCGCCGAACACCTTCTCGGCAAGCCTGGCCATGCGCCCCTCCTGCTGGCCGGGCTTGAGCAGCAGCGAGCTCATCACCGGCGACAGGGTCAGGGCCACCACCCCCGAGACGATCACCGCCCCGGCCAGGGTCAGGGCGAACTCGCGAAACAGCGTGCCGGTGAGCCCGCCGATCAGGCCGATGGGGGCATACACGGCGGCCAGCGTGAGGGTCATGGCGATCACCGGCCCGGCGATCTCGCGGGCACCGACCAGCGCGGCGGCCACCGGCGTCTGGCCCTCCTCGATATGGCGGTGCACGTTCTCCACCACCACGATCGCGTCGTCCACCACCAGCCCGATGGCCAGCACCATCGCCAGCAGGGTCAGCAGGTTGAGGCTGAAGCCGAACGCCAGCATCAGCCCGGCCGCGCCGAGCATCGACAGCGGGATCGCCAGCACCGGGATGGCCACGCTGCGCAACGAGCCCAGGCACAGCCAGATCACCAGCACCACGATCACGATCGCCTCGACCAGCGTGTGCAGCACTTCCTGGATCGAGGCCTCGATAAAGCGTGCAGTCTCGTAGGCCAGCGCCACGTTGACCCCTGGCGGCAGGGTCTGCTGGATCTGCGGCAGCAGCTTGCGAATGCCGTCGACGATCACCAGTGGGTTGCCCGCAGGCGTCGGGAACAGGCCCAGGTGCACCGCCGGGCGGCCATCCATGGTGGCGCTGGTCTGGGTGGCCGCGGCGCCCAGTTCGACCGTGCCCACATCGCGCAGGCGCACCAGCGCCGTGCCGTCATTGCGAATCACCAGGTCGCGAAAGGCCTCGACACTGGTCAGGTCGGTATCGATGCGTATGTCGGCCAGCACGAACTGGCCGCGTACCTGCCCGGGCGTGGCCTGGTAGTTGTTGCTGCGCACGGCATCGGCCACCTCGGCGGCGGTCACGCCGCGCCCGGCCATGCGTTCGCTGTCCAGCCACAGGCGCATGGCCAGGGTCTGGCCACCGAAGGTCTGGATCTTGGCCACGCCGTCGATGCCGGAAAGCTGCGGCTCGACCACCCGCGACAGGTAGTCGCTGAGTTCGGGAATCGACAGCGTGTCGCTGGCAAAGCCCACATAGGCCACGGCGGTGGAATCCCCGGCCGACAGCTCCACCACCGGGTCGTAGGCCTTGTCCGGCAGGCGGTAGCGCACCTGGTTGACCTTGGCCATGGTCTCGCTCAGCGCCTGGGTCGAGTCGCGGTTCAGCTCCATGCGCAGGGTCACCAAGCTGCGGCCCTGCACCGACGACGAAGACAGGTAGTCGATGCCTTCCACCGACGACACCGCCTGGGTGATCGGCTGGGTCACGAAGCCCTGCATCAGTTCGGCCGATGCACCCGGGTATTCGGTGCTGACGGTAATGGTGGCGGTTTCCAGCAACGGATACTGGCGGATGGGCAGCTTGCCCAGGGCGAACAGGCCGGCCAGCACGATCAGGCTGCTGACCACCAGGGCCAGCACCGGGCGACGCACAAAACTGTCGGTGAACCTCATGAGGCGTCGCCCCCGTCGGCGTTGTGCAGCGTGTCATTGGCCACCTGCTCCACCCGCATGCCGTCACTGAGCTTGAGCTGGCCCGAGACCACCACGCGGTCGCCCGCCTTGAGCCCGGAGGTGACTTCCACCTGGCCCTTCCAGCGCTCGCCGGTGGTCACCTGCACGCGGTGCACGCTCAGGCCGCGTTCCGGGTCGTGGTTGGCAATGAACACGGTCTGGCCGTAGGCGGTGTAGGTGATGGCGGTTTCCGGCACGGCCATCACCCGGGTCGGCTGCGCCGCCGCGAGCTGCACGCTGGCGTACATGCCGGCCTGCAACTGCCCGTCCGGGTTGGCCAGGGTGGCCTGCACCCATACTGCGCGCGCCTTGCCCACCATCGGGTCGATGGCGTTGATGCGCGCCGCAAAGGTCTTTTGCGGCAGTGCATCCACCGCCAGGGCGGCGGTCTGCCCCACCTGCAAGCCCGGGGCGGCATGCTCGGCCAGCGAGAAGTTCACCCGCAGTTGCGTGGCGTCCACCAGGCTGGCCACGGCGTCACCGTCATTCAGGTACTGGCCTTGATGCACGCGGCGGATGCCCAGCTTGCCGGCAAAGGGGGCCCGGATCGCCTTCTGCGCAATCCGTGCATCGACCTGCTGCAGTTCGCCCTCGGCCATCTGCACGGCGGCGGTGGCGTTGTCGAGTTGCTCCTGGGTAGTGACATTGGCGGTGCGCAGCTTGCCGATGCGCTGATGCAGGGTGCGGGCATTGCGCAGCTGTGCGCTCAGGCGCACCCGGTCGGCCTGCTCGGGGGCATCGTTGAGCTGCACCAGCAGTTGCCCGGCCTTGACCCTTTGCCCCGACTCGAAGGCGATGCGCGTGATGCGCCCGGTGGTTTCCGCGGCCACCTGCACCTGGTGGGCGGCTTCCAGCTCGCCGGCGGCGAAGGTCTGGCGGGGCGCCTCACGCGAGGTGACGGTGGCCAGCGCGACCTTGGTCACCGGCCACGCCGCAGTGGCGTGCGCCGTCGAGTCCTTTCTGGTCAGCAGCATGACGACGGCCAGCACGCACACAACAGCGGCGCCCCCTCCCAACAGCATCCTCTTGCCCATCTTTGCTCCGCTCATCGGTGTGGTGTGTTCGCTGCACAGCGCATCCCGTGCCGACGGCTGGCATCGGCACGGCAAAGCGGTTGCAGGAAAGATCGGGCCGGACTATAAAACCTCAACTTAACTTGAGGTCAACACACGTGGCGGCAGAAAAGACGATGGATGGTGCGCGCTCGCTCACCATCGGCGAGGTGGCCAGACGCAGTGGCGTGCCGATTTCCACCTTGCACTTCTACGAGTCCAAGGGGTTGATCGCCAGCACGCGCAATGCCGGCAACCAGCGGCGATTTCCGGCGTTGGTGCTGCGCAGCATCGCGATCATCAAGGTGGCGCAGCGCACCGGGATTCCGCTGGAAGAGATCAAGCATGCGATGAGCCGCTACCCGCCCAACAGCAAATTGACGGCGGCGCAGTGGGGTGAGATGTCATCGGCCTGGCGCGAGAACCTGAATGCGCGCATCCGGACGCTGGAGGCATTGAGGGATAGCCTGGACAACTGCATCGGTTGTGGCTGCCTGTCGCTGGATGATTGCCCGTTGCGCAACCCGGGGGATGCGCTGGGGCAGGATGGACCGGGGCCGAGGATTCTGGAAGGGGCTGCCGAGGGTTAGGCGCGAGGGTTGCGGGTGGTCTGGCTGATGCACCGTGCACGCAGGTTCTGCGACCGCTTCGCGCTCGTTCGCCAGCAATGCTGGCTCCTACAGCGCTGGGGCTTCTGCCCGAAGGGCGTAGGAGCGGGCCTTGCCCCGCGAACTGGCGCGCAGCGCCAGCAAAACCTGCGAACGCGATCTGGCTGATGCATCGCGCACGATCGTCGGCCAGCAGCAGCCCACCTGCACGCATGTGGTTGAGCTACCGCTTGAGCCCAGCCAGGTCAGTAAGGCACGTTGATCTGCAACTGCTGGATCTGTACCGAATGCGGGTGGATCAGGTGGGTCAACACGCGTCGCTCCTTGACCGCGGATTTTTCCGCGTAGTCGGCGAACCGGTCATTGCTGACGATGTAGGCGGCCTGGTCGAACTCGGCAGCGGCCAGCAGGGCCTCGTCCGCTTTCACATCCCGGGGCATCACCACCACCTTGGCCCCGGGGAACAGCGCCTGAAGCCCGGCATGGTTGCTCGACACCCGTGCATAGATGCCCGGGTCGAAGATCACCGTCACCTTGTACCCCTGGCACAGGACCGGCACCAAGGCAATCAGTGCGCCAAGCCCGATGAAGGTGCCCTTGCCGTTCTCCGAAGGCAGGTAGCACAGGTTGTTGCCATCGAGGATGAGCGTTTCGATGTGGTTTTCCATCAGCCGTGTGATGTCGCGCAGGCGTTCCTGGATTTTCTCGATATCCCGCTCGAGCTTGCGCCGCTTGGCATTCAACCCGCTCAGTACCATGCCCGGCTTGCTGTTTTCGAAGAAGCTCTCGCATTCTTGATGTATGAGCGCTTTTTCCCTGCCGCTCGACGCATTCGAGAGCGCCCATTCAAACCCTTGCGCCTTGGCGATGTCGTTGTCGATCTGCTGCAGTTGGCGCTGCTGGCGTTCCCATTGGCGCGACACGTCGCCGGCCATGGCTTCCCATTTTTCGCTGGCACTGCGGGTATGCTCGATCAACTGGTACAGGTGCGCCAGTTCCTCGTTCAAGCCGGTGATGGTGGCCGTTGCTTCCAGCGGATTGAACTGGCGATACCGGCGCAAGTTCGCCGCCAGCCGGCGCTCTTCGGGCTCATGGCTGGCCAGCTCGGCCTGGGCCTCCTTGCGCGACAGCTCAAGCATCGCAAGGCGCTTGTCCAGTTCACTGGCCTGGTGCTGCGCCACCTTCTGCTCGGTGGAGCGCCACAGGCCCGACAGCCAGCCACCGGCCACGCCCTGGCAGGCCTGCTTGCTCTGGTTGGTGCTCTGCAGGGTGGCGCTGAGCTGATTGAGCCGTTGCTTGATATCCAGGGTGATGCGGTTGCGCTGGGCCAGTTGAGCGCTGGCGTGCTCGCAGTCGAATGCGTCGTACCACTGCATGTCGAGGGTCAACTTCTGGATATCCAGGTTGATCGATGCGGTCTTCTGGGTCAGGGCGACCACCCGGGCCGCGTGTTCATTCCTATACATGATCGTTCCTTGTAATCGACAGGCCAGGGTTACACGGGGTCTTGCGCATTGCGCTGCCCGCTGCGGTAGGCCGCCCTGCCCGCCCATTGCAATGCCAGTACGGTAACGGCACCGGCAGCAACGCAGATGGCATTGGTCAGCAGAAATTCGAGCGGCGAGATCGTGGTGTTCATGCCAGCCCCCTTTCACCCAGGCGTACGCCGCAGTGGCCGCAGAACCGGCTCGATGCCTCAACCGCTGTACCGCAGGCGGGGCACATCTTGGCAACCAGCATTTTCTGGCGCATATGGCCGATCTGGATAACGCAGGGCACAGTTACCCGGTAGGCCGGGCTGGCCAGGTCGAACGCGGTCCACAGACCCGTGATGGCCCAGCCGACCGGGCCTGCGAGCACGGCCAGCCCCCTGCCCAGGCCCGCACTACCTGCCAGCATCACGCCACGTCCCACCAGGCTGCTCATGGTCGCGCTGGCCACTACCGCGGCCAGGCGGTAGGAGGTCAGCCCGGAGGCGCTGAGGCTGGCGATCAAGCTTGCCAGTGCAGTGGGCCCCATGCCCGGCCGGTAACCCGCCCCGACCGATTCGAAGAAGGTCTTCTTGTCGTCTTCGCTCATGCGCCCCACCGACTGCTCGACCACCTTGGCGATGATCGCCATCTCCATACTGGCGCAGTCTCCGAGGCCGCTCTTGGCAACCCCGACGTGAGAAGCCACGTCGGTGAGCAGTTCCTTGTAGGGCACGCCGCTGCCACCGCGAAACACGTTCATCAGCGAGTTGCCGCCAAAGCGCGTGAGTTCCTCGACCACCAGGCCGCGATCAAGGTCGGTGATCTCACGCTCCTTGGCAGCGCTCAACTGGCGGCAGACCGAGGACGACAACGAGATGCGTCCCTTGCCGCTGTCGGTGATCACATCGATGAGCAGCCCGATATCGTCGCTGCTCGCGCTCATCATTACGTCTGCCAGGTCGGCATCTTGAATCATTGACATGGGGGGTTCCTTTGATGACCAGGGGTCAGTCGATGATGGTCGGGGCATGCGGGGTGCTGCGGCTGACGAAGGCCCCCGCAATGGCTGTCAGCCAGGCCCGGGGCTGGTCGGAGCGCACCTGGCGCAGCATCAGTGCGTCCAGTTTCAGGCAACTGCGCCGGCGCCATTCGTCACGGGCATTGACACGGCTGACTTCGGGCGACGCACCCACGCCGATGGGACGCACGTCGGGATGCACCTTGCATTCTCGCAGCACCTTCTCGACCGGGTTGCCCTGCTCGAGCTTGCCTTCGCTCTGCAGCTTGACTGCTGCTGCCAGGTAATCGCGGCTGCCACCCACCGCCTGCCCCAGCGCCAGCCAGTCTTGCGGGCGCATCAGCAGGAACGCAGGGGGTACCCCCAGTGCATCGGCAATGCGGCTGAGCGTGTGCAGGTCCGGGTTGGGGTCGAGCTGTTCGCGGGGTGACTTCAATGCCCTCAGCGTGCTGCGAGCGATGCCGGTTTCGCGTTGAATACAGGCGGCAGTGACAGGGCCTGGCCGGCCGTCCTCGCGCTGCTTGCCACCGATGGCAAGTATCGCGCTGAGGTTGTCACTGAAGTGCGCTCCCAAACTTTTCGGTGGTACGGAGACAGGACTGTTCATGGGGGCCTCTTGCGTGTGGCGATGACGGCAAGACTATCCATGGCAATGTGCCATATCAACCGCAAACGGAGCGACAGCGCTCCATCAATCGACCCGAATGGAGCGCAGTCACTCCATATAACCAAGCCCCGCTGCGGCCAGTTTCGCCACCTCAAGGGTGCCGCCCGGCGGTTGATGGTCTTCGAGCAGCCAGCTGACCGACAGGCCCGTCCACGCAAGTACCCACTGCAACAACCGGCGACGTTCCATGCCGCTGGCCTTGGCGACGATCTCGACCCGGTGCGCGAAGCGCCCCGGTACCAGCGCCTGCTCACCATCGGGATTGCAGAAAATGTTCGCGTAATCGAAGCCCCGCTCGCCATACAGCCCCTTGGGGTCGATGGCGAGCCAGCCGGCTGCGCCGAAATCGAGCACGTTGCCGTGGTGGATGTCGCCATGCAGTACCCCCACATCGCGCGGCGCAGCCAGCAGTTCGCGGGCGGTGCTGGCGCAGTGCTGCAGAAGACCGCCGTGCCTGTCGGCCCCGTGCCACAACCCCTCGAACCACTGCTCCAGTGGCACCAGGGCGGGCATGGGCGTGGCGCGCGGTGCGTGCAGGCGGGCGGCAACCGCGCAAAGAATGCGCGTGGCCTGCTCGTCGTGCCCGTCCTTGACCATCTGCGTCAGTGCATCCGTACCTTGCGCGCGCACCATAAGAAGGGCTTGGCCGTCGTGAGCCAGTACCGGCGCTGCCCCCTCGCCCTGCCACCACGCCATGAGCAGGCTGCCCGCCTGTTCTTCGGCAACGTGCGAAATCTTCAGCATGGCTGGCCTGCCCTGCTGGCGCACCGGCAGCAGGGTGCCGTTCAGCGAGTCGAACGGCTCGCCATCGACAGTCAGTTGCCAGCGCTTGAGATAGTCGTCAAACATGCCGTGGCCTGGGTAGCGAGGCGATCATCTGCTCAAAGGCCTCCAGCGCATAGCGCCCTTCCAGGCGCTGCAACGTGGGCAACTGCGCGGGCAAACCGAATTGCACCCTGCCGGGCAGTACCTGCTCGATGGCGCCGTACCAGTTCAGTACTGCTTCCTGCAGGCGCACGTGCAGCTCGAACCTGCTGCGCCGACGCGTGCTGTCGGCCCGGGCCCGCTCCCGTGCCAGCTGCGGGTCGATGCGCGCAACCAGGTAGGCGTCGGCAAAGCCGATGCGCCCTTGCGCGAAGGTCTGGCGGGTGGCGTCCAGTTCCACCTGCCAGTCGCGCTCACTGGCCTCGCCGATCTGCCACAGGCTCCAGATGTAATGCAGCTTGAGCGGGTCGCTGTCGCATACGGCCCGCGAACGGCGCTGCTCCATGGCCAGCGCCGCCTGCCAGCGATCGACGTTGCGTTCGGCCCAGAACGCAGCCGCCCCGAACGGATCTGCCGCGCGATCGGGCTCGTTCTCAAAACGCCCGTTTTCGGCAATCAACTGTTGCTCGGCGTGACTTGTGCACCAGGTGGTCTTGCCACTGGCGCTGATACCTTCGACTACCACAATCATTGCAACTGCCACTCCGTTGAACAGGGCTTGCTGCAAAGCCCAAAACCGGCCGACATCATACAAGCCGCCGAGCGTGTGCAATACACAGGTGCGTGCACCACCCCATCTGCAGGATAAGAAGAACTGATAAGGCATGAGGCCTAATCATTGGATCTGATAAGGCTCACCGTTCAAGAATGCGCACCTGTTCTGCTCCCCCTGCCTTCTGGAGAAATACATGTCGTTTGTCGTGCCTGTTCTTGACCCGCAGATTGCAGAGATAGCACCTGGGTTCCGTGCCATGAGCATCTGCGTCAAAGCCACGCCGATCACCCGGCCCGAGGTGGCGACCAAGGCCCTGACGCAGGCCTGTGAGGCGGTCACGGCCGGCGCCCCGGACTGGGCAGAGGCGCACCTTGCGGCATGGGCACACACCTTCCGGCTGTTCGGCGCCAAGCCGCAGCGCACGCCGTGCTCGGCCGAGGCACTGCGCAAGCGCGTGCTGCGCGACGCCGTGCTGCCGAGCATCGACCCCATTGTCGACCTGTACAACGCCATCAGCCTCAGGTTCGCCGTGCCGGTCGGCGGCGAGAATTTCGCTGCCTACATAGGTGTGCCGCGTTTGACCGTTGCCACCGGTACGGAGCTGTTCGACACCATCAAGGACGGCAGCGCCGCCAACGAATCGCCCGACAAGGGTGAAGTGATCTGGCGCGACGACCTGGGTGTGACGTGTCGGCGCTGGAACTGGCGCCAGGGAACCCGAACGCGCCTGGACGCCGATGCAGAACAGATGTGGTTCATCCTCGAAAGCCTGCCTCCAATGCCCCTGGAGGCACTGCAAGCCGCGGCTGACGAACTGGGCACCGGGCTTTTGCAGATGATGCCGGGTGCCACGATCGACCGGCAGTTGATCGAACTCTACTGAGTTGTGCGCGCCGAGGGTCAGAGCCGGTGAACCCTGATCTCGACCCCCTCCTCGGGGTCGGGCACCCGAAAGTGGCTGGTGATCAGATCGAACTCGGCGTCGGACGCGGCGAACTCATGCTCGGCGCGGCCGTTGCGAAGGTGCAGCCTGGCCCGGCAAGTCTCATCGCTTGCCTCGATGTAGTGAACGCAGTGCGGCACCTGTGCGGCGTCGGCCAGGGCGCGCAGCCATTGGCGATCGGCAGGCGTGTTGGCCGGAAAGTCCAGCACCACGCTGGTGCCCGCCCTGAGCATGTCGGTAACCAGCGGCCCCATCACCGCCCGCACCTGGCGGGCAAGGCGCACGTAGTCGGCCACCGAGTGGATCTGCTGCGGGTACAGCCTGGAGAGCCAGTGATCCTCGCTCAGCAAGATCGCCGCGTGTTCGGTTGCCAGGGCCTTGGCCAGTGTCGACTTGCCGGAGGCGATCTTGCCGCACATCAGATGAAGCGTCGGGGTGGCCATGGCGTTGTCCTGATTGATGAGCCGCCATGATGCCGTGCCGGCGCTTGCCCCCACAACAGTGGAACGCGCTCAGAGGTTCATGCCGATGGCCAGCCGGTTGAACGCATTCATCAACGCCACGGCCAAGGTCAGGTCGGAAATCTCGACGTCGGAAAAATGGGCTTTCAAGGGCTCGTACAACGCATCGGGTGCGCCCTTTTCGCTGACGTGGGTCAGCGTCTCGGCCCAGGCCAGTGCGGCGCGCTCGCGCTCGTTGAACAGCCCACTGATGCGCCAGCCGGCCAGGCAATCGAGCTTGGCTTGCGCCACCTCGCTGTCACGCAGGGTTTGCGAATGCTTGCCCAGGCAGAAGGCGCAGCCGTTGATCTGCGAAATGCGCAGGTACACCAGTTCGATCAATGGCAGGCCCAGGGAACTGGCGGCCAGTGCGTTGTTGGTGGCGAGCAGGCCTTGGTAGGCCTCAGGCGACAGGGAAGCGAACGGCAGTCTGAGTTGGCTCATGGTGAAACTCCAGTGAAGTAAAGGGGATCAGGCGCAAACCTGTGGGTTGAACAAGAGCTCCAGCGCCAGACGCGCGCGGCCGGCGTCGATTGCGCTACGCACCGCCTCCTCGCCGCCCACCAGGCCCTGCAGGTAGGTGAAGTGCAGGTCGAACAGCCCGAGGGTGTTGAGCACATGGCGCAGGTACGGCGTGAGAAAGTCCGGTTGGCGCGCCGCCTCGCCCTGGTGAATGCCACCGGAGCCCACCAGCACGTACACCGGGCGGTCGCGCAGCAAACCGACCTTGCCCTGCGGGCCGGCACTGAAGGTGCGGTGAATGCGCAGCACGTAGTCGATCCACAGCTTGAGCGCGGCCGGCAGCATGAAGTTGTGCATGGGCGTTGCAATCAGCAGCACATCGCTGCGCTCCAGTTCCTGGATCAACGCCTCGGACACCTCGAAAGTGGGTGCGTCGAATGGCGTGCGGGTGGTCAGGGCGCGGGCGTAATCGGTATCGAGCGGGGGCAGCGGGCTCGCGCCCAGATCACGCTCGATCAGTTGCAGCTCGGGGTGGCGCCGGCGCAAGGTGGCGACCAGCTCCAGCGCCAGTTGATTGGCATGGGACACCGCCCCCTGCGGGCTGGCGTTGAGCAGCAGTACGTTGTTCATTGCGGGCTCCCCGGCTTAAGGCTTTGGGTAAAGTGCATGCCACGGGCCAGCAACCCCTGGCGAAAATAGAAGCGCTGGGCCAGCGGCATGTGCAGGCCGGTATCCAGCACGAAGTGATCGCAACCGCGCTGCAGCGCCTCGTCACGCACGGCGCTCAGCAACTGCGCGCCCAGGCCGCCGCGTTGCAGGTCGGGGCTTACCACCAGGTCATCGACATAGATGAAGCGCCCGTACAACAGGTTTTCCAGCGGGCGGTAGCCCGCCAGGCCCACCACCTGCTCACCCTCCCACGCCGCCAATAAGCGGTAGCCCTGCGCCGACTGACGCTGTAGCTGCGCCACATAGTCGGCCAGGTCGTTGAGGTGCGGGCGCAGTACACGCATCAGTTCAAAGCTGGCTTCAAAGGCTGCGTGGCTTTCGAGGTGTTGAAGGGTGTAGGCCATGGTCGTCGTCCGCTTTTCAAGAGCGCCCACTTTAAGCAAGCAATGGCTTAAGCTACAGGGCCGAAAAATGAATAAACGACTAGTCCAAGATGCTTTCCTTCGAACTGGACCGCAGCCAGCAGGCGCCGATCTATCGCCAGCTTTACCAGCGCTTTCGCGAATCCATCGCCGACGGCCGCCTGCGCCCAGGTGATCGCGTGCCGGCCGTTCGCGCCCTGGCCGCCGAGCTGAACCTGGCGCGGGGCACCGTGGAGGCGGCCTACCAGTTGTTGATCGGCGAAGGCTACCTGATGGCGCGCGGCGCCGCCGGCACGGTGGTCACCCCGCAACTGACCCCGGTTGCCCCACCCCAGCTAGGCCCTGGCGTATCCGCCAGCACCTACCCGACCACCCATTCCGGCGAGCTGCCACTGCCCTTGCAGATGGGCCTGCCGGCCCTGGACGCCTTCCCGCGCAAGCTGTGGACGCGGCTGGCCGGCCGGCAACTGCGTCAAGGCGGCCTGGAAAGCCTGGTGTACCCGGACCCACGCGGCCACGCACCGCTACGGGCGGCGATTGCCACTTACCTGGGCATCTCGCGGGGCATCACCTGCCGCCCCGAGCAGGTGTTCGTGTGCGCCGGCTATCGCGCCTGCCTCGACCTGATTTGCCATACGCTGATGCAGCCGGGCGACCGCTGCTGGCTGGAGGAACCCGGCTACTTCATGGCCCGCAACGCCCTGCAGGAAGCCGGCGCGCAGCTGGTGCCCGTCAGCGTGGACGACCAGGGCCTGGATGTGGAACAGGGCATCGCCCGCGCGGTGGATGCGCGCTTTGCCGTGGTCACCCCCACCCACCAGAGCCCGCTGGGCGTGTCGCTGTCGCTGCCGCGCCGGCTGGCGCTGCTGGCGTGGGCCAACCGGCAAGGCAGCTGGATCATCGAGGACGACTACGACAGCGAATACCGTTATCGCGGCAAGCCCCTGCCCGCCCTCAAGAGCCTCGACCAGCAGGGCCGCGTGCTCTACACCGGCACCTTCAGCAAGGTGCTGTTCCCCGGATTGCGTCTGGCCTACCTGGTGGTGCCGGCGCAGCAATGCGAGGCCTTCGCCCGCCAGGCCGACCGGCTGCACAACCACTGCCCTCACCTGCTGCAGGCCACCGTGGCGGCGTTTATCAACGAAGGCCACTTTGCGCGGCACCTGAACAAGATGCGCAATCTGTACGCCCGGCGCCGGCAATGGCTGATCGAGGCATTGCAGCAGCAGTTGGGCGAGCGTTTGCTGATCGATACCCAGGCAGGCGGCATGCACCTGGTAGCCGGTTTGCCCGGCGTGGACGATGTAAAACTGGCCAAGCGCGCACGGGCCGCCGGGCTGGCGGTGGAGCCGCTATCGCAGTGGTACCTGGCAGGTGCGCCCAGGCACGGGCTGGTAATGGGGTTTACCAATGTTGCCAGTGCGCAGCAGGCGGCGATGGTGGCGCGGGAACTGGCTCGGCTTGCATAGGGGCAGCAACCCCTATCAGAGCAAACCCGGCTAGGCACGACGAGGGGGCAAAGGCGGATGCTATTGCTCACCGCATCTTCAGGAGGTTTTGTTCGGTGACCGACTCAAGCAACAGCCATGCCTACGCAAAACGGTTCGACGCCGTACTCGCCTATATCGATACCTGCCTCGAGGGCGATCTCTCGGTGAGTGCACTGAGCCGCGTCGCCAACTTCTCGGTGTTTCATTTTCACCGGCAATTCACGGCGTATGTAGGCGTGCCGGTTGCACAGTATGTGCAGTTGATGAGGCTTCGGCGCGCTGCGCATCAACTGGTCGGTTCACCGGGTCAGTCCGTGCTGGAGACAGCACTGGGTGCTGGCTTCGAAAGCCCCGAGGCCTTTTCAAGGGCGTTCAGGCGCGCCTTTGGCATGGCGCCGAGTGCGTTCGCCAAGGCACCGAGCTGGCAGGTCTGGAATGCGGTCTTCGTTGTCCCTCACTTTTCCAGGAGTATCACCATGCAGATCCTTATCGTGACGTTCGCCGAAACCCGCGTGGCGGCGCTTGAACATTGCGGGGCGCCCGGCCTCGTCAGTCAAAGCGTCAGTCGTTTTCGTCAGTGGCGCATGCAGAGCGGTCAGTCGCCAGTAGCCGTGAGCCGCTCGTTTGGCATCCCCTATGACAATCCCGATACCACGCCCGCAGAGGCCTTCAGGTTCGCGATTTGCGGCGAGATAGACGAGGCCGTGCTGCCCAACGAATTCGGCGTGCATGAACGGGTCATCCCGGCAGGGCGTTGCGCCGTGATTCGCCATACGGGGTCGCCTGACTACATCGGAGAATCCATCTACCCGCTTTACCGCGACTGGCTACCCTCCAGTAACGAAGAGCTACGCGATCACCCATTGTTCTTCCATTACCTGAGCGTGTTTCCCGAAACACCGCAGGATCAATGGCAGACGGATATCTACGTTCCGTTGAAATAGGCGAAGCTGGCGTGTGAAACGGGTTGCCGCTCGGTGGGTGAGTTGCCGGCCGAGCGGCAGTGGTGCCAAAAGCGGACCGTGCGAGCCGATGTCTGAGCCACCGGCCTTCGAAAGTCGTAAATCATCAAACCGGCAGGATGCGCGTCCAGTAACGGGTAATCTGCTGGATTCGGATGGGTAACGAACGGGCGATAGTGTTCAATGTCAGCTCGATGTTGCCAAGCGAATACGAGCCCGACACCCGCAAGTGGCTGACCTCCGAGGCGCAGCCTAGATAGCCGGGGCAATAGCGCTGCAACTCGTTGATGAGTGTATCCAGCCTCCAGCCCTCCACTACCAGCCGCCCCTGAGCCCAGGCCTCTTCGCCTTTTTTCAACGGCTGCGTGGCAAACAGTCGCTGACGATCAAGTGTCACCGATTGCCCTTGCTCGATCACGACCTCGCCTTCAGCCTGCTCAGGACGGACCGCAACGGCATGCTGGTAGACGCTGAGGCGTGTCAGCCCGTCGAGTTGGCGCACGGCGAAGCGAGTGCCCAATGCGCGCAGATCACCCTGTGCGCTGCGCACCAGCAACGGACGTGAGTCCTTGCCGGTGGTTACATGGACCTCCCCCGCCCGAAGCACCAGCAAGCGCGTGCTGGCATTGAACAGTACATCCAGCGCGGTATCGGTATCCAACACCAGCAGGGTGCCGTCGGCAAGAGCCGCTTGGCGCTGTTCTCCGGTGCGCGTTCTGAGGTCGGCCATCCATCTGGGCGCAACGTCATATCCCTGCCATGCCAATGAACTGGCGCCGGCGCCCAGCAACAGCCCCTTGAGTAGCGTGCGGCGATTCGGGCCGCTTTCGCGCAGCGTGGACTTTTCCATGACGTTCCAGGCCAACTGCTGCGGCATGCCGCCCAGGCGCGCCTGCAATTCGGTCAACTGCTGCCATGCCCATTCATGCTCCGCCCTCCGGCAGTGCCAGCGTTGCCACTGCGCGCGCAGCGCCGCGTCTTCAGGGTTCGCGCACAGCTGCGCGAACCACTGCGCAGCATGGCGAAGTGCTTGGCGCTGGGCGTCGGTGGTCACCACGGATTGTCCACCAGGTACAGGAGGCAGCGTTCGGTGGCCCGGGCCATGTACTTGGTTACCGAGCTGGCGGACACCTGCAGGTGCTCGGCGATTTGAGGGTAGGTCAGCCCTTGCACTTGCGACATCAGGAACGCCGTTTTGGCCTTCACGCCCAGGCCGTCAAGCATGCGATCCAGCTCCAGAAGTGTCTGGAGCAACGAAAGCTGTTCTTCGGCAGAAATCTCGAACGACTCGGGCTGCGCGGCGAGCACTTCCAGATAGGCACGCTCCACCGACTGACGGCGAAAACTGTCGATCATTACCCGCTTGGCGATGGTTACCAGAAAATGCCGAGGCTCATTGAGCATGGCCGCCCGGGGTTCACGGCGCTCGGCGAGCAGCACGCGAACAAAGGTGTCCTGGGCGAAGTCTGCCGCCGCCTGCGAACACCCGGTGCGCTTGCGCAGCCAACTGATGAGCCAGGGTTGATGGTCGTTGTAGAGGGTCGCGATAAGGTTGCCAGACGGCATATCCAGGCCAAACAGTGAATAAGAATTAATCGCAATATAGTGAAATGATGGCCTGAGAGCAATCGACTTCTGGCCGTGAAAATCAGGCCAGGAAAAAATTTCGAAACGCGTTGTCACTTTCCTCTCGGCTACGCGACTCCTTTTGCAGACACCTCACAAAATGCCAACAACCGCATCAGGAGTAAGCATGCAGCATCCCCTTCCAGGCTTCTGCACCGCCACGTTGAACACCCCAAGCGCGCTATGCCTTGCCCTACTTGGCGCATCGTTGTTGATGGCCACTCCAGCACTTGGCCACGCGGCTGAAGGCCAGGTAACAGCCCGTACGCTGCATCAGCAGGAATTTGCCATTGAAGCCGGGGCGCTGGCCACTGTGCTGAACAGCTTTGCCACCGAAGCAGGCGTGGTGCTGTCGTTCGACAACGGGCTGACCGAAGGCAAGCAGAGCCGGGGCATCAATGGCCGCTACAGCATCGACCAGGGCTTTGCCGTGTTGCTGAGCGGGTCCGGGTTGCAGGCGGTTGCAGGTGGGGACAACAGCTATGTGCTGCTGCCGGCTGCACCGTCGGGTTCATTGCAACTGGACGCGACCAACGTGACAGGCTCGGGGCTGGGCGCCATCACCGAGGATTCGGGGTCGTACACCACAGGTAGCACCACCACAGCGACGCGGATGAATCTCTCGCTGCGCGAAACGCCGCAGTCGATCAGCGTCGTCACGCGTCAGCAGATGGACGACCAGAACATGCAGTCCCTGGAAGACGTTGCAAGGGCAGCCACGGGCATCAGCACGGTCAAGGGGTTCGGCACTGAGCGTCCGCTTTACTACTCGCGAGGGTTCCATGTCGACGACCTGCAATTCGATGGCCTGCCGAGCAGCGTCACGGAAAGCTTCTCGATGGACGTCATGTCGGTGAACAACATGGCCATGTATGACCGGGTAGAGATTGTCCGAGGCGCAAACGGCCTGATGCAAGGGGCAGGTAATCCGTCTGCGGCCATCAACATGGTTCGCAAGCGACCGACACGTGAATACCGGCTCAAGGCAGAGATCGGTGCTGGCTCGTGGGACAACTACCGCACGCAACTCGACGTTGGCGGCCCCTTGAACGCAGAGGGCACCGTGCGTGGCCGTACGGTCCTGATGTACAACAGTCGAAACAGCTATCAGGACTACGCTGACAAGGACAACCAACTGTTCTACGCCATCGGCGAAGTCGACCTGAATGACTCGACCACGGTTGCAGTGGGGGCGTCCTTCCAGCAGGACAACAGTGGCGGCTACGATTGGGGCGGTTTGCCTACCCACCTGGATGGCAGCTCATACAACTTCTCGCGGTCGAAGTCGTTCGCTGGAAAGTGGGCGTACCTGGACAAGATCAACCGCAACGTCTTTGCCGATATCAAGCACAGCTTCAATGAGGACTGGAACCTCACCGTCGCCACCAACCTGATTTGGTCCAATTCGGATTTTCTCGCTCAGGTTGGGTACCACACCAAGGACACCGACTCGACGATGCAGTACTGGCCGAACAGCGCCCGTTACGATGACGAACAGATCAATCTCGACGCGGCGCTCAACGGTGCGTTCAACCTGCTGGAGCGCAAGCATGAGGTGGTGATCGGTACCAACTTGCGGCGTGACAGGCTGCAATACGTCACAGGCTCGTCCAGCGTGAACCCTATCGTCGACATTCTGGACTTCGATACCTCCACATTCCCGAAACCGCAGATAGTCGGCAGCCTGACGCCCAGTCGACATGTGCGCAAGGACAAGGGGATCTATGCAGCCACTCGCCTGAACCCATTCGATGATCTGCACGTGATTCTGGGCAGCCGCTTGAGTTGGGTCGACTACGACACCCAGGGCCCGTGGGAGACGGACCGCTTCAGGGAAAACCGCAAGATCATCCCCTACGGCGGCATCGTCTACGACGTCAATGACACTACCTCGGTGTATGCCAGCTATACCGAGATCTACAAGATGCAGAGCAACTACAGCGTCGACAACAAACTGCTCGCACCCACAACGGGCAGCAACTACGAAGTGGGCGTAAAAAACGAACTGTTCGATGGCAGGCTCAATACCTCCCTGGCGCTGTTCCAGGTGGATCAGACAGGCCTTGCGCAGGTCGTGCCCGAGGCTGGGCGCGTGTGTGGGCCCACGCGCGATTCGCGGTGCTACACCGAGGGCGCCAAAGTACGAAACCGCGGGTTCGATGCCGAGGTCTCGGGCGAGTTGATGCCCGGGTGGAATGCCTCCATGGGCTACACCTACAGCCATCCAGAATACGTGGCGGGTAGCAGGAAGGGTGACACCTATGGCACAGAGAACTCGCCACAGCGACTGTTCAAGGCCGCCACCACCTACCAGTTGCCAGGTAGCCTGGACCAATGGCGAGTCGGAACCAGCGTGTACCATCAGAGCAAGCTGTACCTGAACAGTATTTCGCAGAGTGCCTACAACCTTGTGGACTTGAATGCCAACTTCCGGATCGACCAGAACCTGAGCGTTCAGTTGAACCTCAACAACGTTTTCGACGAGAAGTACTACACCGCGATTTTCAGCCAGGACACCGGAAACTATTACGGCGAACCCCGCAACTTTGCCGTCACGCTGCGCTACGAGAACTAGCCGTGAGCAGTGGTCGATAGGGCGATTTCAAGCGGCTGTAACGGCCGCTTGGACGGACCCTGTGCTCACCAGTATCTTCATGTTGAACGGCCAGGGAGTTCGTGCGGGGTGAGCCGGGTGGTGGGCGAGCGAAGTAACAGCTCCCCACGACCAGTCGCTTGCATCGAACTGGATCAGAAAGCCACCGAACGCTGACAGGCCGACGTCGCCACGATCTTCCCGCGCTTTAGCACCATCAACCGTGTGGGCAGGTCGAGAATCACGTCACCCACCGAATGCGTCTCCAGCAACACCACGTCAGCAGGCGCACCCGGCACCAACCCATAATCCTTCAACCCCAGCGCTTTCGCCGGATGGGTAGTGAGCATCGACAGTACCGTGGCCTGGTCATCCGCCCCGCCCAGGTGACAGGCCGGAATCGCCAATTGCGCGATGTTGAGCAAGTCGCCGGTGCCAAACGGGGTGAATGCGTTGCGAATATTGTTGGTGGCAAGGCACACATTCACGCCGCCATCACGCAGGGCCCGCACCGGCGTCAGGGTACGGCGCACGTCATGGCTGTCGCCGCGCGCACCGAGGTGCAAGTCGGTGGCGGGCAGGCACATGACGCTGATGCCAGCCTCGCGAATCAAGGCAATGATCTCCCGCTGTTTGTGCGGCGCCACGGCACCCAGGCTGGTCAGGTGACCGACGCATACGCGCCCTTGATAGCCTTGCTCGATGGTCTTGCGCGCCAGGTACTCAATGGTCATGTGTTCGGCGTTGTCGGCGAAGTCCTGATGGAAGTCGATGTCCTTGCCGTAGCGCCTGGCCAGGTTGAATACATAGTCGATGTGGTCATGGGCCGAGTCGTCGTTGTAGGGAATGCCGCCCACTACATCTGCGCCCTTCTCCATGGCCTCAACCATCATTGCCTGCATGCCCGGCAGTTTCAGTATTCCCTCCTGCGGGAAGGCCACCACCTGGATGTCGATGGCGTCGCGCAGCTTGTCGCGCAGTTCCAGCACCACATCAAAGCCGGTGAAGCCTTGCACCGGGTCGAATTCGGCGTGGGCGCGTACGTGGGTAGTGCCGGACTGCACCAACGCACGTAGTGCTTGAGTGGAGCGCGCGAGAATGTCGTCGCGAGTCAACGTGGGTTTGAGCTCGGCGGTAACCGCTATCGCCTCCTTCAACGTGCCGGAGCGATTGGCCTTGCGGTGCATGATGTTGGCTTTTTCCAGGTGCAGGTGCCCTTCGACAAAGCCCGGGATCAGCACGTGGCCGTGGCCCTGGATTTCCTGCACGGCCTGCACTGAAATTGTCGGCGCGATCTCGACAATCTTGCCGTGGTGCACCGCTACGTCCATCAGCGGTTTTGTATCGTCGATGCGCACATTGCGAAAGATCAGATCCATGACGTTGGCCCTCTATGATGCTGCCCCAAGGCGCATCGGTAAAAAACGAACCATGGGCAGCTCAACCGTTGGAACAGCCGTTACCCATCACTCGGTATTCAAGAATGTGTTTCTGGCCCTTGGAGTCTTCATACGTCATGAGCACAGGTACCACGGCGTAGACGTGCGCGACTTCGCTGATGGAAATGACGCGGGCGATGTCCAGGTGCTGGGCATAGCTGTATTGCTCAACCGGTATCGGTTCGTCGGCCATCGCCGCAGCACAGAAAAAGCTCGCTATCAGTACAGGTAACGCCTTCATGTTCAGAGGCCCTCCTCCACATTTTCAAGAACATGGAGCCCGGCAGCCATGCAGCGCCGGGCCCCATGGGTGGGGTGATCAGAACGGTTTGGTCGGCAGGTACTTGCCATCCAGGGTGATCACCGCGCGGGAGCCGCCGTCTGGGTCATCGACCTTCTTGACGTCCAGTTTGAAGTTGATGGCGCTGATGATGCCGTCGCCGAACTTCTCGTGAACCAGCGCCTTGAGCGTGGTGCCGTAGACCTGAATCATTTCGTAAAAGCGGTAGATGGTTGGGTCGGTAGGAATGCCGTTGCCGATGCTGCCGCGCAGCGGAATGCTTTGCAGCAGGAGCACGGCATCGGCGTCGAGGCCCAGGGTGTCGGCAACCACCTGGGCTGCGTTGGCCGGCAGCGGGTGCTGACCAAGCAAGGCGGCGGTGACAAAAGCTTCGTGCAGGCCGGTGCCTTCGGCAATCTGAGCGAACGACAGGTCTTTGCGGGCCTTGGCCAACAGGATGACGTCGGTCAGGGCAAGGCGAGTGTCTTGGCTGATTTGTGATTGGATCATGGGGATATCTCCGTGGGTAGAAACTGGGGTTAGTGGGTAGCAACGCAAGCGGTAGGGCTTTCGGCCAGCGACACGAACTTGCCGGTGCGGCTGTCGAAGGCCTGGATGCAGCCGCTTTCGATGTCGTAGACCCAGCCATGCAACGTCACGCGCTTTTCTTCCAGCGCGAGGCGTACCGAGGGGTGTGTCTGGATATTGGCCAACTGCGCGATGACGTTTTCGCGCACCATCGAGGCGACCTTGGCGTGCTGGTCGACATGCTGGCGGGCCTCGTTGACCACCCGACCGGAATCGGCGTAGCGCAACCAGCCGGCCACGGCGGGCATGTTGTCCAGGCATTTGCAGGTGGCGATGGCGGTCATGGCGCCGCAGTCGGAATGCCCGCAGATCACGATGTCGCTGACTTTCAAGGCTGCGACCGCGTACTCCACCGAGGCGGACACACCGCCTGGCTCAGGGCCGTAGGACGGCACGATGTTGCCCGCATTGCGGATGACGAACAGGTCGCCCGGCTCACGCTGTGTGACCAGCTCCGGCACCAGCCGGCTGTCGGAGCAGGAGATGAACAGCGCCCGTGGGCTCTGCTGGTTGGCCAGGTCTTTGAACAGGCCGGCACGTTCAGGAAAGGCATTGCGCTGGAATTTAAGGAAACCGTCGATGATGTCTTGCATGGTTGACTCCGTTGGTTCGCGATGCGATGAGGCAAAGGTTACGGAGGCCGTGCAATAAGGTAAAAGTCTCATATATGATTATCTTCATCAGATAAACTTATAGGTACAGGCATGCTGGCGCGCCATATTCAGTATTTTCTTGCGGTCGCCGAACATCAGGGCTTTACCAGTGCCGCGGCGGCACTGCATGTTTCGCAGCCCGCGCTGTCGCAGCAAGTGCGCCAGCTGGAGGAAAGCCTCGGGGCGCAGTTGTTCGATCGCTCAGGGCGCAAAACACGCCTGACCGATGCCGGGCAGGTGTACCTGCGTTATGCATTGCGGGCGGCGCAGGAGCTGCGCGAAGGCAAGCGGGCGATCCATGATGTGGGCGATCTCAGTCGAGGAACGCTGCGCATAGCGGTGACGCCAACCTTCACGACCTACCTGGTCGGGCCGTTGGTGGAAGCCTTTCACAGCCGTTACCCGAACATCACGCTGAACGTGCATGAACTGGCCCAGGAGCAGATGGAGAACCTGCTGCTGAGGGACGAACTGGATGTGGGGATTGCGTTTGATGAGGTGCATGCGCCAGACATCGAAGCCTATCCGCTGCTGGTTGAAACGCTTGCCCTGGTCGTTGGTAGCCGACACCCGCTGGCCGGGGCGCGGGCTGTCGGCCTGGAGACGCTGAATGCGCAGTCGCTGATTCTGCTCAGCAAAGCGTTCGCCACCCGCGAACAGATCGACCGCTATTGCAACCAGCACGGCATTCGCCCGCGCGTGGTGATGGAGGCCAATGTAATTGGTGCGTTGATTGAGGTGGTGCGCAGAACCACGCTGTCGACCTTGCTGCCCGCCGCCATAGCGCAGGAGCACCCAGAGTTGGTGTCTGTCGAGTTGGGGCCGCATCGGCTAGAGCGTACAGCGGTCTTGATGCAGCGCAAGAATGTCTATCAATCCGCGGCTGCCCGGGCGTTTATGGCGCTGGCCAAGGAAGTGGCCAGTGATCTGACGACCAAAACAGATGAGTAGCGGAATACGAAGGGCTTTCAGCGTGCCCGCAACCTCTTCCATGTCGCAATGTACCGACGCATGGCTCGGTACGCAGTACTTGCCCTGCCAGGGCTGCTAAAGTGGCTTATCCATAGGGTTCCGAGGGCTATCGTGTATGTCCGATGCAAGCGAGCTTGTCAATGACAGTGAGGTGTACAGAACCCTTCTGGAGTCGACCAAGGCGATTCCCTGGAAGATTGACTGGGCCTCGATGAAGTTCACCTACATCGGCCCTCAGATCGAGGCGTTGCTGGGTTGGAGCCCTGAAAGCTGGGTGAGCGTGGAAGACTGGGCCATGCGCATGCATGCAGAAGATCGCGAGCATGTGGTGAACTTCTGCGTGACGCAATCCAAGGCTGGCGTGGACCATGAGGCGGACTACCGAGCGCTGACCAAGGACAACGGCTATGTGTGGATCCGCGACGTTGTACACGTGGTGCGCAATGACAGGGGCGAAGTCGAAGCACTGATCGGCTTCATGTTCGACATCAGCGAACGCAAGAAGACCGAAGACCAGTTGCTGAGTTTGCAGAAAGAGCTGGAGGTGCTCTCGTTCAAGGACGGCCTGACGAATATTGCCAACCGTCGTCGCTTCGACAGCTGTTTCGAGTTGGAGTGGGAACGTGCGCGCCGCGAGCGCCGGCCATTGTCGCTGCTGTTGCTGGACGTCGATTTTTTCAAGCAGTACAACGATTTGTACGGCCATATTCAAGGCGACAAATGTTTGATAGCGATTGCCCAGACCCTGAGTTTGGCGTTGGATGGCCCACGCGACCTTGTGGCTCGCTATGGCGGCGAAGAATTTATCGTGCTGCTGCCCGAAGCCGATGCCGAGGTAGCGCGTAAAGTGGCTGACCGCTGCCAGCGGTTGATCCACAAGCAGTCCATCGTGCATGCGCTATCGCCACATGACCACCGCCTGACTGTCAGCATAGGCGCAGGCTCGGTGGTGCCAGGCGAGCGGGACAGGCCTACAGACTTCATCAAAGCCGTGGACCAGCAGCTCTATGCGGCTAAAAACAACGGACGGCACCGCATTGAGTATGTGCAGTTGGAGGGGTTTTCGGGCTGTTCAGCAGTAGAAGGTGCAGAAGAACAAACAACTGCCCGTCATTCATAAAGGGCCATCTCCAGCCACGGTGATGCTGGAGAAAACGCAGCGGCGAGTGCGATTCGTCGCCTGCTTAATACTTAGGAGTAAGGATTGAAACGCCAGATTCTCGCACTACTAGTGTCTTTTTCGTCACTCACAGCTGCAGCCAATGACACGGTGACAATGCCTGGCCCAGCAATTTACTCATGCACACAATGGAACGACTCAGCCGGAAACTCATTAAGGCTACCACTCGCAATGTGGCTATTGGGTTTTGCCAGTGGTAGCAATATACGCACAGCGCCAGATAACCTGCAGGCAGAAATCTATGATAACGATAAGGCACTTGCATTTGCCGATAGCTACTGCAAACGCAATCCTGATCACTACATGAGCCAGTTAGCAATGGCCTTGGTAGAGAAATTTGGCGGACCTAAAGCCAAGCATGAATGGTCGGAGTAATTCCCGACAATTACTTCAAATCGTTTACTGCACTAGTTCCGCTTTCGACCCATAGCAGTCCTTCGCTGTGTGCGTCAGTAGGCGGCCAGTGCCGGCATAACCGTCCTGAGCTTTTCAATGATAAAAATTTATGGCACATGTACGTCTAGGTCCGCGTGACCGCTCGACAGCAGTCACGACACTGCCAGATATGCGCTGGCAGCCTTAGCGGGCTAAGGATGAGTCGGTAAAAGCAGCTAGACTGAATGCGCCTGAATTTTGGAATCATATTACAGCCCGCTTCTGAGATAGCTATTGCTCAAAAAGGGCGGGCAGCCGAACTAAAAGCAAACAGGAGAACATATGCCAGCTACCCCAGGGCCTACTTGTTTTGATAAAAAAGAACCATCAATAAGTTATAGCCAGCCAACGAAGCAAGCTGCGCGAAAGGCAGCAATTAGCCATGCTGTAGAATTATTGACTGTAAGACGTGAAGACTGCACTATTGCTCCGGATAATTACATTAATAAAGTAATCAAAAAGCTGAAGTCTTCAGGGCCAGACTCTAGCTACTCTCGAGCAGCCAATAAATGCAAAAGCGAAGATGTTCTATCATGGAGAAAATTTCGCTCGTCAACCATCGGAATGAGAAAACCAGAAGAGCTTACAGTTGCCTATCTCGCAGGACCTGAGCCGATCAACGACATTGCCATTCTTACTGAGCTAGGTGTACGCCCAGAAAACATATGGGCTTTCGAGCTTGATGAGGGGGTCTTTGCTTCGGCACTCACAACCCTTAAGTGCTCACCTCTCCGTGGGGTAAAGCTGATGAATACCAATATTGAAGATTACTTTGTGGCTTCTCCGCGTAGATTTGATATTATTTATTATGATGCCTGTGCACCTTTACCTAGCCATGAACAAAAAACAGCAAGAATTCTCTCCAATATATTCAAGCACTCTGCGCTGGCACCTCTGGGGGTGTTAATAACAAACTTTAGCAAGCCCGACATAGATGACGAGACAGCCTGCAATAACTATACAAATTTGATTGCAAACTACCTCTATCCTAAATCTTTCCTAGACTCTCCTGAGGACTCGTCAACAAGCGATAGCGCTGAAGCAGAAGGATATTGGATCCCTAGTATGCTTGAGGATATTGATCCAGAAGAGCATGATGACTATTATCCTCCGCACAAAAATTTTGTTGATATAGTAAGGCGAAACTTTGATGCCTACTATGGATCATTTATAACCCGCCATATAGCGGATATCGCAGCGATAATTGCACCTTCAGTGCGGGGGGTGAATTCTTCCCTAAGTAGCGAGCTTGTGAGTTGCGTTGATGCAGCCAATCAGCGCGGTCAAAGTATGATCACCCCTCAGAATGAGCTTGGCGAGGAAATTCTTAATGAATTAGCCAAAATATCATCAAGGCTTCCAGAATTTGGGAGCTCCTATACAGACGCTGAGGAGGCCGATCATACCGAGGTAGAGCATGAACTGAACGCCTTTCAAGAAAAATATTTTCCCGAGTGCACAGGAGGTGAGGCTTTGGAATGCTCATACCTGCACTCAATTCTATACACCTTAGCGCTATGTAATCTGGCACCCAGTAGGGCAAGGTCAAAAACAAATCCTGGATTCAAGTTTTATGATAGATGGGCATCACAGCTTACTGGCTCAACCGAGAAAAAATCCGCAATTGACGCAATTTCTGTTTTCTATGCGCTTCGCCATGATGATGCTCACTGGCCCGAGTCTTTAAAGGACCTTAAAAGGTTTGACTATGATCGCAAGATGCCATTTTTGTGCGATGTTGCTACAGACGAGTTGTCATTTTACCCTCCGTTCGCTCAGGTCAGTTATCCTGCGCATAATAAAGTTTCGGAAACCAAACGCTATCAATATGTTGCAGAAGGGAAGACTACCTCAATGTTCTTGGATGTACTCCCTTTCGATGAGTGTAGATATATATATGACTGGTTATCAACTGCGCCGTTGATTTCAGAGGATTGGAGTGATACGTCCCGTCAACTTGTTTTTAGATTTGCCCTGGATGCAATAGTAAAAAACAAATATTACTACCAAGATGACTATTTCTATGGATGTAATGTTGTTAGTACTGACGGCTCTAACTTCGAGCCGCCACAATACGAAAAGAGAAAGAAAATCAAATCCAAAACGTAAGGCGCACTGTCATTTCCTGCGTATCAGTCGCCCCTCCAATCAAACGTGCGTTTAGTGGCTGTTTTACGCCTGTATTTGGCCATTTTTTCTTGTGCGAAGAGCAGCTATGGGTCGATAGCGGCCTGTGGTAGGAGGGGGAAGTGACGATGGAGGACGGATCGTGGTTGGCAGAGCACCTGAGTGGGAGGGGCTGAAACTGTCTAAAACTGCTTGAAACTTCTCGACTTTACTGGGCCAAAATCGCTGAAACTGGGTGAACTGTATTAGACATGGGAGATGCACAGGCCGCTTATGGTGGTGCGGCCTAAGGCTCGAATCTCACGCAGCTGTTGCATCACTGAAAAATGGTGTAACCGAGGCGTAGCCTACGCGCTTGGCTGGGACGAGGAATGATCAGTGAAGAAAAAGCCTAAGAAATCGGAGCTGTTGTCTATGGGCTTTCCTTCAACTTTCCATTCTGTAGGGCTAAGGTGGCATTTTGAAATTATTGCGTCTTTACAAGTTCTTCTTATAAGTTGGATGGTTGCCTCATTCTCAGGACATGTACGGAATCGCGCGCCCAGGTAGACTTCTTTAAATGCTTCCTGAGGGATAGCGAAGTCTTTATATGAGTCGTCTTTGTGAGATACCCTATTTTCAGTGATCTGTGGGTAAATTTCTCTAGCTACTCGAACCTCCTCTTCGTATGCCCAGTGAACGGACTTGTGAAGGAATATTTTTTCCAATATTGCATTGTCTTTCGGTCTTGTGAACTCGTAAGGGAGTTCGGATCCAAAGCTGGATGGTCTTATTGATGTGTAAACTACCGATCCAGACCTTGCAGGTATCAAATTCCCTGTGTCGCACTCTAATCCCGTTATCTCAGTGTCTATTCCGATGACTGCTCCAGTGTGGTTGTCAGCGTAGTGGGCCCACATTAGTAGGTTGAGTGGATTTCTTGTAAGACATAAAACGCCTATACTTTTTCTGTAGTGCATGGCTGTCAGTATGTTCGAAAGGCCCGCGTCATCCTCTTTGTTTGCGCCGCTTCCACCAGAGATGGCACAGTCAAATGGATCATTGAAGAATTCAGGGGTTGTAAATCGAATGGTTGAGTTCTTGAACACAGCAGCCAAGGCTATGTGAGACATATATTTGTAAAGTATCACTTCTTGTACCTTAAGTGTATTTGTAGCAACGTCCGGGTTGTCGCTGCGCTACAGGACGTATTCTACATCGAATCCGCTAGCTTCAGTGCTGGTCAGTCAGTGACGAAGGCCAAGAAAATCAGTTCCAAAACTGAAGGGGTGGCCCTTGTAGAATGCAGGTTGCAGACGTGCAAAACGTGATTTTTTTGGAACTGATTTCCTCACCCATCACGCATGAAGCCGCCTTTCTTCTGCCGGATTGCAAATCCGCCTACCCCGGTTCGATTCCCACCTCGGCCTCCACCATTCGTAAGCCCCGCAGATTAATGTCTGCGGGGTTTTTCTTTGTGGGCTGGAAAACGCCAGTGCCCCTAAAAAACACACCCAGCCCCAAAACCCAACTCACTTGGGGGGCTTGGCGATGGCGCCGAGCCGCCTTGTGTGAACAACGGCTATGAGGAGAAAGCCCAGGGTAGCCGGTGACAGCTATCGACTCGTCGCAGACCTTCGTCAAAGGCTGCTATCGACCCAAAGCTGCCATTCGCGTAGGACAGCTATCAAGGACAAGGTGCAGTATGCAAACGCTGCCTTACGCCGGAATTGAAATAATAATATCAAAACAGATGATGGCTTTTTAATGGCCCTTTAAGTGTATAATATTTGAGCAAATTTGCATTGCTCTCCTGCGTGCTTCTGCTTCTGCTTCTGAGTGCATGATCGAGGTAGTCAGATAGAGGCAGTGACAAATTACACATACATATTTTTGGAAGGGAATGGATGCAAAATGTTCAACCTAACGGAAGCTGAGCTTGATAATGCCCGCGAGGCGATTGATCATCATGGATACAGCACTATGTTACCCCCTCCCCCTGAATGGGAGGTTGTTAAAAACAACTGGCCAACAGTGCGCGCAGCGCTGGAAAAGCTAGACTTAGATACTTATGAGCCTTTTAAGCTAACAAAAGTTTTTGCTCCAAAAAATCGTGCAAATATTCGAGTAGTTCATCTTCTTCATCCGCAGGATTTAATAATTTACACCTCTCTCGTGTTGATAGCAAAAAATGACATAGAGCAAAGTCGTATCCCTGTCAGAGCAAAGAAGGTTTTCTCGTATCGGGTTGACACTCGCAGCGACAAAACTTTATACGAGGTCAAAAGCTCCCACGAAAAATATCGTAACCAATTAGAAGTTAAGTCGGAAGCTCCAGCAACCAAATACGTCGCCATGGCCGATATTGCAGACTTTTTCCCAAGGGTATATCAGCACAGGTTAGAAAATGTTATTGAGAGCATTGCAAAATCACAGAGGGTTAGAGATGTAGCAAGAGTTCTGATCAAAAAGCTTGTTAGCAACTTGATGGGCAGAAATAGCTATGGCATTCCTGTCGGCCCTTATGCCTCAAGGATATTAGCTGAAGCTATTTTAATAGATGTTGATTCAACCCTGCAGAGTAAGAGTGTAAGCTTCGTTAGGTGGGTTGATGATTACAATATTTTTTGCTCGTCGGAATATGAAGCGCAATCAGTGCTTTTTCATCTTGGTGAGTGGCTCTATACTAACCATGGGTTGACGTTACAGACAGCTAAAACGAAAATTTTGCCCATTGCCAGGTTTAAACAAGAAATACTTCTCAAGCATGATGCGGCACTTACAGATCGGGACTCTGTAGTCAATATACTTAGGGACTTCCGATTTGGTTATGAGGACGCTGCCGATGAGGAAGAGCCTACAGAAGAAGAGATAGAAGTAATCTTACAGCTTTTTCATGGAATAGATCTGCAGGCCATGCTGGAAGACTCTCTAAGTGACACTACTCTGGTTGATTATGAAGCTGTCGTTTATGTATTAACGAAAATTCCGAGGATTCCTGGACTTGATGAAGATCTCAAACGTAAAGTGCTGGAGCTGGTCATTGATAATGCTGAATTGCTATATCCCGTAGCGGAGCAAATATCAAAGTACGTGCTGTCATTTGACAACTTATCTTCACGAGATCGAAAAAGGATAGCGAAAAAACTATTAAAGCCGCTAAAAAGCAAGAGAAATCCACCACCACCGTACTATGCGATGTGGGTCTTGCATATTTTTGCTTCCTCCCCACAGTGGAATCACTCGGAAGAAATTTTTCAGCTGTACTCCGAGACAACTTCAGAAATCATCAAGCGACTTGCGGCTCTAGTCGTCTGTACATCCGGGGCCAGAGCTCATGCTTTAGCAATAAAAGATGATTACACTAACGCATCACCGCTTTTAAAAATGGCTATTCTATATGCAAGCAAAAAGCTCGGTCCGGACGAGCGGAAGCATTGGAAGCTTTCACACGGAATAAGTGGCGCCATTGAAAAATTAATATAAGCAGTTCCATTCAACTTGACCGTACGTTCATGGTGCTGAGCGACAGCCCCACCATGATTAGACCTAAAACTGAAAGTGACTAATAATAGAGAGGGAGTTTCTATGGCTGGATTGCAACCGCTACTTATCTTCAAGTCTGAGATTGTACGCGTGAATGAGCTTTATTGGTCGTCCGCCTATGCATATAGTCGCACATGCCAACTCTTAAGCTTTCTGGAAAGTACCGGAAATCATAACCCTGACCCTTTGGTTAAGGAGATTTGGGGCGCAAAAGATTACTCGCTGGATCGAGTATCAAAAAAAAGCCTTGCAGCATTCTCAAACATTTTGATGACAAAAAATCCTGAGGCATTAAGAATAAACTCAATCCTTCACTTGTGCTCGGCATTTGAAAATGCACTTTCTGGGTATTATTTTTTGTGTTCTTTATATGAGGGGCGCAAAGGGGATGCAAGCTATATGGGTGATGACGTACCCCTGCTTCTGAAAACTACTAAAAAGTTTGAAGTGCGCCGAAAGTCAATATTAAAAACATTGGATTCAACAGCTTCTCCGCTAAAAGGAAGATATACCGAAAGGTTGAAGGTTTTTAATTCCGTGTGGGGCATTACTCAGTTTTCTGGCTCAAGCCTGTCTAGACTTAATGGCTATTATAAAACTCGCCATAAGATTGCGCATGACCAAGGGCTCGGCTCGCCGGATAATCCAGAGTACAGCGCAGAAGAGATTTTGAAAAACCGAGTTAATCTTACAGAATCGAAATGGAAGCAAATGATTCATGATTTTCAGGAGGTACTGGAGTTCTTAGATTGCCAGGTAGCAATCAGCATTGTGAAGGACAAGGGTTTAGCGCTGGCAGTTTATAGAACTTTGCATCGAGATGGCCCTCTACTGACTGAAGATCTTATAAAAAAATTAGCGAGCGAATGGCGCCTTGGACAGATACGAAAAGATCGCCTTCATAGGCTAACTCTCGCTCTTGGCGGGACAGTTATGCAAGTGAACGGAAATAAATATCAAACTTCCTTGTGATTTCAAGCGAAAAAGAGACAGATTTATTTGTTCGACTGCCTGTAGGGCAGCTATGGGTCGAAAACCGCCGGTCATGAAGGGCAGCAGTCGGCCAAAAGCGGACGGTCTCACTGGGACTGGGCTGTTATCTCTGAGGCTCGAAAGCAGCTATGAAACTCGGGGCGATTCACTAATAAACAAGAGTTCTGGCTATAACTTTGAAAAAATCGGCGTTGCGTAGCAACGTCCGGCGCCGAAGGCGCGAACTTGATTGGCATGTTATGCATTTTTGCTGCTCGACGTAAGCATTACAAGCTGGCCTGCATATGCTGCTTTTGAAACCTTTGAAATGAAGTTAGGGCCAACGCCCTCCGCAAGAAATTCTATTTCTTGAAAGGCTTCGCTTACGACGGTGGCTCGCAATGATTCTGTGATTTTTGAAGAGAGCGCGAGCCAGCTTGTGGCGACATGCGATTGGCTGCAAGAGATGCAGCGCAAAAAATAACTGCCATGCTGAACGAATGCCCTTATATTTGAAGACGTGCAAAACTCACACTTTTGAGTCGATACGTCGCTCTGACATTGAAAGTCCCTTATAATGCATGATACGGAATTAAGAGGCGCGCTGAAAGCGCGTCCCGGCGAGCGTACTTGAATGCCTTGCTATGCACTTCGCCGAGTAACCGGGAAGACAAATGGCTTTTCTTGATCTAAATTTATTTCGTTGAGCTTGTATTTAAACCTAATATCACTACAACTAAATCGTCGAATTAGATTTTTCACTTCAATATCACTTAGCTCGTAATTCCAAGGCTGAATTATAGAACCACCCCTAACCTTATCGAAACCAAACTTTTGCCCCAAGGCTACGGTGATAGTATTTTCAATCTCTGTAACCCAGAAACAATCGCCAATTGATCTAAAAGCTGCATGTAAATGAGTTGCTTTTCTCTTTCCCGTGAGGCCGCTCTCCATATATTCGACAGCGCCCTTTTTCTTTAATGTAGAGTAAGGGCTTTTTTTACCATGGCTTCGCAGCCTTGATCTCAACCCCTTAGCTGTGCCCACGTACCATGAGTTCAGTTCAAGCTTCAAAATATAGATATACCAATTTCTAATTTCTTCACTCATTTCCCGGAATCAAATTGTGCATAACGATTAAGCTAATTCGTCTGAGACACTACTCGATTCGCACTGAGCGTGTCTATTGCAAGTGGGTTACGCCGCACGGCAGGAATAGGTCTGCTGAGGTCGAAGCGTCTCATGCAGGTGTCTACCGGAGTGAGGGATAGCCAAAAAACGTCCGCTCTTGGCCGATAGCGGCCTTTCGTCACCGGTGCCGTTGGGGCGCAATGGGCTGTCCATGAATGGCTGCTTGCGCCCCACGTGGTCGGTTGACTACGCTGTCGTAATAAGCGGCAACAGACAGAGATACTTCAGACGCATATCACTCTTTACGCCCTAAGCCCTTGATCTCAAATGCAACAGAGCTCGCTACCCCCGGTACACCAGCGCCGAGATGGAAGCCCCTCCACTTCCCCCCATTCAAAACCTTGAATGCCCACCCAAACCCCGTTACCCTTTCCGAGCCGCTGTAAATCCAGCGGTCGGGTTTAGCAGCCTGTCAAAAAATTCAAGGTGCACAAAGCGCCCGTTTCTCGTTCAACTGGCGCTTTTTTATCGCCCGTTGTCTCGTGTTATGGCGGTTGTGCGTGGGGCGCACTCGTGCGCGCCGGGTTCCTTGATCCCTGGTCTGCTAACCCGCGTACAGCTGCCACCCTTTCGTTTAGCAGCGATGAGTGACAGCTCCACTGATCAAGGAGCAGCACAATGACAAAAATCGTCCCCGATCCCCCACTAACCACCACCCGCCGCAAACCCGTCTACACCGCCTTCGGCTGTTGCAACGGCAATCACCCTCCCCTGTTTTCCGTGTGCGAAGGCATCGAGCTGGAAGACGCGCTGGTCCACCTGTCGCTACAGATCCAATGCGCCAAGGACACCACCGCCCAAGCCTGCGAACGCGCCGATGAGCAGTTCAAGACGCTGCTGATTGCCGCACAGCAATCACTGGAAATGAGCAACGTGCTGATCGACAGCATGCTGGACGCCATGGAAGCAAACGCGGCACCGCAGTAACGACGCAACACACGGGCCGCACACGCGGCCTACCGACCGTCCCCATTGTTACTGTTTCCCCAACAATGCTTTTCGACCTTGAGCATTTATCCGCCCCGCCTCGCCCGCCTAAACTGGCCACCGTTTTCAGGCAGCCCTACCGCGCCGACTCCGCAAAGGCCACCCCAACGCCAACACCCTTTCCCAGAGCCTTCGGCGCCCCCCGTATCGAATGATCGCGCACGCCCTTGCGCGCTGATCGCCACGCCCCACGGGTTCGACCTTTACCGCTGCCGACTGAATGCCTTGACCCCTGCGCAGAGCTTGCGTGCACTTTCCATTGACTAACGGAACGTATGAAAAAATGACGGATGACCATCAACCGCAAACTCGGAAGTTTGCACTCGGCACCACCGCAAGGGTGCTGTTTGCCCTGCTGGTGCTGCTCGTATCGCTGGCGATGATCTACGGCGGCTTCAAACTGGTAGCACTCGATGGCTCGCCGTACTACCTGATCGCAGGCGTTGCATACCTGCTGCTGGCAGCGCTGATGTTCCTGCGCAAAAGCGCCAGCATCGCCCTTTCGGTAGCCATCGCCCTGGCAACCTGTGTGTGGGCATTCTACGAAGTCGGCCAGTTCAGCTACTGGGAACTGCTGCCACGCCTGGTGGTACCGGCAATCATCCTGACCCTCAGCCTGTGGGTCGGCGCAGCCTTGCCCGGCACCTCGGCAAGCACCCGACGCCTGGCCAACCGCTTCGGCTTTGCGGTGTTCGCGGGGCTGATCGCGACCTTCGTGGCGGCGTTCTACCCGCACGGTGCAATCTCCACCCCGCTCGCCTCCACGGCCAAGCCTGCGCCGACCGAAGCCCCCGCCGCGCCGGAAAACTGGGAGTTCTTCGGCCGCAACGCCTCGGGCACGCGCTTTGCGCCGTTCAGCCAGATCACCCCGGCGAACGTCAAGGACCTGCAAGTGGCCTGGATCTACCGCACCGGCCGCAGAACCACGGGCGCCGGTGCCGGCGTGGACGAGAACACCCCGCTGCAGATCGGCAACGTGCTGTATTCATGCACGCCAGAAAACCTGATCACCGCCCTCGACGCCGACACGGGCAAGCCGATCTGGAGGTTCGACCCGCACGCGCGCAGCGCCGAGCACGTGACGTGCCGCGGCGTGGGCTACCACGACATCGACAAGGACGACAGCCTGAGCGCCGAGGTCAAGGCCTCGTATGGCGAGCAGCAGTGCCGCCAGCGCATCCTGGTGTCGTCGGTCGACGCCCGCCTGTTTGCACTGGACGCACACACCGGCACCCTGTGCCCGAGCTTTGGCGACAACGGTTATGTCGACCTGAAAAAAGGCATGGGCCCCACCGAGAACAGCAAGCGCTACCACCCCACCTCCCTGCCCGTGGTAATGGGCCACCTCACCGTGGTCGGCGGCTGGGTGCGCGACATCGTCGCCAAGGAGCCGTCGGGCGCCGTGCGTGCCTTCGACGTGCTGACCGGTGCGCTGGTGTGGGCCTGGGACATCGGTGCGCCTGAAGGCCAGGACGCAACCGCCAGCGACCACCAGTTCACCCTGGAAACCCCCAACGTGTGGACCGTGCCCACCTACGACAAGGCACTGAACCTGGTGTACCTGCCCACCGGCAACGGCCCGCCCGACTACTGGGGTGGCGACCGCAACCAGGCCAAGGAAAAGTACGGTTCGGCCGTGGTGGCCGTCGATGCCTCGACCGGCAAGGCCAAGTGGGTGTACCAGACTGTGCACCACGACGTGTGGGACTACGACCTGCCCTCGCAACCGGTGCTGTACGACATCAAGAACGCCCAGGGCGAGAAGACCCCGGTGCTGATCCAGACCACCAAGACCGGCAACATCTTCGTGCTGGACCGCCGCACCGGCCAGCCGGTGACTGAAGTTCAGGAGCTGCCCGTACCCACATCCCCCGCCGCCGAAGGCGAACACCTGGCACCGACCCAACCGCACTCGGTGGGCATGCCGGTGATTGGTGCCGAGCCCCTGACCGAGAAGTCCATGTGGGGCGTGAGCACCTTCGACCAGCTGTACTGCCGCATCATGTTCAAGGACTCGGTGTACGTGGGCCCCTTCACCCCGCCGACCGAAAAGCCCTACATCGAATGGCCGGGCCTGCTGGGTGGCATGAACTGGGGTGGCATCTCCATCGACGAAAACACCGGCATGATGTTCGTCAACGACATGCGCGTACCGCTGCGCATGGCGCTGGTCACCAAGGAAAACACCAGCAAGTTCAAGGTCTCCACCGATGAGGTGCCGGGCTTCATGGGCACGATTCGCCCACAAGTGGCGGGCATCTATGGCGGGGTAAAAATCGACATTCTGCAATCCCCCCTGGGCGTGCCGTGCAACACCCCGCCGTTCGGCAGCATGAGCGCCATCGACCTGAACACCCAGAAACTGGTGTGGCAGGTACCGCTGGGCACCGTGCAGGACACCGGCCCCCTGGGCCTCAAGACCCACCTGCCGATCCCGCTGGGCATGCCGACGCTGGGCGGCCCTACCTCGACCGCCTCGGGGCTGGTGTTCTTTGCCGGCACCCAGGACTACTACCTGCGGGCCCTGGACTCGGCCACCGGCAAGGAGGTGTGGAAAGCCCGCCTGCCGGTAGGTGCAGTGGCAGCGCCGCTGATCTACCAGTCGCCGGCGACCGGCAAGCAGTATGTGGTGATCTCGGCGGGCGGCATGAGCCATTCGCCTGATGTGGGCGACTACATCATTGCCTATGCGTTGCCCGACGGTACTGGACAGCAGTAACACGCTGGTGGAAGCCGTATGAAAATAATCCCCGGTTTCGGGGATTATTTTTGCCCGATGGAACGCTAGAGAGAGGCGCCGTCGCACGGCTGCCGGGCCTGCGCGCAGACTTCCCAGCCACCGCCCAACGCCTTGTAGATGCCCACAACCGCCAGGCGTTGTCGGGTACGTGCGGCGGTCAGGGCGCGTCTGCTGGCGTAATCGGCGCGCTCGGCCTCAAGCACATCCAGATAGACGCCCTCGCCCTCCGAGAACCGCGCCCGGGCAAGCCGCGCCGCCTCGCCGTTGGCCGCCGATTCGAGCAATCGCAGCCTCAGGGTATTGCTCGCAGCCCCGTGGGCCTTGAAGGCATCATCGGTTTCCTGCAACGCGCGCAATACCGTCTGGTCGTACACGATCAACGCCTCCCTGGCGCGTGCCTCGCTGGCGGCAATGCGGGCACGTACACGCCCGGTGTCCAGCAGCGACCAGCGAATCATCGGGCCGATAAAGCTCGACAACGCGCTCGCGCCACTCATCCCGTCGAGGCTTCCGGTGACCACACCGATGGAGCCCTGCACCTGCACCTCAGGATAGAGGCCCGCCGTCTCGACCCCGATTTGCGCCGTGGCGGCCGCAAGGGCGCGTTCTGCCGCGGCAATGTCGGAGCGTCTCCAGAGCAACGCAGTGGGCTCGCCGACGGCGATCGTGCGCAGGGCCAGCGCCTGCTCCCCAGGCTCGGCGGCCGGTGGTGTGAACCGCTGCGGCGGCTCGCCCAGCAGGATCGCCAGGGCGTTGACCGAGGCATCACGCCGACGCTCCAGCTCGGGCACGCTCACCTCGACCGAGCGCAACAGGGCCTCGGCCCGCAGCCGGTCGAACTCGGTGGCCGCCCCGGCGTTCACCTGGCGTTCGACCATGCTCAGGCTGTCGCGCTGGCTTTGGCGGGTATCGGCGGCAACCGCCAACTCGGCCTCGATGCCCCGCAGCTCGAACCAGGTGGCCGCCACCTCGGCCGCCACACTCGCCTGCACCCCGCGCAGCAACGCCTCGCGCGAACCGGCCTGGGCGCGTGCGGCCTCCACCGAGCGGCGCACGCGGCCGAACAGGTCGATTTCCCAGGACGCATCGACCGCCCCCCGATAGGTTTCGTTCTGCCGCGACTGGCCAGCCGGTGTCTGCACTTCGCTCCAGCGGCGGTTCTCGTAGCTGAGCGCAGGGCCGCCACGCGGAAGGAAACCCTGGCGGCTTTCGCGCAACATCGCCCTGGCTTCTTCGAGCCGCACGGCTGCAATCGCGATGTCATGGTTGGCGGCAAGCGCCCGCTGCACCAGCGCGGTCAATGCGGGCTCGTCAAAGGCACCCCACCACCGGGCCTCGACGCTACCGGGGCCAAGCCCGGCAGGCAGCTCATCGAAGCGTGCGGGAAGCTGCGCTGCCGGCAGCGACGGCGCAACGTAGTCGGGGCCCACTGCAGCACACCCGGCCAGCAGCATGAGGGTGGCCAGGGGCGCCAGAACAGCTCGATAGCAACGGCTCATGAACGGCGCTCCTCCAGGGCAGGCTGGGCTGTGGGCGTGTGCCGCTCGAAGCGGGCCGCCAGGCCACGGATCACCACATAGAAAACCGGGGTCAGGAACAGGCCGAACAGTGTCACCCCGAGCATGCCGGCAAACACCGCCACCCCCATGGCCTGGCGCATCTCGGCGCCTGCGCCGCTGGCAAGCACCAGCGGCACGACGCCGGCGACGAAGGCCAGGGACGTCATCACGATCGGGCGCAGGCGCAACCGGCATGCCTCCACAACCGCCTCCAGCACACTCGCCCCCCGCGCTTCCAGGGTACGGGCGAACTCGACGATGAGGATCGCGTTCTTGGCGGCCAGGCCCACCAGCACGATCAACCCGATCTGCACGAACACGTTGTTGTCGCCCTCCATCAGCCACACCCCGATGATCGCGCTCAACAGGCACATCGGCACAATCAGCAGCACCGCCAGGGGCAGCAGCCAGCTGTTGTACTGCGCCGCCAGAATCAGGTAGGCCAGCAACACGCACAGCGGGAAGATGAACAGCGCCGAATCGCCGGCCAGCTTCTGCTGGTAGGTCAGGTCGGTCCATTCGAAGGTCATGCCTTCAGGCAGCATTTCCCCAGCCAGACGCTCCATCAGCGCAACCGCCTGCCCTGAACTCACGCCCGGCATTGCGCCCCCCGCAATGTCCGCCGAGGGGTAGCCGTTGTAGTGAATCACCCGGTCCGGGCCGGAGCTTGGCGTAACGCTGACAAACGCCGACAACGGCAGCATGGCCCCGGCCGCATTGCGCACCTGCAGGCGGCCGATGGCTTCGGCCTGCATGCGGTGGTCCGTGTCGGCCTGCGCCGTGACCTTGTAGGTGCGGCCAAAGCGGTTGAAGTCGTTGACGTACAGCGAGCCCAGGTACACCTGCAGTGCCTCGAACACATCGGTCAGGCGCACGCCCTGGCTCTTGACCTGGGCCCGGTCGATGACCACGTCGAGCTGCGGTGCATTGATATCGAGGCTGGTCATCAGCCCGGCCAACTGCCCCGACTCGGTGGCCTTCATCATCAGGATGCGGGTGTGCTGCACCAGGGCCTCCAGCCCCGCGCCGCTGCGGTCCTCGACCTGCATCTTGAAGCCGCCGGTGGCACCCAGGCCGGGCACCGGGGGTGGCGGGAACACCCCAAGAAAACCATCGGGAATGCCCGCGAACCTGGCCTGCAGGCGCCCGGCAATGGCGGTTGCAGCCAGGTCCGGCGAGGCACGTTCCTTGAACGGGTCGAGCATGATGAACATCACCGCGGCGTTGGGCACGTTGACGAAACCGTTGATCGAAAGCCCCGGGAACGCCACCACGCTTTCGACGCCCGGCTCGTCCAGGGCCAATTGCGACATCTGCCTGGCCACCGCTTCGGTGCGGTCCAGCGACGACGCGTTGGGCAACTGGGCGATGGCCACCAGGTAGTACTTGTCCTGCATCGGCACAAAGCCCGGTGGCACGGCATTGAAGCCGAACGCGGTCAACCCCAGCAGGCCGACGTACACCACAAGCACCAGGCCGCTGAGCCGGACCACCTTGCGCACCGTGTTGCCATAGGCCTGCGGTGCACGCTGGAACGGCCGGCCAAGGGTGCCGAGCAACCGCCGGGCACGCCCGCGCAGGCTGCGGGGGTCGGGCGTAATGCCGTGCTGGCGTGGCTGCAGCAGCAACCCGGCGAGTGCGGGGCTGAGGGTCAGCGAATTGACCGCCGACAGAATCGTCGAGATGGCAATGGTGAGCGCGAACTGGCGATAGAACTCGCCCTGCAGGCCGCTGAGGAACGCCGTGGGGATGAACACCGCAGCCAGCACCGAGGTGATCGCGATGATGGGCCCGGTCACCTCGTCCATGGCAAGCCTGGCGGCCTGGGCCGGCGCCTCGCCGTTCTCGATATGACGCTCGACGTTCTCCACCACCACGATCGCATCGTCCACCACGATTCCGATCGACAGCACCAGGCCGAACAACGACAGGGTGTTGAGCGAAAAGCCCATCAGGTGCATGACCGCAAAGGTGCCCACCAGCGACACCGGCACCGCCATCAGCGGGATGAGCGACGCGCGCCAGTTGTGCAGAAACAGCACCACCACGATCACCACCAGCATGATCGCCTCCAGCAAGGTGATGGCCACCGACTCCAGCGAGGCCTGCACGAACACCGTGGGGTCATAGGCAATGCGCGAGGTGAGCCCCGCCGGGAAGTTCGCCTCCAGCCGCTGCATGGTTTCGCGCACCGCCTGGGCAACGTCCAGGGCATTGGCGCCCGGGCTCTGGATGATCTGCAGCGCAACGGCCGGTTCGCCATCGAGCAGGCTGCGCAATGCGTAAGAGTCGGCGCCCATCTCGATACGGGCCACATCGCGCAGGCGCGTGACCTGACCGTCGTCGCCGGTGCGAATGATGATGTCGCCAAACTGCTGCTCATCGGTCAGCCGCCCCAGGGTGTTCACGGTTACCTGGAACGCGGCGGTGGCGTTGGGCGCCTGGCCGACCGACCCCGCCGCCACCTGCACGTTCTGCTCGCGCACCGCTTCGATCACCTCGCCTGCGGTGAGCCCGCGCGCGGCGATCAGGTCCGGGTCGAGCCACAGCCGCATGCTGTACTCCCCGGCGCCCCACACCAGCACATCGCTGATGCCGGGCAGGCGCGACAGTTCATCGCGCACCTGAAGGTAGGCGTAGTTCGACATGTAGAGCGGGTCGTAGCGTTTGTCGGGAGACAGCAGGTGAACCACCATCAGCATGTCCGGCGAGGTCTTCTGGGTGACCACGCCCTGGTGCTGCACCTCTGCCGGCAGGCGCGGCAGAACCCGCGAAACGCGGTTTTGCACCTGGATCTGCGCAATATCGGCATTGGTGCCCTGGGCGAAAGTGATGGTCAGTACCATCCGGCCATCGGTGGCAGACTGCGACGCCATGTACAGCATGCCCTCGACCCCGGTAATCGCCTGCTCCAGTGGCGCGGCCACGGTTTGTGCGATTACCTGGGGGTTGGCCCCCGGATAGGACGCCGTCACCTGCACGGTCGGCGGCGTGACCGCCGGGTACTCGCTCAGCGGTAGCTGGAAGAAGGCGACGATGCCGGCAATCATCATCAGTATCGAGAGGACGATGGCAAAAATGGGACGATCGATGAAGAAGCGCGGGAATGTCATTGCGCCGCCCCCAGGGTTTGCTGCGCCTTGACGGGCGAACCCTCGATCGAGGTGGGCTGCGGCGTAACCTGCATGTCCGGGCGCACCAGGCCCTTGACCACGATGCGCTCGCCGGGCTGCAGGCCTTTTTCGATCACGCGCAAGCCCTCCACCATCGGGCCGAGTTCGACCGGGCGGTACTGGGTCTTGTCGTCCTTGCCCACTACCAGTACGTAGCGGCTGCCCTGATCGGTCGAAATCGACTGGTCCGAGATCAGCACCCTGGCCTGTGGCGTGCCGGTCTCAAGCTTCACCTTGGCAAACAAACCGGGCGTCAGCTGCCCGTCGGGGTTGTCGACCACCGCGCGAACACGCAGCGTGCCGGTGTTGCGATCGGCGGCGTTGGCCAGAAAATCGACGCGGCCGGGCCGCGCGTACTGCTTGTCGGTGGCCAGCGCCACGCTCACCTTCGCCGCCTGCGCGCCCGCGCCAGGCCGGCTTGATGCGAGCGAGCGCAGGTACGTGCGCTCGTCCACATCGAAGTACACATGCAGGGGGTCGATAGAGACGATGGTGGTCAGTGGCGTCACCCCATTGGTGACGTAGTTGCCTTCGGTGACCAGGGTTTGCCCTACACGCCCACTGATCGGTGCAGTAACCCGCGTGAAGCTCAGGTCGAGCTTTGCAGCGTCCAGCGCGGCCTTTGCGGCATCGACCTGGGCCTGGCCCGCATCGAGCGCCGCAATTGCGCTGTCGAGCCGGTCCCGCGCAACGACCTTTTGCGCATACAGTTGCCGGGCTCGGGCATGGTCTGCCTGGGCCAGCAGCCACGCCGCCCGGGCCTCCTGCAGGCGTGCGGTGGCGGCGTCGAGCGCGGCCTGGAAGGGCCGTGGATCGATGACAAAGAGCTGGCTGCCCTTCTCTACCATGCGGCCCTCTGGCACGCTCACCGCCTGAATGTAGCCGGCCACCCGCGGGCGCAGTTCGACCCGCTTGATCGCGGTCAGCGACCCGGTGAATTCGGCATGGGGCGTTACCGGGCGCACGATCACCTCGGCTACCGGAACACTGGGAGGCTTGGCGGGTTCAGTCGCGGGTGCCGTCTCCTTGCACCCGACGCTGGTGAGCGCGACGCTTAGCGCCGCGGTGAAAAGGGTTACGCGTTTGACGTTCATCACATGGCCTTTCGCACGAGTGTCGACCTGCTTTGCGGGGGCAAAGCAACGTTCGCGTACTTATCCGACTTGCCACGTCTGGAAGGTCAAGGGTTTTCTGACATTGGCCATACCCTGGCGTCAGAGCCACACAATCCGGTCCTTGCCCATGCTCTTGGCCACGTACAGGGCACGATCGGCCCGTTTCAAGGTGTCCTCGTAAGCGTGGTCCTCGGGCAGCATGGCCGTTGCGCCAATGCTCACGGTGACCACCGTGTCGCCTGCCCAATAGCGGCTCAGCTCTTTGCGAAAGCGCTCATGCAGACGCTCGGCAAGCTGCAGCGCCTGCTCGCGCTCGGTATTGGGCAGGCCCACCACAAACTCGTCGCCACCCAGGCGGCAGGCGAAATCCGTTGCGCGCAGCGCGCAACGACATATCTCGGCCACCGCCTGGATGATCTGATCACCGGCGTGATGCCCCTGGGTATCATTGATTTTCTTGAGGTTGTCCAGATCGAACAGGAACACCGACGTCGGCACGCGATAGCGTGTCAGGGACTCGTGGTGCAGTTTCAGGTCATGTTCGAGCTTTCTGCGGTTGAACAGACCGGTGAGCTGGTCGGTATCGCTCAGTTCCCTGAGCCTGACTTCCAGTGTGTGCCGTTCGGAGATATTGCTGGCGACCCACAGCACGACCTCCTCTTCGTCCACCCTGAAGTTCAGGGCCTGGATGCGCCCTTCGAACCAGATGGGGTCCTTGGGGCCCTCATCGGGCAGGCCCTTCACGTCCCTGTTGCTCAGCTCGTACTCGGCGACCAGCAGGTTTCCCGTGGCCAGTGCCCGGGCAATCTGCTCCAGAAACCAGTTCGCCTTGTCGGCATTGATCAGGTCTGAAATATACAGGCCGATCAGGCCGGACCCATCGTGGTAATAACGCGCGTCGCGGCCACCAAACACCGCAACGTACTTGCCACTGCGCGACAGGATGAAGGCAGGGTCGGGCAGCGCATCAAGAATCAGGGCCATCTGTGCGGTGTCGATCATGAAGCACTTCTTCTGTGCCGATTGATGAATGGCGTAACGGTAGCCAACAATACCATTACGCCATCATCCGCAACATGGGCCTTGCGGATGCCACCAACGCCGCACGGCGCTTGCGACAGAACCGTTATCGCGTGTGCTGTGCCAAGCGTTTCCGGCCCCCTGCCCTACCTACAGGCCCTAGATCGACACCAACACATCGCACTGCGATTCGCTCAGCACGTGCTTGGTGACGCTGCCCACCAGCAGCTCTTCAAGCGCGCTTTCGCCCTGCTTGCCGACCACGATCAGGTCGCAGTCCAGCTCCTGCTCGGTTTCCACGATCCGCCAGGCTGCGTCGCCGTGTGCAATGATCTGCCGAGCATTGGGCAGGCCGGCGGCTTCGCTCAGGGCCGAAAGTTGCTCCACGGCATCCTTCTTGATGGCGTTGCGGTAGTGCGTGAGGGTGTCCTGGTCGATGTAGGCAAAACGCATGCTGCCCTCGAAGGGCGCTTCGAACGCGTGCATCAGAATGATTTCGGCCTGCGGGGCCACGGCTTTTGCCAGCTCGATGGCACGCAGCGACGAAGGCGAAAAATCAACCGGCACCAGCACGCGGCGGTACGCCTCGCGCGGGGCCTGTTTGACCACCAGCATCGGGCAGTGCATGCGGCTCAGCATGCGCTGCACGGTGGAGCCCAGCAGGCGGCGCGCCAGGTTCTGCCCCTTGGCCCCGCATACCAGCAGGTTGGTGTGTTTGTCTTGCACCACACGGGTGATTTCGGTAGCCACCGAACCGGGCGCGACCTGTGTGCCAGCGGAGATGGCGTAGCGGTGGAACAGCATGGCAGCCACTGCACGCAGGTTTTCGCCGGCACTTTCCAGCACGCGACTCAACAGGTTGTCATCGGGTACCACAACCTGCTTGAGGCGCTCGTAAGGCGCGGGGTTGGCAACGTAGAGCAGGTCCAGCGCGGCATGCTGCGCCTGGCTCAGGAGTGCGGCCCGCTCTGCTGCGTTGCGCGCAGAAGTGGACAAATCGGTGGCAACCAGTACGTGCTTCAACGGGCTCATGTGGGGCTCCTTATGCAATGTGGCGCATGCGGATCGAGGCGTTGGCCTGCTGTCGGTCCGCTCCTTTCGTGCCGCCATGGTCTCCCGAACCCCATAGGCAGCGGCTTGATTTGCGTCAACCTCAAGGCCAGGCATCTGGCTGCGGCAACAAACTGCAACATGTGGGCAGGTTCATCAGTGTGCTGCCTGGTTTGTCCTGAACGTGGGAGGGAGGCAAAAACCCGGCAGAGCCGGATGGATGCTTTAAGATCGTGCAGTGTTGAAGGCAGCTGACATCGTTCAGCTTTCGACGCGCTCAACACTCAACAGCAATGAGCCAAGGGGAGAACAACATGGCAGTGGATAAAGCTTGCCCGGTGGTGCTGCGCAGCCGTGAAACGTTGGAGGTTCTGGCGTTCGCGCATCCGTTGGCGGGCCTGCAGTTGGTCAAGGGAAGTGTGGAGCCAGGTGAGCCGAGCGAAGACGCGGCTGTACGAGAACTGTTCGAGGAAGCCGGAATTAATGGCACGGTGGGACGAAATCTTGGCAGGTGGCGCGCTGAGGTAACCGGGCATGTGTGGGCATTTCATGAGTGTCACGTCACCCACGAGCTTCCCGACACCTGGGTTCACTTTACCCAGGATGACGGAGGGCACGCGTTCAGGTTTTTCTGGCATCCACTCCATAGCGAGCCATCCGACGCATGGCACCCACTCTACAAGGATGCATTGAGCTTCCTTCGACTTGGCCTCACTGAAGCACCCGTGCCCGGCTAGGCGCCATGTCGGCTATTGGCCGAGCACAAACGGGCGGTAGACACGCTGATGGCAAAGTAAACAACGTCAACTACGCTGCTCGCAGTTGCCGCGTAATAGCCGGATCGAGTCCATCTTGTGGCGCCCTGCTACTTCAAACGTCGGCACCTTGGGAGGATTGATGAGTTGCTTACCCCGTCACGGCAGAGTCTCCTGCTCGCGTTGCCACACCGAGAGTGCGCCAGCATTCGATGTAGCCACTCGCACCGAGGGCGAGTGGCGTATTACGGCAAACCCGCTGGCATGGGGCAGTACTACGCCAGAGGTGGTTGTGCTGGGCTTCTCCAAGGGCCCCACTCAGGCGGGGGCACTTGCCAGCACACCTCACGACGACATCGCCTACAAGGGCAGTCGTCTCAATGTGGGCAAGATTCTGGCCCACGTGGGCCTTATCCCCGCCGCCCCGCCTGACAGGCTCAAGCAACAGGTGGACCGCCTTATTGCGGACAACAACGGGCGCTTTCATTTCGCATCGCTCATCCGTTGCACCGTAGAGCGCCACGACCGCAAGGCTGGTACCTGGAAAGGATCAGGCGGCGGGATGCTGGACAAGTTCATTGCCAGCCCGTTCGGCAAGTCGGTGGCCAGCAACTGTACAACGGCCTTTCTTCGCGACCTGCCGCAAGAGACCCGACTGATCGTGATGTTCGGCCTGGGCACGGGGATGAACTATGTCGCGTCTGCCTACGCGCTGTTGCGCCATGCCCGCCCCGGCGCATGGAAGATGATCAACGCCGTGGCCTACACAGACGGCAGAATCACCGTGGTGCATGTCGAGCACTTTGCGGCGCAAGGCGCCTTGATCCCCAACTGGCTTGGGGAAAGGGATCACCCGAGAAGCAGGCTTGGCCTGCTCTCGAAAGCGGCTGTTCAAGCATCAGGGGTCGGCAACTTCAGCGGGGGGAATGGGCATGGCTGATCAACCGGTGCTGGCGGGCAAACACTTCCAGGCGATTCTGGCAAGCGCACCGCTGAACCAGGCGACGTTCCTTTGCCAGGGTTCGAGCAGCATGCTGTTCGAGCACGGTACCAGGCTCTATCGCCTCACGCTCGAAGGTTGCGGCCACAATTTTCTTGCCCGGCAGTGGGCCCAGGGCAACCGTAATGTCGTCGAGGTCATTCACGACTATGGCGCCGTGGGTCCCTCTGACGCTTCACTCAGGGGAAGCGAAAACGAGTTCTACTGGCTGGCCGAAGTGGAAAGGTTGATAAGCGTGGATGAGGCCAGCGAGCCGTTACTTGCCAGCCTGCTGTCGGGGTTGCTCGACGACAATGATGATCTGCCGGCCAACGCCGTGCTTGCTGAACAGTGCCTGGCCTTGGCCGGTGAGCATCCCGCGCTGGCGGGGGTGTTGATCACACTCGCCAGGGCGGCGGAATTTGCGCAGCGCCATGAATGTGACGTGGATGCCAAGCTCGACAACCTGATGCGCCGCCCCGCTACCGGGGAGCTGGTGTGGACTGACCCGCTGGGCGGGTGTTTCTATGCGCCGTAGATCAGCAATGAAGTGCTGATTTGGGTGCTATCGAATCTCAGCGATCTGCAAGGCCGCACACGCGGCCCCATCAAGATTGACGTCAGCCCATGCGCCGGGCTGCTAGCAAGGCTGAACCGCCATTCGGTTACTGACCTTGCGCCCCAGCACCAGCACCGTGACAAAACCGCAGCCCACCAGTGCCGTGGCCAGGCTCAGCAGCACCGAGCTGCCCATCTGGTCGACGATGCGCCCGCCAAAGAACGACCCCAGCGCAATGATCACCTGAAACAAAGCCACGAACAGCGGCATGCCACGCTCGACATCCTTGGGCGCCACCACGAACATCCAGATGCTGGCGCAGGCCGGAAAGGCACCGAAGGCAAAGCCCCACAGCGCGATCAGCATCACCGCACCGGTCATGCCGGTGGCGAAGTAAGGGAACAGCGCCGTGCTGACGGCAATCATCAGCGCCACCAGCATCAGCGTGTAACGCACGCTGCGGTTGGCGGCAAACCCGGCGAAGACATTCCCCAGCACCCCGGCCACGCCATACAGCAACAGCAGCGAGCCAATGGTCGGCCCATCGAAGCCGGCGCTTTGCTTGAAAAACGGTGCCACGTAGGTGTACGCGGCAAAGTGCGCCAGGCCGATCAGCAACACCGCAATCAGGCCGACCCGGGCTTGCGGATTGATGAACAGTGCCGGCAGGTCACTGATGCGAATGGCCTTGTCGGGGTTGAGCCGCGGCAGCAGGAACACCTGGGCCAGCAGCACCGGTACACCCACCAGCGCGGTCACCAGGAAGGTCATGCGCCAGCCCATCAGGCCGCTGAGCCAGGTGCCGACGGGCACGCCCAGCACGGTGGCCAGGGTCACACCCACCATGATGATCGAGGTGGCCTGGGCTACCCCAACACCCTTGGGGGCCAGGCGGCCGCTGAGGGCGATGGCCGTGGCCCAGAACCCGCCGATGCTCACCCCCAGCAGCACACGGCCGAACAGCAGCAGGCTGAAGTCGGTGGCGTAGGCCACCACCGCATTGGCGATGATCATGATCAGGGTCAGGCCGATCAGCAGGTAGCGCCGGTCCATCGCGCCGATGCCCACCGACAGCAAGGGCGCGGCGAGTGCGGCCATGATGCCGGGCAGCGTCACCATCAGGCCGGCATGACCGGCACTGATGCCCAGGTCGCTGGCGACATCGTTGAGTACGCCCACCGGCAGAAACTCGCTGGTCACCAGGGCAAAGGCGCCCACCGCGACCGAGAGAATCGCCAGCCACTGCTGTTTGACGCTCTGTTGATTGTGTTCGGGAAGGCCGCTAGGGGCCTGGCTTGCGCTTGGCATGGTGCTGGGTTCCATGGGGGAAATGACGCCTTGAGCAGGCGCGGAAAGCGGGGAAAAATCGAAGGCGATTATACAAGCGGGTTTTACCGCGCCGACAGGCGGGCCCTTTGATAGTAATCATCAGCGCTATCGATGAAAGGCCCGTAGTAGAGCAACTGCTGCAGGCCCATGCAAGCTTGGCCCAGCTTGCCGGGCATGCCAAGCCCCGGTACCTGACGCAACATCCGCCAAGGCCCTGCCCAGCGCCTCAAATAATTTGAACCGCCTCTGGGCGAACTCGCCTAATGATCAGCATGTGGATGATCCCACAGGCAACGTGCCAATACCGGCAAGCGCTATCAGAGGTGGTCAACGTGGCTAAGGACGAGAAGAAAAGCAAAGACGGGTCTTCAAAAGCCAGCAAGGATTTGAAAGACAAGAAGTCATCATCGGCAAAGAAATCAGCTGCGGCATCGGCTCTTTCCAAAGCCTCTGAAAAGAAAGAAAAGAAAGACAAGAAAAAAGATGCCGAACCCAAGAAATCTGCAAAAAAATCGGACAGCAAGCCCGAGAAGGCCAAGAAGTCGGACAAGGCAGATAAACCTGCGAAAAAGAAAAAGTGACGGTTGCGATTGGCCAGGGCTTCATGCCCTGGCCTTCTCACGCTGAATCGCGCTCCCGTCACTGAGAGATGATCGCCTTGGGTCCAGCGCCCTACAGCGACTCAAGAAACGCCCGAATCGCCGCCCGTTCCTTCGCCCCCAGCGTTACATAGCGCTGCCGGGCCACTTGCGCTTCACCTCCATGCCACACGATGGCTTCCTCCAGCGTGCGCGCTCGGCCGTCGTGCAGGTAGCCACTGCCGGGGTTGATCCGCTCACCCAACCCAAGCCCCCACAGCGCAGGGGTGCGCCACTCGCGGCCGTTGGCGAGAAAGTCCTCACGGCCATCGGCCAACCCCTCGCCCATGTCGTGCAACAACAAATCGGTGTACGGCGCGATCCGTTGCTGGCTCAGCGCCGGGTACAGCGGGTGTGTGCCCGTGACCAGTTCGGGCCGGTGACAGGCCGTGCAGCCAATCGCGGCAAACAGTTTTTTACCCTGCACAACCGCAGGCTCGGCCTGCTGCCGGCGCGCAGGCACGGCCAGGTGGGCGAGGTAGAAATGCAGGTCACCAAGCTGCATCGCGTCCAGCTCCGGCTCGCCGCCGTGGGGCGCCTGCGCGCAGGCCTGTTGGGCAGGGGTGCAGTTCTGCTCAGGAGCCAGCGAGGAGGTGATGCCCAGGTCGCCCAGCATGGCGTGGGCGATCTGTTGGCGCAGGTCGGGCTGGTTGGCCTTGAGGCCAAAGCGGCCCGCCTCGGCACGCTGTCGCTCCACACTCCACACCTGATTGACGCGCCCGGTCACGCCGTCGGGCTTGGCTTCAGCCGCCATGGCCTGCAGCGCGCTGGCCTCGATGGCCTCCAGCAAACCGAGGCCGAATACCGGCGAGCCCACCCGCGCCGAGGTCAACACCCCGTCCAGTGGCCCATAGGCCAGCTCGCGCAGTTCGACACGCGGCGTGCGCAGCATCACGGTTTCGCCATCGCCCAGCGGCACCGCGTGTTCCTCCCAGTACACATGGGCCCGCCCTTCCCCCGGCACGCCGGGCACACCTTGGTCGTTGAGCTGGTCGCCATACACAGGATGAGGCTTCGGCCCGCCGCGGGCATCGCGGCCCGGCACGGACAGGCGCAGCAACAGGCTGCGCATCGCCTCCCCCTGCTGCGGCGCCTGACCACGACCGTTCTTGGGGTGGCAGGCGATGCACGACACCCGGTTGTACAACGGCCCGAGCCCATCCACCGCTTCGTCGCGAGACGGCGCGACCACCCACGCCTGCCGGAACAGGCTGCGCCCGCGAAAGAAGCGCTCCAGCTGGCCTTCGTCCAGCCCGGCGAAGGGCTGGGCATAGGCCTCACGGTTGACCGCGGTGTGGGTGACATCGGCGCTGGCGAGCGCGCTCACCAGCAAACCGATCGACAGCCCTGCGATGCGCACAACGGTCACTGACCCAGCCCCTCCAGCAACCGCGCCGCCTCTGCCCGCTGCAGCGCGGCCTGGAATTGCCAGGTGATCTCGGTGCGGCCCAGTGCATCCTGGTCGGTTGCCGGCTCGTGGGCCATGCCCTTGTCCTGACGTGCCGCGAACAGGCCCAGCAACGGCTTGGCCTCGGCTTGCCCGGCAGTCAGTGGCGGCGCGGTCAACAGCTGACGTATGGCGGCTACGTCATGCCCCGCCGCTTCGGCCGCGTGCAGCCGCGTCCAGAGTTCGTTCAGCGCCTCGTGGGGCAGGCCCAGCCATTGGGTGAACAGCGAACTGATCAGCGCCAGGCGTTCGCGCGAGCTGCCGTTGCCGTAGTCATAGGCGCCGAGCCCCGCGGCAACGAACGGGTCGTGGTACTGCGCGGGCAGCTGCGCATACACGCTCGGGCGCACCGGCAGCTTGCGAATGTCGGCATCGGCCAGCAGCGCCTGCCCGGCGTCGGACAACACGTACCGTGCGAACGCCCGGGCACCGGCCGGCGCCTGGGTGCTTGCGGTAATGGCGATGAATGCCGGGTTGAGCCCACTGTGGGCCGGGTACACGAAGTCCACCGGCTCGCCGTTGGCCTTGGCCGAGGCGACGAAGAAGTCGATCGACAAGCCAACCGCTGCCCGCGCGCTGGTGACTTCGTCACTCACCAGCGTACCGCCGCGCGTGACCAGCCGCGCCTGCCCGGCCAGCTCGCTCCACAGGGCCCAGCCGCGCTCCCAGCCATAGGCGCGCAGCACGATATCCAGCAGCACCGGGGCAAACCCGACCCGGCCCGGGTCGGGCAGCGCCACCCGCCCGCGCAACCGGGCGTCAAGCAGGTCGGGCCAGTCCTTGGGCGTGGGCACGCCCAGCTCGGCCAGCGACGCGGCGTTGATGGCAAAGCCGTAACCTGCCAGCTCGGTCGCCTGGTACAGGTTTTTTTGATCACGCAACGCCAGGCCGCCGATCTGCGCCGGCAGGCCCTCCAGGCTGATACCCAGCGGCTGCCAACTGCCCGCCTTCGCCAGCCGGGTGAAGTTGCCCGGCGACGGCGCCCAGTACACATCCACCCCGCCCTGTCTGGCTTGCAGCAGGTACGGCAAGGCATCGAAGCCCTGGCGCCAGAGGACCTGCAGGCGATACTCCGGGTGGGCCTGGGCAAAGCCATCCTCCACCCGCGTCATCACCTCCTCGGGGTAGCTGGTCATCACCACCACGCTTTGCGGGGCCGCGCTCAGCAGGCCGCTGAACGCCAGCAGCAGGCCCGCCAGCCAGCGGTTACAGCGGCGCATTGAATTGCACGAAGTATTGGCGGCCCATTTCCGGGTAGCCCTCGCTGTACTCGTACAGGCGGTCGAACAGGTTGCGCACGCCGCCCTCGATCAGCACGTCGTTGCTGAAGCGGTAGCCGGTCTTGAGGTTGTACACCGCGTAGCCCGGTGCCATCTGGGTGGCGTCGGAGGTGTTGTAGCGACGCGAGGCCGCCTCCACGCTGGCGGTGTGCTTCCAGGCGTCGAGGTTCCACGAGGCCGAGCCGAACAGGCTGTGGCGCGGGGTGTCGGTGGGGTGCAGGTCGCGGTCGCTACGGTTCTCGCGGTCGAGGAAGGTGTAGTTGGCTGCAAGCTCCCACTCGCCCAGGTCGCCGTTGATGCCCAGCTCCACCCCCTGGTTGCGCGCCTTGGCGATGTTCTGGAACTGGCCGCAGGGCGCGGCGCAGTTGTCCTGCGCGGGCACGGTGACCTTCTGGATGGAGTCTTCGATATTGGCCACGAACAGCGCCGCGTCCAGTTGCCATTGCGGGGCAACCTGGCCGCTGTAGCCGAACTCGTAGTGCGTGGCGCGTTCGGACTTCAGGTCCGGGCTGGGGATGACCGTACCGAAGCGGGTCGAGTAGCGGTCCTTGATGGTCGCAAAGCGGCTTTTGCGCGCCACGGTGAGGCGCAGTTGGCCGTTGTCATCGGTGCCCAGCAGCGGGTTGGTGTTGGCGAACAGGCCGAGCTGCGCGTTGACCGCGTCGTTGCTGCCGGTGGGTTCGTCGTACAGCACGGCCTGCTTGGGCGAGCTGGCGGTGGTGCCGTAGTTTTCGGCATCCAGGCTCTTGCGGTAGTTGTAGGAAACGCCGCCCACCACGCTGAAAATCTCGTTCAGGCGCAGGGTGTCTTCCAGGGCAATCGACTGGGTCTGGTCGCGAAAGTGAGTTTGCGGGCTGTCGCCATCGCGGGAGCGGTGCACGTCATCCTTGAAGTGGTAGGCGATGCCCAGGCGGTTGTTTTCGGTCAGGGCCAGGTCGGCTTCCACCGAGAAGCCGGTGCTCTCGTCGTCGTACTTGCTCGGGAAGCCCTTCTGCAGGTTACCCACCACGCCGTTGCGGTAGGCGAAGCTTTCCAGCGAGTTCTTGAAGGTGTCGTGGTACACGCGGGTTTTCAGAAAGTGCTCGCCAAAGCCGGTTTTGGTGGCGATGAACACACTGGTGTTGTCCGAGCGCGGCCACTCCCACCAGCGTGCGCGCTGGCCGGTCGGCGGCAGCTTGCCGGCATAGGTGGGCTGGCCCTTGCTGCCCTCCTGCTGAACGTAGCCGAGCACGTATTCATCGGTTTCGTTGGGGGTGAAGCCCAGCTTGAAGCTGAACTTGGTGTCGCGGTGGTCGCTGTTCTCGCGCCGGCCGGTGCCTTGCTGGTTGTTGGTGGGTTTGAAGTCGTCGGGCAGCAGGGTGTAGTCGTAATCCACATACGACACCCCGCCCTGCATCCACCACGCGCCCTGGTTGGAACCCACGTTGGCGTAGGTGCGGTAGGCGTTCACGTTGCCGTGATCGGTCAGCTCAAGCCCCCCGCCCACTTCGCCTTCGAATTCCTGCACCGGGCGCCGGGTAACCAGGTTGATCGCCCCGCCCAGGGTGTTGGGGCCGTACAGCAGCGAGGCAAAGCCCTTGTCCACCTGAATGCGCGACAGGTCGTAGGTGGTGAAGCGGCCCAGGTCGATGTTGCCGTCGTAGGGCACGTAGGTGGGGATGCCGTCGATATACACCGGCACCTGCAGGCGATCGAAGCCGCGCACGAACACCACTTGCTCGGCGCGACCGCCGATATAGCCCAGGTTGACGCCGGGGGCCAGGGTGAGCGCGCTGGCGACGGTTTCGCGGTCGTGCAGGCGGATGTCCTTCAGGTCGATGACCGAGCCGCCGGTGGACAGGGTTTCGTCCTGGGGCGCGGAGATCTGGATTTCGCCGAGGGTGAAGGTGTTTTTCTGCTCCGCGAGGGCGGATTCGGCGCCCAGGGCTGCGACGGCAACCAGCAGGGCGTGCGGTGTTAGCGGCTTCATTGCTGCTCCTGTGTCGGCCTTGACGTAGGCGGCGCCCGGGCGACGTTGTGTATTATTTTATATAGCGGCCGACGGTTTTTCTGGTCACGACCTCCCCAGGAGGTGATCAGCCGGTGGTTGCTAAAGGGGGGAAAGCGGGATGGCACAGGGCCAAACGGCAGGAATGCTAGCGTTGTTCACAGGACGTTACAACGCTGTACACAAAAATATATAGCGAATTGATCAACCCAGAAGCGGGGCTTCTAGCGGCTTTGCGCTTGACGGCAAGGTGTCAGCGGAGTGCCGGCAAGCGCATCGAACCCCTACCCCTCAGGCATGCGCTACATCGTCTGTCGAGGGATGGCATAAATACGTACAAGTTCCTCGTTGCAGGCGTGGTCAAGGAACCTGCTCTCTAGAAAAACGAAGCTCTCAACGAAGCCGCAGGTCGTGAACAGCTGCTTGACCTTGGTCATTTCCATTGAGTCCGTTTCAGGTTGATTCTTGATAAGCGTTTGGCGAAGTGCGCCGGCTGCAGTACTTGGGTATATGAAGAGTTGGGGCACCAACGTGGAGCCACCGCTGGCATCGAAGCGTGTGAAGGTGATGGCAGTCAGCTCTAACTGCCTTTGATTGCTGCGGGCGAGTGCACGTACGGTATTCAATACGAAAACAGCAAGCCCCAACAGAAAATCCGAGATGTCTTTTTTCTCGAGTTTCCTTTGTAATTTTTTTAATCTGCTGTCCCGTGAAATGATGGGGTATTCTTCAAAATCGTCGAACGCGCCTGCCAGGCAACGCAGATCATTGTAGGCTTCTTTTTTTATTATCTTTGCGTACAACCCGTGTAACTTCATCTATTTGAATCTCAGCATATGTATTTTTAATGTAAAACACCGGGGCGCGGCATTGCATATTCAATCCACGCGAACAACTAATCGGGCTCTGCCCACTAAATCGCCCTACCACGGATCATAGTACCGATACCGGTTGTAATGCAGCCTGGTCTCACCGTCGTAACCAACGGAAACTGCCACACGTTCTATTTAGTGTTGATTGAGGATTTGATTTTTTTCCTAGAAGCCTCCACGTCCCCAAAAACCGGATCGACAATAGAAATTCCTTCTTCACCAAGGAACCTATCGACTTCACGATCAATAACCCCTAAAAAAACACGATAACTAGCTTCGGCAAAAAAACGACCCTGATAAAAAATAGAAAGCCTTTCTCCTTTAATCTTAAATAATAACGCAAAAGATGAATCAACTCCGATAAATTCAAAAGATTTTGTGCTTTTCAATTTCACCAAGCCATCAATTAAGGAGGTAATTGACAAATATATCATCATCCGAAATCTTGAATCATCCTTGGAGTCTATACCTTGATCGCCAGAGGAAAGCCTCATATCCCCCATGTCAAATCCTTCTGGCTCACCGCCCTCTTCGGATCTCGAAATGTAGAACTCCATAACTATTAGCCTCCTCTAACAGGGAAAACCGTAATTGTCCTATTTCCATCATGAGAGTCGAATACACCACGAACTCGGTCGGTGCGACCATTTATTTTTATGCGCTTCTCATAGATTTGCATTCTGCTACTAGGATCAGAAACTCTATTACCCTTTTTCACAAGACACTCACATGCCGTCTGAATTTGTTCTTGCGTTGTCCCCTCAGGAAACAGGTCGCCATGGCCCCCTGGATGGGTGCCACTCACATGCCGCTCATCAATATGTTGCCAGCCTTCTTTTCGATTGCCAGGATCAATACGAGGTTTAGCTACTTTTCGCCCCGCCAAACCCAATGGATCAACGCAATCCGTCGGATTTAGTGCGTATTGGTACAGGTTCAACCCACCCGAATAACTAATCGGGTCCTTGCTAACAAACCGCCCCACCCCCGGATCATAGTACCGATACCGGTTGTAGTGCAGCCCAGTCTCCCGGTCGTGATACTGGCCCTGAAACCGTAGCGGGTTATTCAGCCCTACCTGCCTTGCCCAGCCCGACCGCTCCTCATGCACC